>NZ_JBLXDN010000013.1:0-112681 GCF_048264025.1 Nitrincola sp.
GTTGTGCGCATTTTATGCGCCCCGACGCAGAGAAAATGCAGTTTAAATGGCTCTTGAGGAACTTGTTCATACGTTCCTTAGGCTTGAAGCTTTCGAATGAATAGATAATCCTTAAACCAATCTTTGCACCCAGTTGAAACATGTCGAGTACGATTAAGCTCCACCTTAAATTGCTCATTATTATTAGAATTTGAGAGGATTTCAATTAATTGCGGGACACTAAAGAACCTACAATTAAAAAATGGATTATTTTCTCCGCAATATAGATCGGAGAAAATATCAGTTCGATATTGGTTCTGGAGTTCAGCAAGGTGCTTATTTATTTTTTTATCTTCTTCGGCATTACCGCTATCAATCTTTGCATTTATTAGACTGCCAAGTATTTGGTGTACAAAAGATCCATCTTGAATACCAAAGAACCCAAACAAGGACAAAGCTACACGCTCAACCTTCCGACCTGATAATTCTATTACTGAACCATCATCAAATTTAATTTCTCCATTGCGCCTAAGCATATATTCATGGCAGCCTGTTTGCGCTAAAGCGTGCAATAAAGATTGTGACAAGTCAATTGTTGACCTTAGAGTATCTCCAGCCCTTGCATCAGAAGTAAGAGTTTTTCTTTTTAACTCAATAAATATGATTGTATCATCCGTTTCTACAATGAAGTCACATTCACGTTTTTGGCTTTGAATACACAAATCTTTAGATATAAGATTCGGAATATTATACTCTTTATTTGAATGGACTTTTACTCCACTTCGACCAAACAAATCCTTAACCAGTTCCTCCGCAACCTTGCCTATTAAATTGCCATCAGCTCCATTTATTTTGCACAAATCTAGCAAGCAATTATAAAATCCATAGTTGCAAATAACAGGGTTAACATATAAGAATTTTCCTTCAATAGAGACAAAGGGTTTCTCGAAATAATTTCGCTTATATATCTCATTGGGCTTTAAATATCCAGCATTGATATCACTGACTTTAAATGACATAAATAACAATGAATCTTCGATATCGCTTGCAAAATATTTGTAATTAAGCCCATGTGTAATCTCATCTACTGAGAACACTAGCGGTTCATTGTGCTTTGATCTATTTGAAACCCATTTCAGTATATCTATGTAGACCTCTGCATTAATATTCATAGATTTAATTAATGAGGTGTCGAACATACCTTCAATCATCTTAACAAGATGATCAGAACTGATTTGATCTATCGAGAAGTACTGATCATATAGGATATGCTTTTGTATGGCAGGTAAAATAGTGTCATACCTATGATTTGTGTCGCTGTATTTATTGAATGTTTGCAAATTCTTAATACAGAAATAGTGCTTTGATAGCTCGATGCATTCGAGAAACAATTTATCAGGTCTTTTGAGCTTCTTAACACTATGTAAATTAGCCAAGCTTACATTAAACAAATACCCCCAAGGTACGCCAGCACGATATTCAAGTGAAACAGAAGGCTCAGGGCGTAAAAAGTATCGTCTAGCACCTTGATCATAATGCTTTGAAATACAACGAAGGGTTAAGTATATTGAATGATATCCAAGCTTTTTAAATCTATAGTTGATTGCTGACAATAATCGACTTTCAGAACCCTCACTGATAACAATATCTCCAGCTTCAATCGTAGTTTTAAACCCCTTCTTGTTTAAAAAAATTATGGATTCTGAAATTAACTTTTTTTCATTACACAAAGATGAATAAGAATTTTTGTCATAATTATAATTAGAAAGACATAGGTATGCTTCTAAGTAATCTCTCGCCAAGTTCCATGACTCCAGAGAAGCTGAGTAAGACTCAAGCCGGTTAATTATATATCTAATAAATCCTACAAATTTAAATGAATTTTTACACTCAATCTCACCTGATGAGAAATATCTTAGCGCGAGGTGATCTTGCACCTTCTCAAAATCAATCTGGCTAATCTCATTACCGTAAAGTGTATTTTTAATTTTTTCCTTTAAAAACTCCTGTACTTCACGGGCAGTTTTTTGAGCTCCAAACTTATATCCAAATGTTTCTGCTACATGTATGAACCCATCATATCGGTCAAAGTTTATCGACCAATTAATATCATCATTTTCTAGAAATTCTAATACAGATTCCATTCTTCAACCTTAAAGAAGTCTAACATTTATACCATAGCCCCAAAGACCACTATACCAATTCGACTAACCCTACACTTAAATTGGCAAACCCCAAGGCTGATCTATTTTCCCTCGCAGATACCGGTAGGCAAACAGATCATCAAGTATGCAGGCTTAACACACAGAGAAAGCCTATTGCAGTTGTGTAAACGGGTAGCATCCAAAATACAGTTAATTTACAGCCGCCGTATATCCAGATAGCCTGTAATGGATTAAAACAGGCAAAGTTGATTGCTGCAAGCTTTGTTGTGAGATTTAAAACCGCGCTATTAGCCACTCTGTTCAGGTGTTAAGGCAGTAGAAAACTACTTCCAACCCATTCGCCATTCTGCCTCATTCTTTAGTGTCTGCCAGGGAAAACTGTACACTTGCCGGGTCAGCACCGCCTCTAGCAAACACGCCACCACCCGCTCCTGCTCGTCCCGAACCAATTCCGTGACCATGAAGTGTTTCTCTTTATTATGCGGCGTAACGGCTGTCCATTTGCTGCGTAGCAGCTTCTCTGGATTGATGATGTTCACTGTTTGTCTCCACCCAACTGAAATCTATTGAACTGACTCATGCCATTTGAACGTTGGCGTAACCAAAATGGATCAGGTTGTAACCTGAGAGCGCCATGGCTGGCGCGGTGGAGCCCTCAGGTTCGCATCAGCAGTACCGACTTTTAAAGAGGATGCGGGTTGTGAGGTCCATTAAGAGGCCTTTAGACAGCTAGAATTAATATTACTCATGAAAAAATGAAATAACATCGTTTTCATTCATGTGAATTTAAACGTATAAAGTACACACAGCCTTCAAGCACAGACGACAGACCGGAGAGCGATTGGCGAACCCAGCAACAACAAACAGCATATTCAGGGTTTGTCTCAGCAAATGAGTAAAAGGGATACCAGACAGCGATGAATCAAGATTTCACTTTTAGTATTAAGCGTATTCGTTTCGATGAGCACTATCAGCCGTCGGACAGTACCCGTATCACCACCAACTTTGCCAACCTGGCAAGGGGTGAGTGTCGCCAGCAGAATTTGCACCATGCTCTGAAGATGATTGACAATCGTTTTAATGCATTAGCGCATTGGGATAACCCCAACAGCGATCGTTACTCTGTCGAGCTGGAAATCATTTCCGTTGATATGACAATCGAAGGCCAGGGTGACAGCTTTCCCTCGATTGAAGTGTTGAAAACCAACATTGTGGATCATGCCACCAACGAACGCATTGAAGGCATTGTTGGTAACAACTTCTCTTCCTATGTGCGGGATTATGATTTTAGTGTATTGCTACTTGATCATAACAAGCAGCAAGCCCAATTCAGCATCCCGGAGAATTTTGGCGATCTGCATGGCAAACTTTTCAAGTACTTCGTGAGTTCAAAAGCCTATCAGCAGCATTTCAAAAAGCCACCGGTTATCTGCTTGAGCGTTTCGGATAACAAGACCTATCACCGCACGGAAAACCAGCACCCAGTATTAGGCGTGGAATACCAACCAAACGAATCATCGCTGACCGAGCTGTATTTCAAAAAGATGGGCCTGGATGTTCGCTATTTTATGCCGCCCAACAGTGTTGCGCCTTTGGCCTTCTATTTCTTTGGTGATTTGCTGAACGATTACACTAACCTTGAGCTGATTAGCACCATCAGCACCATGGAAACCTTTCAAAAAATTTACCGGCCAGAAATTTATAATGCCAATGCTGTCGCCGGAAAATGCTATCGACCGAATTTGAAAAACCCGGATCACTCAATCACACACATAGTGTATGACCGGGAAGAGCGCAGCACCTTAGCCATCGCACAGGGGAAGTTTGCTGAAGAGCACTTTATCAAACCCTATCGTGCCGTTCTGGATCAATGGTCAGCTAACTACGCTTAATTAATCACTCAGATAAAAGTATTTATGATGAAAACACTATTACCGACATCAACAGCAGGCAGCTTACCTAAACCCTCCTGGCTGGCACAACCTGAGACACTCTGGTCACCCTGGAAATTGCAGGGAGAGGAACTCATTCACGGCAAACAGGATGCGCTACGTCTGTCATTGCAGGAACAACAACAGGCAGGTATCGATATTGTCAGTGACGGTGAACAAACGCGCCAACACTTTGTGACAACCTTTATCGAACACCTGAGTGGCGTTGATTTTGAGAAGCGTAAAACGGTCAGAATTCGTAACCGCTATGATGCCAGTGTGCCAACCGTAGTGGGCCCGGTTTCCCGACAAAAACCCGTTTTTGTTGAAGATGCCAGATTTTTACGTCAGCAAACCACGCAACCGATAAAATGGGCGTTGCCAGGCCCGATGACGATGATCGACACGCTGTATGATGACCACTATAAAAGCCGTGAAAAACTCGCCTGGGAATTTGCCAAAATACTGAATCAGGAAGCGAAAGAGCTAGAGGCAGCCGGTGTGGATATCATTCAATTTGATGAACCTGCCTTTAACGTATTTTTTGATGATGTGAATGCCTGGGGCATTGCCTGTCTGGAAAGAGCCATCGAAGGGCTGAAATGCGAAACGGCCGTCCATATCTGCTATGGCTATGGCATCAAAGCCAATACCGATTGGAAAAAAACCCTGGGCTCGGAGTGGCGGCAATACGAAGAAGCGTTCCCGAAACTGCAAAAATCCAATATCGATATCATCTCGCTCGAATGTCACAACTCACATGTGCCCATGGAACTACTGGAGCTGATCCGGGGTAAAAAAGTGATGGTCGGCGCCATCGATGTGGCAACCGACACCATCGAGACACCCGAAGAAGTCGCGGATACGCTGAGAAAGGCCCTGCAATTTGTCGATGCCGACAAGCTGTATCCTTGCACTAACTGCGGTATGGCACCTTTATCCCGTCAGGTTGCAACAGGCAAGCTCAGTGCCTTGGCAGCAGGGGCACAAATTGTGCGCAATGAATTACTGGCCAGATAAGATTCAACAGGCTGAGGGTTACTTTAAACCGGTAGTCCTCAGCACAATCATCGGCCCAGAATTCGCCAGTCCATGGCAGTAGACGGCTACTCACCTATCAAATCTCTGCTCGTTACTTTACCGGCTTTAAATTGTACAATTGAGCGATTCAAATGCTCAGCATTTGCTGGGGAGCGCAGCAGGTGCACTGTTTCCATCAGACTATTGTAGTAATCTAGCGACATAACAACAGCATCTTCAGAATCACGGCGGGTAATCACCACTGTATCTGCGTCATTAACGACAGAGTCTAGCACCGTTTTCAGACTATTTTTTGCTTCAGTAAAAGACACAATTCTCATAGAACCTCCACATACACGTTTTACCGGACATGTATAGCCTCAAACCCAAACATGTACAATAAAATGCACATCCATTCAGGCTATCACAACCACCGTTTGGTGGATTATGATTTGGCTCAATGCCTTTGTTGTCCCTGTGTCGCAATCTTCTCAAGGTTATGTACCATACAACACATCAACCACTGGGCATTGACCTTGGACTTGCCCCTCAGTGTAAACCGATTCAATCCTTTGTTACTTTCCAGGTTGCCGAACACCAGTTCAACCGTACTTAAACGTTGGCTGTAGAGATGACGTCCATCTTGTTGATTGGGTCTACGCAGGCACTGATGTTTTAGAGAACAGTTTCGACAGTGTTGGCGGTAACCTTGGAAGCTGATGATTTATTGTTCACCTATCAGTCCCTTGAAGTCTTCATTTTTGCACTATCTGGGTCAGTGATATTTCCCTTTACCGGTGTGCCACGCTGACCGAGCCGTTCAGGCATGGTCGCTAAGTGCTTTTTTATCTTGGCAGAGACTTTTTCCAGTTTCTCAATCTGGGCCTGTTTTCGGGCGAGGATTTCAGGGGGTTGAGTCTGTAGCAATCGTCCAGCCAATCCAAGCGCTTTTTCATCCCCGTGCCATTGACGAAAGAATCACCCACAAAAAAGATTCTAATATCTTTAGTCATTAACACCTCACGATTTTTGCCCTGACGAGCCAGCCATAAACGGTCGGGTGCAACGAGCGCAGGAGAAGACCAAGATAGTTGTTGCATGTAGCGCAGACGCCTATTGTTTTCAATTCGTCAGGCATTTGCTACACTTTGATATACATTGTAATACATAGTCAAGCAAATGGTGACATTATGAAGACTGAAATGCTGAGTACCCGAATAGACCACGACACCAAGTTAGCATTCACTAATGTTTGCGAAGGTATGGGACTTAGCCCCTCTCAAGCAATAAAGCTTTTTGCCAAGGCGGTAATTAATTACGGCGGCATACCCTTTGAGCTTAAAATGAAGCAGCCCAATGCAGCAACAGCCGCAGCCATCTCCGAGCTAGAGTCCGGCAAGGCGAGTTCCGTTACCAATCTTGAGGAGCTATTCGAGGAACTGAACATCGGTAAACTCGACAATGCTTAAACTTGAGTACTCGACCCAGTTTAAGAAGGACTTGGTTTTGATTTACAAAGCCGATGACACTTCTCTCAAGTTGGCTCGAATTGGCACCCATGCCGAGTTATTTCGATAGCACGTAACGCTTATATCTGCACTAGCCCCCCCATGTGAAACCCAACACTTACAACAACCTGGCTCGCAGTCGCGGTGTGCAAAAAGCAACAACCGAATCCCCCCTGAATTTTGGCGGGCTGGGAGCCGAGCTGTGGTGTAAGGGGGGCGAACAGCTGTTTCTTTAAAAGCTGGTCAGAGAAAGTAAGATGTATTCAACTCAGTGCCGCTGGTTTACCAGGGTATTGGCCTGGACATACATTTGAGCCGCGCAGGTTAAAATGGCCGCTTACCGTTCACCCTCCAGCGTATGCCATACCCGTAGAATAATAACGGCACTCGCATGTACTGAATAACGGACAACGTATTTTCCAAAAATCATGTCACGGACCGAGTCTGGTACCGGTGCAAAATCAACCGGCGTCCCCATTTTTGGGAAGTCTGGTAGCAGTTCGATCTTGCCTACCAGTTCTGCAGCTACTCTGGATGCCGCTGCAGGGTTATGGATTGCGATGAACTCCCTGAGGCGCTTCAAATCTTCAATGGCTTCATCCGTGTAAACCAGTTTCACTTATCCGACCTCGGTGCATCCTGCTCGTTTTCAGTTCCCCAGCTATTTAGCCAACTATGGACCTCGCTGGCATCGACTACTTTTCCTTGAGCAGCTGACTCCATCGCATCTAAGGTTTGTTGCCAGCGTTCTTGCTCTAATCGCTGCTTGTCAATGTATTCTGATAAAGCCTGGTTGATCACCCATCCTTTGCTCCGATGAAGCCTGCTCGCAATGGCTTCCAACTGATGCTCAACCTCAGCTTGTAATCGAACCGTAGTAACACTCATGATGAAGCCCTCAACTAAATGCAATGTAATACATTGTAGTAATTGAGTTTTAGAAAAGCAATTTTACACCCCAAGAAGAGGCATATTTTGCGTTTTTAATGCAGCAAAGCAAAATATGTCGTACAGCCTTGGTTGGTTAGCTACTTATTTATGGGGCTGACCACCATGTGGGTTGAGCTATAATAAACCCTGTTAGTAACAGAAATACTGACCAGTATATGACAGCTAGCGTATTGTTTTTTTGAAAAAAATAAGATGTGCTCCATATAACCACACTGAAAACAGCTAACGCATAGTATACAAAACCACCATAAACACCGATTCCTTTTCCGGAAAAAATAAAATCTCTAAAAGAGAAAATTAGATCAACTGCACCACCAACAAGAACAAGTAACGCAAAAAAATAAATAATATAAGAAAAATTTCTTTTTGTTAAAACCATTATCTAAGCCCCAACCTATATAATTCTTCTGCCAGAGATTCTCTTCGTTCATCCCCTGCAGGACCTTTCTCGGCATAATAAAAATATCCACTTGATGTTTTCATTTGTTCACTGAGAGTATACGTACTCAAAATTAATCTGGGTGTAGTCATGCCTGCATAAACTGGGTCACCAAATTCATCCAAGTCAATAACAAAAACATTTTTAATGTTTGTCATACCTTTTACGATGCTTAAAAAATTGTCGCTGATAGGACTACCAATTAAAACAAGATGATCCACATATGATCAACTTCGCGCATATTTAACTGCTAGTTGAGCAGCTATTAATGAGCCATATGAATAGCCAATTAAATTGAACTGTTTATGTGAGTTTGGGTATACTCGGAGCAACATAGGAAACCTAGGGTCATAATTTCTTCCGAATAAGACACCTATTGAAGCATCCATGTGTTGACCTCCAGACCATTTTTCTCTATCTAGATGTATGGCGCTCCTTACACCTGCTTCGTGGAGAGCACTGATCAACTGTGGGATATATACTCCATCGAGTCCGGCACCGCCTAAAAAGTAAGTTCCTTTGATGTACTCCCCCGGTTGAACACAGCACTTTCCTTTCAGAGGACCAAAAGTCCCAGCTTGATTTATGTGCGTGATCTCTGCAAATTGCATACTTTCTCCTTTATTGCATCAGCTAATGCGCCTGTCGGATTAGACATTTTGAACTCAAAATTCCCAGCATCGACAGTTCCTTCATTATTCTGTTAATTGTGACCTGCTCATATCAGTGAACCTTTCTACTCATTCAAACAGCCGATACTCATTCTCTAAAGCAGTCAGCCACTCTGCTAATCTATTCATTTACACAAACATCCAGTTCTAGATTTTCCAGAAGTATCGCTTCTTCACCGCACACTCCGGTGGTGGTGCCCCCACACTCCCATCTGCGTTTGTAGCTGAAATACACCCACCCACCAAGTTATCGGATAGTTATAAGTGCCCTTTAAGGAACGGGACCATGCAGCCTCGTTACCTCTAGCGAAATTAATAGTGAAGTGTGTAAACTCGTGAGACTGAGATGACTGAATGTTCTTAAGAACAGTTTCAATATCCCGCTTTTCAGAAATGTTTATGTTTAAATAGTTCATAATGCGTCCTTTCGTTTTAACTTGAGTGTGTCGGTAATTTGCAACCCAAGTTGTCCATATTCAGATATTTCTATAAAACCAGGCACGCTACCGCCCAACCCTTGCTCAATCACAAATGGGGTATATCCAGATTATCCATATGGATTAAAACAAGCAAATTCGCATATTGCAAGGCTTGCTTGGGATCTGAAGTTATGTTGTTCGGAGTTTTGATGCAGTAACCACTTCCAGCCGCCTCTGCTCATCCCGAACCAGCTTCGTGACCATAAACAGTAATGGTGGCTCCTATGCGAACGGAGAGCGACTAACTCATTGCCGCCGTGCGAAGCATGCTTCCCAGTGCTATAATCTATTCGTACCGCTAGCGCAGGAGCGCTGCAACTTACTGACAAGCAAGGATGCTATGATGTCAAACCTCTCGAAATTCTCAAAACTACCTCGCGTTTATTTTATTGTTCTGTGTGTTGGCGCTTGTGCCCTGTTCTCTGTGAAATCTTCAGCACAGGTACAACTGGCAAAGGTTTATGACCAGGATAGTACCGTCACCATCAGCGACTATTTAGTCAGTGAAAAATATGATGGTATAAGGGCTATCTGGACGGGCGAACAACTGCTGACCCGGCAAGGCAACCCGATACCAGCGCCTAATTGGTTCACCGCGCCCTTACCCGCGGTTTGGCTGGATGGTGAGTTATGGACACAACGTCAGGATTTCGAAGCCCTAAGTAGCATCGTACGCACCCAAACAGCCAACGATGACCGATGGCGCCAGGTCAGTTATATGGTTTTTGATATGCCTGATGCCCAGCTCCCCTTTGAGCAACGTTACAAAAACTATACCGACTTAATAGAGCAGATAAATGCAGCGCATATCAAAGCCATACAACAGCTGCGTTTTGATTCCAATCAGGCGTTAAGTGAACATCTGCAGGCTCTTGTTGAAAGCGGCGCAGAAGGCTTGATGCTGCATTTAGCCAGCGCACACCATCGGTCCGGCAGAAGCGATGCGTTATTGAAGCTAAAGCCTTATTTTGATGCCGAAGCCGAGGTGATTGCGCATTTGCCCGGCCAAGGCAAATACACCGGCATGCTAGGCGCTCTACGAGTGCGAAATCAACAAGGCATTGAATTTTCTGTCGGCAGTGGATTCACTGATGCCGAACGCGCCAATCCCCCGCCTATCGGCAGTACAATTACCTATAAATACCACGGCTACACCAATAATGGTCTGCCCCGCTTCACCAGTTTTTTACGGGTTCGGGGCGATAGGCAGCACGAATAAGGATTCGCTCTGATCCACTCAAAAATTCTTTAGTGATCAGGTAGGGATCTGTTTCACGGTAAGCGACTTCCCGAATACCCTCTTCCTCGAACTGATACAGAGTGGCACCGGGAGATGCCTTAAAACCAGACAGCAACAGCCGTCATTAGCAGCTGCATCACCATGCAGATTAGCTGCAGACGCAACAGTCGTAGGGCGCCAGCGCGCCGGTTGCTCAGGTCTGTTTTGATATCTGTTGCAGCTACGCTTCGACCCACCTGCTTATCAAAGGCGTTCAGGTCCGCCTTGGGATCGGCACTTCCGTGCCAGCGATTGGCCCAGGTGCGGAAGATATTGGCATCAAACCTTACCCGCAAAGCAAAGTAAACCTGCAGGAGTGCCATAGCCATTGCTGCCAATAGCAGAGGATGACTCACCGAGTGCCCTAGCAACCATAGCAGCAGCAGCCCCAGCATCAATAAGGCAACACTGATCTGGGCTATATAAGAGCCGATATTGAGCAGGCTTGCGGTAACGGCGGCTTTGGCTGCCAGGGTATTGAGCTCTTGTTCAGGTGGGGTCATGGTTAGGTGCCTTCAATATAAGTGCCTTCAATACCTGACGATGTGTTTCCTTGAAGACGACCTGTGGACGACCTGCTTTAATCATCCTTATCGCGTTGTTGACACTATCGGCCCGACCGCTGAGTAACAACCAAGCCGCTACAGTTAAGGCACTGCGAGAGTAACCCAGAGCACAACAGACGAGGATACGAGCTCCGTTTTGGTGAGCTGTTTCCAGTGTATCTGCCGCCTGTTTGAGCGTGTTTACATCAGGCACAGTCAGATCGAGCATCGGAACACTGTAGCGCTGGGTAGCCGTGCGTGGTGAGTCGAACTCGGCGGTCAAATCCACGAGGGCATCAAAACCACCTCGACTCAGTTCAGACGCCGTTGGTATGCGACCCAGCCAGACTTTATCGGTGATTTGATTGGCTGCCGGCTGCTGGCGTGTCCAGAGACGACTGTTGATCCAAGCCCCCAGCCGATAGGGAGCCAGTAACCAGCGTACAGCAACAGCTTGCTGCCCATCCTGCTTCTGGAAGCCAGCCGCACCTGCCCAGGCGTAATTGATAGCAACCAGTGTCAGCGCAGCAGCCGGCCACATGGCCAGCAGTGCCCATCCACCCAGCATGGCGATCAAGGTACAAATGACTGCACCAAGCAGATAGCTGAGAGCAAGCTGCGGATGGCTACGACGCGCGCCCTTGCGGATAAGGAGTGGCGAGTCGACCCTATCAGGCCACAACCACAGGCAGAGAAACCCGACAAGCAAACCAGTCGGCACATCGATGAAATGGTGCTGCCAGGTGGTGAGCACAGAGACAGCCACTAACACAGCCCAACTATGCCATACCCATCGCATCTCAGGACTAGCACGCCTCACCAGCGCCCACCAGATGATGACCAGCAGACTGATATGCAGAGATGGAGCCTGATTGTAGGGTAGATCAAAACCGGCCAGGAGATCGAAGAACGTACCGAATATGCCGGTCGTTTCAGGTTTCTCACCGGAGAAGCGTAGCGGAAAAAGGATAAAACAGCTCACAGAAATCAACTGTGCCGTTAATAGCCGCAAGCCGTGATGATTAACCTCTCGTGGACCGCGACAAGCCAGGAAAGAGAAGCCATACATAAGGTCGATGGACCAATAGGGCAAGATAGTCCAGGGAAGAAAAGGGATCACCCACTCCCAGGCAAAAACAATACTCTCCGTCACCCCACGACTGGCAGCCCATTGATTGCTCCAGCCGTAGCTCAGAAAAAATAGGGGTGCCAGCAGAACCAGCCAGGCGAGACTGTGCTTTAGCCGAATCGACTCGCGAACAGGCGTAGCAACCGTATTCATACTAGCTGGCGTCGTGCAATCGATACGGTAAAGATGCCCCACTCGTCAATACGCTGTTCAATCTTTACAAAACCGGCCTGACGTACTAACTGATCCATTTCTGCTTGAGTGCGGCGACGCATAACCCAGGCATCACCATCACGATGACTGGTGAGAGCCCGCGCAATCATCTCCAGTTGTGGATGCCAGGGCTGACCTGTGTAGATAAGATAACCACCCTCTTCGATGGCCTGCGCCATGCCTGCCAGGGAAGCCTGCACCATATCGTTATCCGGGAACAACTCATACAGGCCTGAAACGATGCCTAGTGTGGTTCCCGGCTGTGCATTGGCAACGGACTCGGTGTTGAAAGCATCACCTTTCTCAAAGCGAATCCAGTCTGACAGGCCTCGTTCTTCGATCAGCCGTCCGCCATCACGCACGTTGATATCAGAATAATCACGCAACAGCACCCGGTCGGATGTATCGGCCTCATGGGTTAGCGCATCAAGTACATAGCGGCCATGACCAGCAGCGATATCGAGCACCTTTACCGGTTTGCCTTCCTCGCGCAGCTTAGCTCTGACCTGACGCAACAGCGCTTCCATGTTCACCTTGCGCTGGCGAATGCCACGCCAGCCAATGGCATTCAGATAGTTTTTGTCCACCAGGCGGCCGATAAAGCCAATCCCGCCAGGCTGGTTTCGATAAACATAATCAAGCGAACTACCCGAGTCGAACCCGGTGCGATAACCCAGGGCGATACCATCTGAAACCATACCTGACCAATGCAGTCCTTGGCGGTAACGCTTCCACCACCAGTTCTTAAAACTCCCTTTGGGTAACGGTGCAGAGAGTTGCTGGGACTCTTCAAAGGTATAACCCTGGCGGTCAGCCTGTGTCAGATCTACCACAGGTGCAGGCTCATCGAACTGACGCTGTATGAACTGACGAATCAGCGCCACAGCCTGGTCACGGTCCGCCTCACCCAGCGTGTCATGGTAGAAACCTTCAAGTAGATGCATTTCCTTGACAGAGGAGCCGAGATTATTGAAAAAATCGATTTGTGGCTGCTGCTCAACCACCCAGTCTGAACCCGAGATCAGCAGTTGCGTGGGTAGGGTGATGGCTGCTGCATCGACAACTACACGCTCTGCTGCCTCGTAGAGACCAAGCAGGATGTTCACTGAGATCGCCCGGGCAATCAGCGGGTCATTATCGAAGCTGGCCTGACGTTCCGGATCATGCGTAAGGAGTTTCGACTTAACATAGCTGTTGACGAAAAAGTTACCGCGTATTTTCTGCAGCAGTTTGAGGCCCAGCCGTGCAAAGGGCACATAGAGCTTCACCTTGAAAGCGGGTGAAGCCAATACCAACGCCCGTACTTGCGGTGCATAATCGTGCGCCCAGGTGGAAACCAGTACCGCTCCCACGCTCTGTGCCAGTATGACCATATCTCCCTGATCGACTCCATGAGTCGCCTGGATATGGTCAATGAAGGTTTGTACATCACGTACCGAGGTACCGTAACTCGGGGAAAAACCACGTTCACCCGGCGAATGACCATGGCCACGAGCATCCCAGGCAAAAATATCGAAATCGTCTAGAGCAAGTTCTTCAACCAGATGCGCCATGCGACCTGAATGTTCATGGCCGCGGTGGAACATAACTACGGCACCCCGCCTCGCCCCTGTCGCTGGCCAATGACGGTAGAAGAGCTCAACACCGTCGTATGTGCTGAAGTAATTCTCGCTGGCGATGGGATTTGTCAACATATCCATGGTATTTCATCCTTTTTGTTTGAGGCTTAGGGTTCCACTCAATGCCTCTGCTGCCCTTGGGGCGCACTCTTTTCAGGGTTGTGAATCATGCATTGCAAATATACGTTGGATTTGCCCCAGAGGGCAAACCGATTCAGTTTTTAAAGCATGACCCAAATCAAAACCTATTGATCTGACTTATACCGTTTAAAAATGACCATCTAAATTAAGCCTAAAGTTTCACTATAAATCGACTTTAGTACAGGTCTAATTTGTATCTTTACAGCTGTATAATAAAAAATCGAGTTTACGCTCATTTTTGAGGATTAAAGATCATGCTGCGTTCAATAAAAGCAAAAATAGCAGTTTCAGCTGCTATTGGTGTACTGGTAACAGTTTTCTTACTGATTATATTTAGCGTTTACTCATCAAGGCAATCTAGCTCTTTAGTTAGAATTGAAGTATCAGACCTTGTCACCAAAATAACACTCGAAAAAATGATGAGCATCGCAGCTGATTCATCAAAAAATATTGCCAGGAAATTAGAAAAAGGTCTTCAGGCTGCAGAAACCCTATCTAACGCAGCATCTGGATTGAAAGCATCCCAAACTGGGCAGACATCAGTAAATATAGACAGAGCAACCTTCAACACTATTTTGCAAAATGTGCTTGATGCGGACAAGGATCTTAACGGTGTTTACAGTGCTTGGGAGCCAAATGCATTTGATAATCTAGATGCGAGTAATGCCAACGGACAATATGGCAACAACCCAGACACAGGGCGGTTCACCCCTTACTGGGTTCGCGATGCCAGCGGACGAGTCGACGTGCAACCCCTGGTTGAATACGATTCGTTGGAGGCCCACCCTAATGGAGTGAAGAAAGGCGCCTGGTTTCAGGTTCCTAAATCCACGTCGCGGTCCACAGTTACAGCTCCTTGACCTTATGTCGTACAAGGGCGAAATGTATGGTTAGCCACACTGTCTTCTCCTATTATGGTAAATGACAGATTTGTGGGTGTTACCGGTACGGATTATGATCTGGATTTTGTACAGAACCTAAGCAAAAGTGTGGCTGAATCGATCTATAAAGATGCGGCTATCGTTCGAATAATCACGTCAGATGGTTTATATATAGCCGACAGCGGAAACGCAAATAACATCGGTCAATCCATTCAAGGGACCTCTTCTGAATTTGGTCAAAAAATCGTCGATCAAATCAAACTTGGCGATATCGGCTACTTTATAGATGAATCCAATAATACTGTAAACGTTATTGCACCCATTATGTTGGGAAATACCAATATAAGTTGGGGGGGTAGCTATCACACTTGATAAGGCACTGGTATTGAGCGAGGTTGAAGATATAACAAGCAAGATTGACAGCCAAAACAAAAAAGATGCCATGTGGCAGGTTGTCATTGGTATAGTTCTGTCTGTCTTGGCTGTATTGGGCATGTTTATATTGGCAAGAAACATGAGCAAACCGATAATGAATGCTGTAGACATGGCTAAAGAAATTTCAAAAGGCTGCTTCGACCGACGATTAAATTACTCCAAAGAAGATGAAGTTGGTCAACTTTCTTTTGCCCTAGATAATATGGCAAATATTCTTAAATCTCATGCCGATATTGCAGAAAAAATTGCCAGCGGCAATCTCAACCAGACAGTCACTATGGCCGGAGTTGATGATCAGCTTGGCCTTGCTCTCAAAAGAATGCTGGATGACTTGAATCAACTGGTCAGTGACATTAAAACTCGGGCAGACATTATTGGTAGTAACTCTGATACGGTTTCGGTCATGAGCGATGATTTGTCCAATGGTGCTACAGATTCCGCTGCCTCAGTAACCGAGATAAGTGCATCTATCGCTTAAATCGCAACCCAAATCAGGCAAACCGCCAGTAACGCTGAAAAAGCCAGCGGCCTTTCTCTTGCAAGCGCAGACTCGGCTGGTGACGGAAATAATCTGATGGAAGAACTGCAAGTCGCCATGAATGAAATCGAGACGGCTGGCAATGACATTAATGAATTCATTAAGGTCATTCAATCTATAGCAGAACAAACCAATTTGCTGGCACTTAATGCCGCCATTGAGGCCGCCAGAGCTGGAGAGCAAGGACGGGGGTTTGCGGTTGTCGCTGACGAGGTTCGTCAGTTGGCTTCAAGAAGTGCCGAAGCCGTTAAGAAAACATCCCTTCTGGTGAGTGCTTCGAACGAAAAAACCCGCAAAGGTATAGCCTTGTCAGCTCAAACGGCTGAGGCACTGCAAAAGATTGTCCAAAACACGCATGACGCAGCGTCCTTGGTCAGGGAAATCTCTTCTGCATCGATACAACAGTCTACCGGAGCTGAACAGGTAGGCATTGCAATACAGCAGATTGATGAGGTTTCACACCGCAATAGTCAAACGTCGGAGAAGTGCGCAATAGCGTCCAATGAACTGGCTCAGGAGGCCTCAAAACTTACCGCACTGGTAGGCCGATTTAATCTTAAAAAATAATGGATTGTACATGACCTAAGGTGCCAGGGATGGCACGCTAATGTTTATCACCTCAGCAAGGGATTAACACCCAAGCAATGATCGTGTTAGCGTAGCCATCTTGGCGCTTATATTCACGATACCCTTCTGACTTGGCTGCACCAATAAGATACCCCGTGCCATCTAGCCGTACCGCCGTGGCTGTGGAGCCTTCTTTATGCAACTGGGCTAGATCAATATCCGGCCAAAACACCTCACCAATAGCATGTTCAGCTGAAGAACTGGCAATCACCACCCCCTTATCTGTGGTAAATAAGGCTTTGGACCCAGCCTTAATCACATCATGTTCACGCGGTAAAACATCATTAAGAATAGCGTTAAACTCCACCGTAGAATCAAATACTATGCCAATCCCTCCGATTATTTTATCAGCTTGGTTCATATCACGAAGTGCAGCGTTATAAATATACGTTGACTCTCCCTGATAACATTCAAAAGGCTCGAAAGGCGAAACACAGTACTCATAGATATTTTTTAATTGAAAAACCGCCTGCACACCGGAGTCAGCCGCCACGCTTTGGCCAACCTTATGCTCATATCTGTCATCTGAAAATGCCACATAACGTCCCTGTTTATCATAAACATACAGAGTGTGATAAACAGTATATAGGGAGTGTATTTTCGCTAGAGTTTGTTTAATGCTGTCCTTATCTAGTTCAGATAAGGCGGTGCGTAACAAGCTACTTAGCCCCCACCAGCGACAATCATTAGCGCGCTCGTATAAGTTACGATCCATGATATCTACCGCCAGGCTGGCCTGTAGTCTTATAGCATTTAACTGGCCGGATATAATCGTAGAAAACAACGATTCAATGGACTCAGCAAACACATTATCAATATCTCGCCCAATATTTTTAATGGCCTCTAAAACTGGCATGAATTCCACTGCATTTTCACGCGCCGCCGTGATCACGCCATTTAATACGATCAATTGTAAATCATCATTAATTGTCATTGCCTGGCGACGAATATCAAGCAGGTTATCAGAAATCAATCCAGACAATTCTGAGAACAATGATGCACTGTCGTTTTGATTTGCACTATCAGCACTGGTACTTCCGTCGATATATTCAATAGGCATTAAGGATCCAACATGCCAATTTTCTGGGCCAGCGTAGCCTTGATAGGCTTGCCCTTTAGCACAAACAGCCACCATCTCTTGGTTGTCTATGGAAATCATTTGAGGTGCTGTTTTTAATGTCAACCTAGAGGGATACGGCTGATGAGAAGTTTTTGGTGCAAACAACACCTTTCCCGCACCATTTAGAAGCAAGAAATCGTTAGCGTCTTGGGATGACAACAGGCGACTGATGATACCTTCTAACTTATTATGAAAACGGAAACAAAGCACAATCACCCCAACCACTTTACCGTTTTCTACCACCGCATTTGCATACAAAAGATGAGCTTGCGCGTCTCCCATGAGTTGGGTCGCACCAAAATATTCCACATAATGGTTAGGGGTTCTAACAGCTCGCTGAATCATAGCATCGGAGACCTTACCTGTTCGGCTAGGCTGACTCAATTGAAACACTAAGGTGCCGTCAGGCTTTAACAAAACCGCATCTTGATACACTGAATAAATGCTTACATAAGCCTGCAAAAAACCCTTAATAAACTCCCTATCCTTTTCATTTACAATGGATTTTTTAAGAAATTGAACGATATCATAGTCCGTCGACAAAAAACCTATGTCCGCCGTTCGTTCAAAAAGGTTGCGAATCAGAACATCGATAGCCATCTGGCAACGAGAGGTATCTTGAAGAAGAATCTTACGCGCATGCTCGTTAATTAAGCTTTCAATCAGCCTGTTCTGTAAGTGATTAAACTGAACAAGTGTGCTGTCCATATCTTGTAAAATAGTTGCAGCCACTTCTAAGCTGTTTATTTTTCCGATCAGGGATATTTTTTCCACCAAGTGCTTAGTGACTTTAAACCCTGGTCATATTGACCAACTCCCTTCATAACACGCTTCATAGTTTCTTGATGTGCAGAGAGAAAGGCATCCATGACACGAACCTTAAAATGTTAAAGATTTAACTGTATAGCAAGGCATATGCCAAAATGGCAACTATGTATATAAGTTAACATAAGCCTACTCTCACACCTTTTATATCAAGCAGTCCCCCACTCACACCCCCAATATCGCCGTAGCAATACCGAAATACACCAAAATCCCCGCTGCATCGGCGATGGTTGCCACCAAAGGGGCGCTGGCAGTGGCTGGATCCAGACCCAGCTTATGAAGTACAAAGGGCAGGCTAAGACCTAACAGGCTACCCAGCATAACCACGGCCACCATACTCAACGCTACAATCACGGCAATTTCCATACCGCCACGAAAATGACCGATGAAGGCGACAGCAAAGGCCATAGTCAAGCCCAGCGCCAGCGCCACCAGGATCTCTCGACCAAATAATTTTGCCCAGTCAGACAGTTTGACATCTCCAGTACCCAGCCCACGTACCATCAGGGTTGAAGCCTGAGAGCCTGCGTTACCAGCACTACCGATCAATAACGGCATAAAAAATACCAGCACGGCATATTTAGCGATAGTGTCTTCGTAGATGGCAATCCCGGCGGCGGTAAAAATATTGGCGAATACCAGTAATAATAACCAGAAGATACGTTTGCGATACAGCATGAAGATGGTGGCATCTTTAAAACTGCCTTCAAGCCCACCAACAGACCCCCCTTTGAGGATATCCTCAGTGGCCTCGGCTTCGGCGACGTCCATCGCATCATCATAGGTGACGATACCGACCAAGCGATGCTGGCTATCAACCACCGGCAAAGCCAGCAAGTCGTAGCGACTGATCATTTTTGCCGCAAGCTCCTGATCCTGATCCGGTGACATGGTAATCAGCTCGGTTTCCATCAAATCACTGATCAGTGCCGTGGGCCGGCTGACAATCAACTCGCGTAATGAAATGGTGCCAGCTAAACGATGCAGCTTATCCAGCACATAGATCTGGTAGATGGTTTCAGCATCCGGTGCGGTTTTACGTATTTTGTCTAGCGCCTGCAGCACCGTATCAGTTACCGGTACACTGGCATAATTACTGGTCATGATGGCGCCGACAGTCTCATCCTCATACGAGGCCATGCGCCGAAGGTCTTCACGCTCCTCCTGCGCCATCAGTTTGAGTACTGAGGTTTGCCGGTCTTCATCCATGATATTGAAAAGGTCGGCACGCTCGTCCGAGTCCATACAGTTCAATAACTGCGCCAGCCCTTCGGCTGTCATCAGTTCAGACACCTGAAACTGGGTGTTTAAGGGTAGGTAACCAAAGACTTCGGCGCGCTCTTCAATGTCCAGATGAGCCAACAGCTTCAGGCTGACTTCAACCGCTTCATGACGAAGAAATTCTGCCAGGTCGGCAGGCTGAAACTCGGCCACCAGCGATTCCAAGGCAACAACATCTTGTTTTTCCATTGCCTTGCGCAGTGAATCAGCGAGTTCTGCATAGTTCATTGTCAGTCTCCAAAGCAGGCTCGACACCTGCCCGGAACTGACCCACTGCTAACTAGTGGTTAAGGAAGGACGTGCGTGGAGCGGGCAAATAACGGTTGAGTGCTGCTAAAACAACATCGGCTGGGGGCCATGATGCTCCTCAGATTAGACCATAAAATTATGTATAATATATTGAAAAAAAGCGTATTTTGTCAATAAACACGTCTACTTGGACTCCGTGGTATTAATTAGCCACTATGATTGTCACGCGTCGGTTTTCGCCACGTCCACTATAGGTATTGTTATCCGCTATTGGCTTGCTGCCCCCCATGCCACGAACCAGGATATTATCTCTTGGCATGCCATTACTGATCATAACCTCGGCGACAGCCGCTGCCCGACGTTGTGACAGATCAAGATTGTAGGCAGGTTCGCCAGAGGTATCAGTGTGTCCTTCCAAAGTAAGCCCGCTAATTCCTACTCCCACAAAATCATGGGTAATATCTGCAAGTGTTTGCTGACTAGCAGGTGCTATATTATCAGAATCGAATTCAAACAATACTTTGGCTGCCATACCAAACTCCCAACCTTCATCAGAAAGCTTGAATCCATACTTTTGCAGCACAGCAACCTGCTCTGAATTCAACCCTTGTTGCTGGAACAGCTGACACGCCGTTAACATCGCCACACACACCAGCAAAACCAAAACCCTCAAAACTCTCACAGCACTCTCCTCTTCGCATCCAATTTATAGAATATAATAATGTTTCTCATTGTTTTTTGCAGCATACATAGCTTCATCTGCTGCTTGCATCAACGCTTTCGGGGTTTCACCATGCTGAGGAAAAGTGGCGGCTCCTAGGGTAAGTGAAAAACAAACCCTCTCCCCACTCTCCAATATAATCGGATGAGACATGGCGTCGACAATTTTTTTGACTATGCCTTCAAGGTCCTGATCTTGCTGCAAAGGCTGTATCAGTATAGCGAATTCATCCCCGCCAAGACGTGCTAACTGATCCTGCTCTCTGATCAAAGCACTCAGACGTTTCGCTGTTGTGACTAGGATCTCGTCCCCAGCGGCATGCCCAAACGTATCGTTGATGGACTTAAACTGGTAACCATCAATATAGAGCAGTGCCAGCCGGAATCCCTTATCACGAGCAGAAATAACCTGCTGCGATAACACGCGTTCGAAATAGGCACGGTTTGCCGCCCCGGTGAGCGAGTCATGATTAGCCCTGTAGCTGAGAGAAGTATTCTCTTGCTGCAGATGTCCTTCCCAAGTCTCGATCTCATCCAGCAATATATTCAAATCTTCAGCCAATTCCCGGATTTCATAAATGGAGCTGAGCGGTGCTCTAAGTTCAAAAGAACGTTCACGCGCAATTTTTCTGGCAATATTGGCTAGTTCCTGCACAGATTTGCAGATGAAAGCATGTATGCGACCACCTTCAACATTCGCACCCAGCGTACTGATAATCAGACTGAAAAATACTGCCAGAATGCCGCACAGCATAAAGATGAAGAAAACAGTACCATCTGTATAAATTTTCAGCTCACCAACCTGCTCACCATTATGGCGCACAGGTACGACTCTGGGTTGATCAAGAATAAGACCTAAAACCTGTCGCTCGATTTGACCCCATTGGGTCTTACCAGAGGCATTCCACTCGTACAAGGTATTGCCTCGCTCATCGAGTACAATCACTTCTGAGAGTTTCTCTGTTTCCAGGATTAGATCAACACCCTCACCTATCGCATCACTGTCTTTGAACACCACAGCGGCTTCAAGCGTATAGGACAAGACTCGGCTAACCAGTTTTTGGTTGTGATCTGCCAGGTTAACCAGTGCAACCAAACCCAATATCGTCAGGATAGCGCCCGATGTAACAATGCCCACCAGATTACTGCGTATTTGTGCCTTGTGCATCAATCCGCGCAAGGTAACTATCTTGCGGTAATTGATACTAGTGTTCTGACTCATCTAGTTTGGCCTCAATTCTCTTCCAAGTTTCAGTACTTGCGGATGTATGCGAATACCGCTGCGCGCTACTGCATCCAGGTTAACTTGGAATGAGCTCCCACCTTCTACAAGGTTCAAACAAATCAGGCTGCCGCCATCACAGTGAGGGTCCTGTTCACTAATACTCAGTACAGGCTTGCCAATAATCCCAGACAGGAGGCTGTCTCGATCCGAAGAATTAAGCAATCCGATATATAGAATATCGCAACTCTCAACATCCCAGTGATCACTTTCCTGATAATGATGCCAGGTGTAAGAGTTCCTGTTCATACCCTGATCAAAAAGAGCTTGCCTATAGAGCGTTGATCCGACGACACAGGCTTTCGACGGAGCTATGTCTTCAGGCCAACGAGAATAGCTGACAATACCAGATACAATATAAGAAACTTGCTGGCCAGTCTTTTGCTCTCTATCAGCATCAATATCAGACGACGAAGCAGCCCTCACCAGGTCGGGTGCCAGGAAAACAACTGATATGAGAGCAAGAAAAATTAAAAAACGCATCACGGAACACAGCTCCTAACATTATATCGCTTTAGCCAGCCAGTACTGTCTGATGTTTGCTTTGCTACAGTACATTACCCGTTTAACAGAACACACTTCAGGTAATCCTTATGTTCCATACTAACAGCCCTGTCATCAAACACAAAGCTGGCTGGCTGAACCATGCCAGTGTAAGCACACCTCCGCAGGCTCTTGTTTAAAAACCTATTGAGCTCACGTAAAAACTTAGTTAATCTTAATGCAAGCAGGGAATGCAGCACCCCACCTCAATGAAAGCCCAGGATTGGCGGCCCTTCACTCCCTATTCTTATTGTACTGCCACTCATGTAATTTGGACCTTGATTCAATCAAAATAGAACAGATTTCAACATGAGGGGCGCCAAGCAGGACAATGAAAATGGATATTCTAAGCTTATATGCAGAGGCACTAACTCAGTTCTGGTTCATCATTCCACTGTTCATCGTCATACAGTTATTCAAGAGCCGCTGGTTTAAGGGTATTTTTGGCGAGTTTCTGGTAAATCGGCTGCTGTCCAAGCTTCCTGCTGAAGACTACACCATCATCAAGGATGTCACCCTGCCAACAGCTGATGGCACCACACAGATCGACCACATCATTATTTCCAGATATGGAATATTTGTTGTCGAAACCAAGAATATGAAAGGCTGGATATTCGGTTCAGCAACACAAGCGCAATGGACGCAGAAAATCTATCGCCACACCTCCAAATTTCAAAACCCGATACACCAGAACTACAAACACATCAAAACGCTGGAAGCCGCACTCGGTTGCCCAACTGAACTGCTTCACTCAGTCATTGTATTTGTCGGTGATAGTGAGTTCAAAACAGACATGCCCGACAACGTCATCGAAGCACGCCAATGCCTGGATTATATCCGCCGTTTCCAGCAACCTGTGTTAAACACGCAAGAAACGCGCTCTCTGACTCAGATAATCGAAGCGATCAAATTAAAGCCTGGCATCGCCACAGACCTGGCCCACCGACAACATGTCAAAGAGATGTTCAAAGTCAGCGAGTAATTGCATTACTCGCTTTGCAACAATGCCTGCGCTTTCTCTTCACCGAGATATTCCACCATCGCTGAAGAGAGGTGCGTAATCCAGCCGTCTCCGTTTCGCTCCAGCATCAGCACCCGCAGGTTTACTGATTCAGCCAGTGGTAACCCCTCGGTCCCCAACACCATCATTGCGGTGGCCCAGGCATCCGCATCGGCGTTCTCAGGGGCCAGTACCGTTACCGAAGCCACGCGGTGATCTATTGGCCAGCCAGTGAGCGGATTGATGGTATGAGAAAAGCGCTGACCATCGACTTCAAAATAATTACGGTAATCCCCTGAAGTCGCTATCGACATATCCTTCACAGGGATAATATGATGAGCCACCTGCACCCCGCTGTGGGGTAACTCTATACCAATACGCCAGCTCTGACCTGGCTCACGTTCACCGAATGCCACCAACTCTCCGCCGATATTCACCAGAAAGTGACTCAGTCCCTGAGCCGCCAGATAACGTGCGACTTCATCAACACCGAAGCCCTTGGCAACCCCCGACAGATCAATAAAGAAATCCTGCTGCCGGCGTGCCCGACTGGCGGAGGCATCCAGCTCCAGCCCCTGATAGCCAGCTGTAGCCAGCCTGTCTTGCAGTAGGCCGGGCTCAGGAATCACATCAGGCCGCTGCTCCGGGCCAAAACTCCACAAGTTGACCAGATTGCCTACGGTGACATCAAATGCTCCGCCACTTTGAGTAGAGATGGTCTGGCTCAGAGACAACACCTGCATCAACTCCGGTGATAACGCCATCCACTCGCCGACCGGATGCACGTTCAGCTGCATCAACTCCGACTCTGACTTCCAGGTCGACATTTGCCAGTCCACCCGGTCTAGTGTTGCTTCGATTCCCTGGCGTAATAGGGTCAATTGCTCTTCACTCATCGGATCGGCTATTGACACCACCCAGAAGGTACCAAAAATGCCACCCTCAAGACGCTTAACCTCGGGAGGCGTTTCGGTTTCAGCACAGCCCGCCAATAGCAGCAAGCACAACAACACAACCGTCAGATACAACGAACGCATCGGATTCATTAACCAGTCACCTTAGCTTTTATAGAAATAGCTTTTATGGATTCAGCCAGCCGCCTGCTGGCGTACAAAACGGGCTTCCATTTTCTTTAACAAACGTGCCACCGCCACAAACCCAAAGGTGGCCGTGACACAGGTTGCCGCGCCAAACCCACCGGCACAATCCAGCCGCGTGGGGCCGCCTGCTTCAGGCTTGCGATAACAGACGCTGCCATCCGCCTGAGGGTAGCGTAATTGCTCGGTAGAATAGACACAGTCGATACCAAACTTGTCGGTTTTGCTGAAACCATGGTGGCGCTTTAATACAGAGCGTAATTTGGCCGCCAACGGGTCTTGAGAAGTTCGGGTCAGATCAGCCACAGCGACTTGCGTCGGATCAGTTTGTCCCCCCGCACCACCGATGGTGATCAGTGGAATTTTACGCCGCTTGCACCAGGCAATCAGCGCGGCTTTATCTCGCACATTATCGATGGCATCCACAACATAATCGGCATCATCCGGGATCAACTCAGCGATATTAGCGGCTTGAATAAACGCCGCCTGAGTCTCGACCTGGCAATAAGGATTGATATCCCGTAGTCTTGCGGCCATGACATCTACTTTCATCTGCCCAATACTACTGGAGGTGGCATGTACCTGACGGTTAATATTGCTGATGCAGATATCGTCCAGATCAATCAGCGTAATCTGTCCTATGGCCGTGCGGGCAAGCGCCTCAGCGACCCAGGAACCCACGCCACCGATCCCCACCACAATCACCCTCGCCTGACGAAAATACTCGGTCAGTGATTCACCGTAGAGACGCCGCGTGCCGCCAAAACGCAATTGATAATCAGCATCGGCCGACGCTGAGTCAGCATTAGATTCTATTGCTTGTATCACCATCCCATCACCTGTTTTACGAAGGGGACAGTAATACGGCGATGGGCACTCAAGGAGGCATGATCTAACTGATCCAATACATTGAGTAACTCAGTCAGATCACGTTTGCCATGATGCATAATATAACGCAGCACGTCATCGCTGAGTTCAAACCCACGACTGGAAGCACGCGCTTTCAGGGTTTCTATTTTAGCCTCTTCATGCAATGGCTGCACCTGAAACACCAACCCCCAGTGCAAGCGCGATGTCAGATCAGGCAACTGCAAGCGTAGACCGGAGGGCGATTGTGTGGCGGCTGTCACCAACGATACATTAGCGGCACGCAAGCGATTGAACAGATGAAACACAGCTTCTTCCCAAACCGGTTTGCCAGCAATTTCCTGCAGATCATCAAGACAGACCAGGTCCATCTGTTCCAGCCCCTCAAACAGAGAGGCATCATAGTCAATCAATTCACTCAGGGGTAAGTAGGCGGCATGGCGGCCCAGCGCATCGGCATGATGACAGCTGCTCTGCAACAGATGGGAACACCCCTGGCCGGGGCTGCCCCATAAGTACAACACCTGTTCACCCTGACCGGATGCTGAAGCCTTCAGCGTTTCACACAGCAGACCATTATCACCAATGATGAAATTTTCAAAGCGCGCTTCTTCTCGTAATGAGATGCCCAGTGGTAACTGAACAGGCGGTGTCAGATTGGACATAACTCAGTTCCAGACAAATTCCAGCTGCCCATCTGGCAGTTCGGTAAGTTGAGATCCACGTAACAGATCACGCTGTAAGGCAGACACGGCGCCTTCATAGTCAATACTGACGCGCAGTGTCCCGGCATTGAAACTCACCGGTATGACCGCTTGAGCACCCAGGCGTTCCGTAAACAGATCCATAACCTGTAGATAATCACCGGCCTGATTCAAGCGGTACACGGTTACCAGATAGCCGGGGGGCGTCATCTGGCCCGGCAGAGACAGTGGAGCCACGATAGCATTTGGATCGGCCGCAACGGATGGTGCCGATGTGCTTGACGCAGACAGACTCGCCAACAGTTCATCAACCTGTACCTGCCAGTCACCTTGCGTGGAAAGTAACTGACGTTCACCATCCTGCCAGACTACCCATTCGGTAAACGGCTCAGTCCCACCAGCATCAACACGCCCAACCACCACTGTATCTGCGGCATAACGCATTGAGGCGGACAGCACCGCTTCATCCGCCCCGCGCCATAAAGCATCGACACTCAGCGACTGCTGATCAGCCAGATCCATCAGCGGCGATAATACCGCCAAGGATGACGGTGCCGATGTACGCAAGCCTCGGATCAGTGGATGGCTGGTTGTTGCAAAGTCGCGCACTCCAGCCTGCTCTTCAGCAAGCCAGACCAGCATGGACTCTGCCGCAATCCCCTTCAGAGGTAACAACAGCAACAATATGGCCAGGGTTTGCTTCCATTTTAACCTGCTTGATTTGTGCTTTGTCATGGGTAATTGATTCCGAATGCTGATTTTTTAACCGATTTTTACAGAATTTGGTCTACAACTTTAACACACAATAGCCCAGTCACCATCAACCTGATAAACTTGCGAGCTGAATTTCTTCTTCTCATCCGTGATCTAAAGGTCGGATACACCATGTCTACAGATTCTGTAAAAACATCACTCAGTTACAAAGATGCCGGGGTCGATATCGATGCCGGAAACGCGCTGGTCGAGCGCATTAAAGGTGTGGCCAAACGCACTGCTCGCCCGGAAGTATTGGGTGGACTGGGTGGATTTGGTGCCCTGTGTGAAATTCCCGAAGGTTACCGCAAGCCCGTACTGGTTTCCGGCACTGACGGTGTAGGAACCAAACTACGCCTGGCCATGGAGCTGAACAAACACGACACTATCGGTATCGATCTGGTGGCCATGTGTGTAAACGATCTGGTGGTCGCAGGCGCTGAGCCGCTGCTGTTTCTGGATTACTACGCCACTGGCCACCTGAATGTGGATATGGCTGCCGATGTAGTTACTGGTATTGGTAAGGGTTGCGAACTCGCTGGTGCGGCGTTGGTTGGCGGCGAAACAGCTGAAATGCCGGGCATGTACGAAGGTGACGACTACGACCTCGCCGGTTTCTGCGTCGGTGTGGTGGAAAAAGATGAGATCATTGATGGCTCCCTTGTACAAGCCGGTGATGCACTGTTAGCGCTGGCGTCTTCTGGCCCGCACTCCAACGGTTATTCACTGATTCGCAAGATTATCGAGTTCAGCCAGGCTGATCTACAACAGCCTATGGGTGATACCACGCTGGCGGCTGCTCTGATGGAGCCAACACGTATCTATGTGAAGCCGTTGCTGCAACTGATCAAAACCTTGCCAGTTCATGCGCTGTCACACATCACCGGTGGTGGTCTGCTGGAAAATATTCCACGCGTACTGCCCGCCGATGCCAAAGCAGTGCTGAATGCCGACAGCTGGGCGCTGCCGGCCGTATTCAACTGGTTACAACAGGCTGGCAATGTTGACCTGCAGGAGATGTACCGCACCTTCAATTGTGGCGTCGGCATGGTCATTGCGGTCGCACAAACGGATAAAGCCCGCGCACTTGAGCTGCTGAGCCAGTTGGGTGAAACAGCCTGGGAAATTGGTCATATCGAAACCGCCGCCGCAGGCGAAGCCCAGGTTGAAATGCGTTCCGGCAAAAGCGCATGAGCAAACGTATCGTTGCGCTGATCTCTGGCAGCGGTTCGAATCTGCAGGCGATCATGGACCAATGTAACCAGGGCAACATCAATGGCAAGGTGGTTGGTGTTATCAGCAACCGCGATGATGCCTTTGGCCTCAAACGCGCCGAAATGGCCGGTATTCCCGGCTATTTCATCAGCCATCGCGACTACACCAGCCGTGAAAGCTTTGATCAGGCGTTGATGCGCCAGATCGATGCCTGCGAGCCTGATCTGGTGGTGTTGGCGGGCTTTATGCGTATTTTAAGTCCGGAGTTCGTGCGTCACTATGCCGGGCGACTGTTCAATATTCATCCGTCTTTGCTGCCACGCTACAAAGGACTTAACACTCACCAGCGGGTGCTCGAAGCTGGCGATCCTGAACACGGTTGCACAGTCCATTTTGTGACTGAGGAACTGGACGGCGGACCTCTGGTCATACAAGCCAGAACAGCTGTATTGACCAGTGATGATTCAGCTTCGCTTCAGGGTCGTATGCATACGCTGGAGCATCAGATCTATCCGCTGGCCGTCAGTTGGTTCTGTGCTGAGCGACTGAAGCTGACCGAAGAAGGAGTATTGCTTGATGATACCCTACTTCCGGCTTCGGGCTTTCAATTGGAGTCTTAACGAGAGGATTGTGCATGCTGCGCAAAGGTTGCATTACATTATTTATACTGTTGCTGAGCCTTCCGGTCTTAGCCAGTCCAGTTGAGCTGAAGCCCTACCGGGCGGTTTACAGCAATAAAGTAGATGCAACTATTTCCGTCAATGGTGAAGCCATTCGTGAGCTTAAACAGCTGGATGATGGCACCTGGGAACTCTCCGTTGAAGCCTCTGCAATGATGGCCAATATTCACGAGTCTACGCACGTAACCCAACGGGACAACCAACTGCTTCCACTGCGCTATGACTATCATCGTCGCATTCTGACCCGAAATCGAACCGCCCAGTTACGTTTTGACTGGGAGGCCGGCCATGTCACCACCGATATAGATGACAAACCCTGGCGCATGGCGATAGAGCCGGGCATACACGATAAGCTGAGCTACCAGTTGCAGATGCCAGCCGATATTGCGGCTGGCAAAACATCACTCAGCTATCAGGTAGCCGATGGTGGACGCCTGCAAACCTACCTTTTTAAAGTTACCGGGGAAGACCTGGTCGACACCCCTGCCGGTCAGTTCAATGCATTTCGAGTGGAACGTGACAGAGGTGAAGACTCCGAACGGGAAACCCTGATCTGGTTTGCACCCGAACTTGACTACCTAATAGTTCGCCTGGAACAGGTTGAACCCAATGGTAATCGCTTTACCCTACTACTCAAACAAGCCCAGTAATATGACCAACGTTACCCTGCAAGCCGATACGGCTTATGAGAAATTAATACGCCTTGAAGCCAGCGCAGAAACCAGCAGTGACGAGCTGTTCTGCTGTGCTTACCTGCTGGGCCATTTAAGCCTGATCAGTGGTCAGGAATTAATGGACAGTGCGAGTCTCGACCAGTTGATGCATACCAGCCTGCAACAGGCGTTTACCATTGACCGACTCTCGGATCAGGACAAAACGGCCATAGTGGCACTCTGGGACAATGTGTCTTTATCAGCTGATCGGGATTAATTCCAGGCCGCACTTTCAACTTATCTTCATCCGCACTAGACTTAACTAAAAAGAATAAGGAGTGCATATGACCAAAGTACTGGTAGTGGATGATGAGCCAAACATCCTGTTATCACTCGAATTTCTGATGGAGCAAGCGGGCTTCACTGTATCAACGGCTGAAGATGGTGAGGCCGCGCTGGAGCAGATCAGCCAGATCGAGCCTGACTTGGTATTGCTGGATATCAGCTTACCCGGCATCAGCGGCTTTGACGTCCTTGAGCAGTTACGCAAAGACAGTCGTTTCACCCGGCTACCGGTGATTATGCTGACAGCCCACGGGCGAGAGGTTGAGCGTGAAAAAGGCATGGCGCTGGGTGCCGATGACTATATCACCAAACCCTTCTCCACCCAGGCACTCGTACAAAAAGTTAGGACACTGCTTCAGGAAGCGGGCTAAGCCTATGCCAAAACGTCAGTTTCTGCTGGGTATCTGGATGCTGGCAACAGGTTTGGTTACCTTCGCGGCCATAATCTTCGGAGCTCTGCTAGATAGCCAGTTCACAACCGATCTGTCTAGCCGCGTACTGCTGTGGGTCGCGGTACTCGTCGCACCCGTAGCGATGCTGCTGATCGGCCTTTGGTTGGAGCGTAAGCTTTTCTCACCCTTGCGACATCTTCAGATTCAATTTGCCCGGCTTGCGGCCAATCCAGATGCTAAAGACGATTTCAACCCGGAAGGCTGGCTCAGCAGCTTAACCAATGACTTTTCCCGTTTGCGTGAAGGCTGGCGTAGTGACCGAGAGTTGCTCAGTTCGGCCCGCGAGGAAGGTGCGCGCGATGCAGCGCGCATTCGTCATGAATTAGAAGCCGTTCTGGCCGTACTGGAGACCCCGTTGCTGCTGTGTGATAAACACCAGCGTGTACTTATGCTGAATCCTGCAGCTAAAGATTTTTTTAGCGATCACCCGGCACTAGGCCTTGGGCGTCATCTACAGCAACTACTACCCTTACCCAACCTCACCGAGGCACTGAAAAAACTGCCTACCGACGGCAGCCCTCGACAACTCTTGTTACACCATGAGGAGCGCTGGCTGCGCTGTGATCTGCGCCGCGTTCGTGCTAACCAGGGTGAAGCCTTACTGACACTGACTGACAGTACTGATACACATGAAAGTCATCTGCGCTGGCGGCAGCCGTTGGCCCAGTTGCTCCCGGAACTTCGCGGACATACAGCCAGCCTGACCACCACTGCGGAAGCGCTGAGCGGATCCGCAACTGACAGTGATATTCGCCCTCGGCTAGAAACGGCCATGCATGAAGAAAGCCGTATACTCGGTGACCTGATCGATCAGTTGTCACGTGTTCTCGAATCGCTGCAACTGGATCAAACCTGCTTGTCTGACACCTGGTCGGTTGACTTAACCAGCGCGATGACAGACCTTTGGGACGACAAATCCATCACCATCACTCCCATCGGCATTCCTGCCTGGTTTCGTGCCGATAGTCCTACTCTGCTAGCTATGCTGGAAGTACTGCTAACCAAGCTAAGCATGACCACCGACAAGCACGCCTTTGATGTGGAGTTTTGTCTTGGTAATAAGCGCGTCTACCTTGATCTCGTCTGGGAAGGCCAGCCTGTCACGCAGAAAACCCTGGAATCCTGGCGCTCCCTGCCACTTTCTGAGCAGCCCTTGGCTCCGCGAATCAGCGATGTACTCAGTCAGCATAACTCTGACTGGTGGTGCTTACCGGACCATGATCGCGAACATGCGCGCCTGCGCATCCCCTTACCAGCGACTGACCGTTACGCCGAACCCGATCGCAAAACCGAACCCAGACCGGAGTTTCATGATTTCAGTATTGCTGAGCTGCCGCCGCCTGACAGCGAGCTGGGCAACTGCCTATTAAAGCAACTGGAAATGGCCGTATTTGATACCGAAACCACCGGTCTTAAACTGCGCGAGGGTGATACGGTCGTCAGCATTGGTGCTTGTCGCATTATCAATGGTCGTTTGCGCGCCAACGAACAGTTTGATCAACGAGTCAATCCGGGCAGACCGATTCCAGTTGAAAGCACGCGTATACACGGGCTCAGTGATGCCGATGTGCAGGATGCCCCCCCCTTGGCCGTGGTATTACCTCGCTTCCGTAACTATGTCGGACAGGCGGTTCTGGTAGCTCATAATGCCGCTTTTGACCTGCTGGCTATTAATCTACCGGGTCTGGAAGCTGGCATTCACTTTGATATGCCGGTATTGGATACACTGCTGTTATCTCGGGTCATTGACCCGGATCTGGAAGAACATGGTCTGGATGCGCTTTCGGAGCGATTTCAGATCACCTTTCCGGCAGGCACCCGCCACACCGCCCTGGGTGATGCACGCGTCACCGCTGAGTTAATGCTCAACCTGATCCCACGCCTGGAAGCACGTGGCATTCATACGCTGCAACAGGCCCTGGCACTCCAGGCCACCGCTGAAACGGTCAGGGTAGGCTAGCGATGAACAGCAAATCACTCATCAGCCGATTGGCGTCGCTCACGTTGTTGGGAGTGTTGTTTTTTACCCCACCGCTGCTGCTGCTATTTGATACACCTGCCAGTAACGGCTTGTCGTGGCTTCCGGTCTGGCTGTTCAGTGGCTGGCTGGTACTGATTATGCTAACCGCCTGGGTAATGGAACGCAGTGATGAAGAATGAAGCCATCGTTCTACTGGTTGCTTTCAGTTACCTGGCACTGCTATTTCTGATCGCTGCATGGGGTGACAGACGCGCCGAGCAGGGACGTTCACTGATAGGTTCTCCGACAGTCTATGCCTTATCGATTGCCGTGTACTGTACTGCTTGGACGTTTTACGGCAGCGTTGGTCGCGCAGCCGAAGCCGGTCCCAGCTTCCTGCTGATCTACCTTGGACCTACACTGGCAATGCTGGCTGGCTGGATGCTGATTCGCAAAATGGTGAGGATTGCCAGAGCGCAACGCCTGACCTCTATTGCTGATTTCATCAGTGCGCGTTTTGGCAAGAGCGAAACCATCGGCGCCCTGGTCGCAGGTATCGCGGTGATCGGCATCATCCCCTATATCGCCCTGCAGTTGAAAGCGATCACTATCAGCTTTGATGTTCTGACCGGCTACCCGGCTATAGGGCGGCAACGCGGTGCTGATATCTCGTTTCTACTGGATCAGTCATTCTGGATTTCCATCGTACTGGCGATCTTTATCATTCTATTCGGTACCCGCCAACTGGATGCCAGTGAGCGCCATGAAGGGATGGTCACGGCGATTGCTTTTGAATCCCTGGTGAAGCTACTGGCCTTTACAGCCGTCGGTATCTTTGTCGTTTTTGTACTTTATTCCGGACCCACTGATCTATTCACCCAAGCAGCTAATCATCCGGATATAGCCAACACCCTACTGGGTCTTGCCAGTGTGCCCGGAGGCGCTGCTGGCTGGGTAGGCTTGCTGTTACTGGCTACGCTCGCCTTTCTCACCCTGCCACGACAATTTCAGGTGCTGGTGGTAGAAAATGTCGATGAACGGCATATCAAACGAGCCGCCTGGGTTTTTCCACTTTACCTGCTGGCCATTAATCTGTTTGTTATTCCGGTGGCTTTGGCGGGCCTGATGCTCGGCGATGCCGCGGGCGCACCGGACAGTTTTGTACTTACCCTCCCGCTGTCTGCCGGGCTGAGTTACTTACCTTTATTAGTTTTTATTGGCGGCCTTTCCGCCGCCACAAGCATGGTGATTGTGGAAACCATCGCACTCTCTACCATGGTCAGTAACCAGTTGGTGATGCCGATATTGCTGCGCTGGAGACGCCTGCATCTGGATCAGAGCAGCGACCTCAGCGGCTGGTTATTGGGCATTCGTCGTATTGCCATCATTCTGATACTGCTACTGGGCTATCTGTATGTAGCCCTGATCGGCGATTCCTACTCGCTGGTAACGATCGGACTGGTTTCTTTTGCTGCGTCGGCCCAGTTTGCACCCGCCTTGTTACTGGGACTTTTCTGGCGCGGCGCGACCCGAGCCGGAGCAGCGGCAGGCCTGATCGGCGGCTTTGCTGTTTGGTGCCATACGCTGCTGATTCCCGGCTTTGCTCAATCTGGCTGGCTATCCGTGTCTTTGCTCACAGATGGGCCCTGGGGTATTGAGTGGTTGCGTCCCTACCAGCTCTTTGGTCTGACAGGGTTGGATATTCATACCCATTCGCTGTTCTGGAGTATGTTGGTCAATGTCGGGCTCATCCTGTTGATCTCTCAGTTCACCCGGCAATCCAGCCTGGAACAGACCCAGGCCGCTCTATTCACCCAGGCACTGAGTCAGGACAGTTTGCAAACCCACCTTTGGCAGGGCCACACCAGTCGCGGTGAACTGCGTCAATTGGTTTATCGCTACCTGGGCCCAATCGCAACCGAACGCTTATTCAGCTCTTTCAGCGACACGGCTAATCCGCTCAATGACGATAACCCGGCCCCCCCCGACATGATCAGTCAGGCGGAAAAGCAGCTGGCTGGTGCGCTGGGCAGTTCATCCGCCCGGGTATTGATTAACTCAGTAGTCAAGGGTGAAGCCCTGGATCTGCAGGCCGTATTGAGCATTCTGGATACGACCTCACAAACACTGGAATACAATCGTCGTCTGGAGCAAAAATCCACTGAACTGGCGCGGATTGGCAATGAACTGCGTGCCGCCAACGACCGCTTGCGTGAGTTGGACAAGCTCAAGGATGAGTTTGTAGCCATGGTCAGTCATGAGTTACGCACTCCGCTGACGTCAATTCGTGCCTTTGCTGAAATTCTTAAAAACACCCCGGATTTGCCCGCAGAAAAACAGCAACACTTTCTGGATGTTATCGTACGCGAGAGTGAGCGCTTGTCTCGTCTGATTGAAGAAATTCTCGACCTTGCCAGACTCGAGTCCGGGCGCATGACCCTGAAGCCGCAAGCTGTTGACCTGGTCGCGGCATTACACCAGTCAGTAGAAGCTGTGACCCGGCTCTATGAAGAGCGCAATGTCACCCTGGAACTGCAAATTACGGCCGAAGCGGCCTGGGTCAGTGCTGATGTTGATCGCTTGCAACAGGTACTGATCAACCTGCTCGATAATGCGCGCAAGTTTGCTGCGGAAGATCAGGCCAGAGTCCGGGTGACACTAACTACAGATCAGAATAACTACCGTTTAAGCGTCGAAGACAATGGTGTAGGCATTCCCGAAAATCAGCGAGATCTGGTATTTGAGAAATTCCATCAGGTGGAACGCGGTAACACTGAACAACCCCGCGGCCGCCCTCGCGGCACTGGACTTGGCCTACCAATCTGCCGAGGAATACTGACCCACCTCGGCGGCAAACTCTGGGTAGATGAACCACGCGCTTTAGGTGGTGCAGTTTTGGTGATAGAACTCCCCAAGTGCGTCCCGCCGGAAGACCCAGATAGCTAAGGGCACGATTTGGCTAATCTAGACCGCTTAATTCGCCGCCAGCCGCTGTAATTCGCGAATCTGCATTAGTGCCATTTTCAACTGCTGACGCTGATGTGGTGCCAGCTTGCTCTTATCTACCCAACCATCCGGACTTCGGCCCAATGACACCGCTTCCATTTGAGCATCAAGCAATAATGACAGCAGGTATTCCAGTGCATCATTCAGTCCCTTGGCTCGGTCACTTGAAAGGAACCCGGCCTGACACAAGGCGGTCAGCCGACCTTTACAGTCGGCTGCAGCCACGCCTTTTCGCAAGGCCATCAGCCGCAGGGCCGCTTGCATCGGCAGTAACCCCTGGCGTTTGAGGTTGATGGCTTGCTGATGCGGTGCATCCTGACCATCGCTACTCAGACGGTCTAACCTATCCAGTGCAACAGTGGTCTCCTTCTGCAACTCATTCATTTCATCCAGAAACAGCCCGGCACCTGGCATTAGATCCAACAAAGTTTGTCTGAAGCTGTCTGCCAGAGCCGCCTGACCATACACAGGTTGAAAATCCAGCAAAATATTGGATAACTGCACCAGTTTGACGGTGCGGCGGCGACTCCAAAGGCGCATCTGCTCACACCACTGATCCAGCGGCTTACGCCACAAAGGCCAACGCGCCATCACATGTCCCCGGCACAGCGGAATGCCGGCCGCATCCAGTTTATCGGTAAAACGCTCACCGAGAGATTGAAACCAGGTATCTATCTCGTTGTGCCGGGCATCAGGGTAATTATCAATAATCATTGCATTGTCCTGATCCGGACCTAGCAGACTTTCATGGCGGGCACCTGAACCCAATGTCAGCACGCAAAAATCACAAGGAGGCTGCCCCCACCCCTGATGCTGCATTTCAGATAGGGACTCACGCAGGGTATAACGATAAATCCAATCGTTGTGATCGCTGATCACCTGGCTGATACGCCAGGCTGGCAGATCCAGTTGTTGTAACGCGCGGACCAGTGTCGGCTGCCAGGCTTTCATTTCTGCCATAGTGGTCTGTTGGTCTACAGTTGCAAAAGCTTGTTTCAACGCATCCAGACACACAGGCCAGTTTTTTGTATCAGGCAGCCCATCATGACTAAATAGAAATCGCCACCCTGTATTTGTCATATTATCCCTCTGAGCACACCTTACCGATTTAAAATATCACCCACTATTAACACCTACTATTAAATAGGTATAGACCTTTCTAGCCTGTATGTCTGCTGTTGAAATCCGCCAGATTTGCTGATCTGGCGCAACAAATGCAATCTAATCGGGCAGATAGGGGTAATCAAGGGCAATTTGACATTGCATTATCACCGTTGATCGCGTGATAATGGCCTGCAATTATAATATTTACCTATAATTGATAATATTCAGGGTATAGGATGCAACTGAGAAACACAGCCAAATCAGCGCTCAGAATACAAGGTATTCCGGTTAAACACCTCGTCGCTCTATTTACGGCGTTGTTAGTTATTCTGGCGGCCATGCTATGGCCTGGGACAGATACAAACAACACCTCAACCGAGCGACAAACTCTGGTTGTAAACTCAGCGGATACCAATACCCCCCACATCACCCCTCAGATTCGTTATCGCAGCACAACAGCGGCTGAATCGAACAGTGAAAATCCCACTAGAAACGCAACCATCACTTCAGCTGACAGTGTTGAACTGACTCGCTCAGAGCCACATATGCAACTCGAAAGTGATGAGCAACTGCCTATCGCTGATACAACTGAGTCTGATCCATTAGTTACAACCGACACTACATCTGACATTGCAACGGAGCAACTTGCAACGTCAGAGCCAGAGCCCGTTGAGCTCGAGGTGAAAATTGCCATAGATCAGGGCGACACACTCAGTACCATCTTTGATCAGGTGGAGATTGGTCAGACGACCATGTACCAAATTCTTTCAGCTGATGAACAACTGCTGGCGCTGGATATCCTCCGGCCGGGCAACATCCTGACCTTTCGCAAGCATCCTGAAACACTGGAGCTGGAAGAAATGGAATTGTACATACACGTTGGTAATCAGATTATTTACCGTCGTGTTGATGCCGACAACTTTGAGTATGAAGAAGTCAGACACCCTGGCGTCTGGGAACAGGAAATAGTAGCTGGCGAAATTTACGGTAGCTTTTATGTATCAGCAATCCGTGCAGGCCTAAGCAAAGCTGAAATTCACGAAATCAATAAACTACTGGGCGAACAAATTGATTTTAACCGACAAATTCAGGCCGGTGACCGCTTCCAGGTAGTGCGTAACAGCCAGTATGTTGGTGAACAAGCCACAGGCCAGACGTCCATCGAAGGCATACGCTTACAGCAGCGCCGACATGCTTATACCGCCTTCCTGTTTGAAGACGGTAACTATTATGACAGTAATGGTGAAAGCCTGACTCGGGCATTTCGTCGTCACCCACATAATCAAAATTTCCGTATCAGTTCCAATTACAATCCGCGTCGCTTACACCCGGTTACCGGACGTGTTTCACCCCATAACGGCACAGACTTTGCGATGCCAACCGGCACACCCGTGGTCAGCATTGGTGATGGTGTCGTAACCCGCGTCGAAAATCACCCGTTCGCCGGACGCTATCTGGAAATTCAGCATGGCAGTACGTATAAAACCCGCTACCTGCATATGCACCGAATCGATGTAAATCGTGGAGACTCTATTCAGCGAGGCCAACGCATCGGTCTTTCGGGCGCCACGGGTCGCGTAACCGGCCCTCACCTGCATTTTGAACTGCATATTAACGACCGTCCGGTAAATGCCATGACGGCGAATTTACCCTTAGCCACCTCCGTACCCAGTGAACAACTGGCCGACTTCAACAAACGCGTTGACGAACTGGTTGCAATCATGGAAGTGGCGTATGAAGAACAGTTCGCCATGCGTCGAGACGAAAGCCAGCCTGGAACCTAAAGTATCACGCCATGGAGCTTGAGCTCACAACCCTGCTGCTACTAATGCTGGCAGCCTTGGTGGCCGGCTTTATTGACGCCATTGCCGGTGGTGGCGGATTGATTACCGTGCCGGCATTACTTGCCACCGGCATGCCTCCTGCTATGGCCTTGGCCACCAATAAATTGCAAAGTTGCTTTGGCTCTTTTGCAGCCACACTGTATTTCTGGCGCCAGGGTTTGATCAAGTTAAACACTATGTGGCCACATATTCTCTGCACTTTTTGTGGCAGCGCTATAGGGACACTGCTGATTCAGCGCATGGACTCCGGTTTCCTGAGCAAATTACTGCCCTTTCTGCTGATTGGCTTTTCTATCTATTTTTTACTCTCTCCACGCATCAGTAATGATGATAGCCAACAGCGTATCCCACCCCTGGCCTTTGCCTTTCTGATCGGCACCAGCGTCGGCTTTTATGATGGTTTCTTTGGTCCGGGCACCGGTTCATTTTTTGCCATAGCTTTCGTTGCTCTGGCTGGTTATGGCTTGGCCAAAGCCACGGCACATACTAAACTACTCAACTTCACCTCCAACTTTGCCTCGCTGCTATTTTTTGCACTGGGGGGCCATGTACTCTGGTCAGCTGGATTAGCCATGGCCGTTGGACAATACCTGGGCGCCCGTGTCGGCTCACGCATGGTTGTCAGTCATGGCGTGAAACTCATCCGTCCGTTGCTGGTCGGTATTTCATTGGTGATCAGCCTGCGACTCATCTGGCAACACTACTTCTGACGCTTAGGCGCCAACGCTTTGGAGAACAGCAACATGATTTGCTTACAACGCCTTACCCTTTTTCTGACCCTGATCGGGTTACTCAGTAGCAGTGCTGTGGCTCAAACCGGTGAATTCCGTATTCTTGCAACGCCGGACGTACTTAGTTCAGATGAAGGTGGCGAAATACTGAAAGCCTATATCCCACCGGGCTGGCATACCGTACATAAGGAATGGCTGGATGATCGGGGAGTGAAAGAGGTAGTGCCGGCCGACCAGACGATTATCAACTGGCGGGAAATGCTGGCCATTCAGGTGTTGGATAAAGTAACTACCTCACCTGAAAATTACCTGAGTCAACTCCGTGAAGCACTGCAAAGCAGCTGTGATTTCAGCCATTTCAGAATCCTGTCAGGATCCCGATCAGCTGATTATGCAGAAGCTATTCAGATCAGTTGGTGCGGTCAGGTTGCTGGTGCCGAATGGGGCGAAATTGTATTAAGCCGTATCATCTCAGGAGAGCATACACTTTACAGCTTGAATAAATCCTGGCGCACCATCCCCTTTCGCTCGGTTGAAGCGATTGGCTTACCTGATGAAGAGATTCAGTACTGGTCTGACCTGCTTAAGCGCAGCGAGCTATGTGACACGCGCAAGAAAGCCTGCTGACAGTATTAATCAGCAGCGTTCACAACCTCTGATTAACTGACAAAAGCTGTTAGAATACTGAATTAACTAAATTTATAATGCGCCAGGAGAGAGTGTTTCATGCAGCGATCAGTCAACCGCTTTTTTTATCTGGTCATAGCTGCCCTGCTTCTGCTGCCTTCATCAGCACTGCACGCCAGCCTGAACTTGGGGCAGTACTTTAAAGATGAACGCGGCAGTACCAATTGGCAGTATGTAGCCAATTTCTCCAGTGGTGTATTGATCATCATCCTTTCAGTTGTTGCGCTGATTCTATTACTGACCTGGCGCAAGGCGCATCGTGCCAACCGTGAACTGACCCTGATCAGGAATGAACTGGAGCTGCGCGTAGAGAAACGCACCGCTGAGCTAAAAGCGTCTGAATCCTACATCACAAACATTCTGCGCTCTTTGCCACTGATGCTGGTTGGTCTAAACCATAAAGGACAGATCACACACTGGAATCGTCAGGCGGAAGAAATCGCTGGAGTCTCTACAGTCAAAGCACTGGGAATGGATCTTTGGCAGATTTATCCTACCATCAACATCACCCCAGCACAGATAACACAGGCGCTAAACTCTAACGAACCTGTCTACATCAAACAAAGCCAAAGCGGTCTTTATTATTTCAACATCACCATCTACCCACTTCAGGGGCAGGATGAACCCGGTGCTGTTATTCTGATTGACGATGTCACCCAGAAAATTCTTGCTGAAAATATGCTGGTACATAACGATAAGATCGCTTCCATGGGTGAGCTGGCAGCCACCATGGCACATGATATAAACGCACCGTTACAGGCCATACTCTTTGATCTCAGCAGCTTTCAAAGCTTACTGGCTTCTGGCAAATTGATGCAAGCTCAGAATGAAACCAGTCAAGAGATTGAACGGCTGAATCATCTTCTTGCCGACGCCTCAGAGAAAGGTCGTAATGTCGCCGCAATCATCAACAACCTGCTAACCTTTGCACGCCAACGTACCGACAAAAAGTTGCTGGCGCAGGTGCCGGATTTACTTGAGCACGCTTTGCAGCTAGCCGGTGATGTTCTGATATCAACCAATAGCTTTCGTTTCAGCGATATACAAATTATCAAACACTATGATGACAACCTGCCAACCCTGCCTTGTTATAACATTGAATTACAGCAAGCTTTTCTGAGCCTTTTCCGGCATGCATTTGATGCAATAGCGGAAGGCAAGCTCACATCAGAGCCTGCGCGCATCCGTATTCATGTCAGCAAGTCATATGATACGCTGTGGGTACGCATCAACCACAATGGCAAACCCCTCTCGGATGAAGAACAGATGGCCCTATTTGAACCCTTCTTCAGTAACGATGAGTCCAGCCCACATATCAATGAAGCTGGCAAGCGACTATCCTTTGCCTACTTCATCATCACTGAGCAGCATGAAGGTCACATGGCAGTCACCTCAGATACGGAATCTGGTACAACCTTTCATATGCAGCTTAACTTGGATAGCTGATCAGCTATCATCAGAACGGGGAAGGATGTATGGATAAAGTACTATTAAGCATCAAGAACCTGTCAGTTGCCTTCGCCGACACCCCGGTCGTTCATCAGGTAAACCTGCAGATTCATCCTGGCGAATGTGTAGCATTGGTAGGTGAATCAGGTTCAGGTAAATCAGTGACGGCCCTGTCCGTACTGCAACTGCTCCCTTACCCACTGGCCAGCCATCCTCAGGGGCAGATACTCTTTCAGGGTGAAGACTTGCTTCAACTTAGCGAAGCAAAAATTCGTGCTATTCGTGGCAACCGTATCAGCATGATTTTCCAGGAACCCATGACCTCACTCAACCCGCTGCATTGTGTTGAAAAGCAAATCGGAGAAACACTCCAGTTACATGCAGGCATGAACCGCAAACAAGCACGCACACGCATTCTTGAGCTATTAGAGCTGGTAGGCATACCTGAACCGGAAAAACGCCTTAAACAGTACCCGCATGAGCTATCCGGCGGATTGCGTCAACGCGTTATGATTGCCATGGCCCTGGCAAACGAACCACAGTTATTAATTGCCGACGAACCCACTACGGCGCTGGATGTAACCATTCAGAAACAAATTCTGGAACTGTTGAAAAGCTTACAACAGAAACTGAACATGGCGGTGTTACTGATCACTCACGATCTGAATGTCGTCAAGCGCTATGCAGATCGCGTTTGTGTGATGCATCAGGGACGGCAGGTTGAATCATCACCCTGCCAGGTGCTGTTTGAACAGCCACAACACCCTTACACGCGCAAGCTGCTGAATGCTGAACCGGATGGACGCCCTGCCGACGTTGCTGACAGCTCGCACAAGGTATTGGAAACCCAATCCCTCAAGGTCTGGTTTCCCATCCACACGGGGTTATTTAAACGCGTCAGCGGGCATCACAAAGCAGTCAATGATATCAACCTGACCCTGCATCGTGGTGAGACACTGGGTATCGTTGGTGAATCCGGTTCTGGAAAAACCACGCTGGCACTGGCCATTCTGCGCCTGATCCACTCGGATGGCCGTATTAATTTTGCCGGTCAGAATCTTAACCAACTAGCCCAAAAGGCTATCAAACCTTATCGCAAACAGATGCAGATTGTATTCCAGGACCCGTTTGGCAGCCTCAGCCCTCGCATGCTGGTGGGTGAATCCATTGCAGAGGGACTGGAAGTGCACGGCATTACTGATACAGCCGACATTGAACAACGCATAATCCAGGCATTAGAAGATGTGGGGTTGCCAACGGATATCCGTAACCGCTATCCACACGAGTTTTCCGGAGGGCAACGCCAACGTATCGCGATTGCCCGAGCGCTAGTACTAAAGCCGGAGCTTATTGTGCTTGACGAGCCTACATCAGCACTGGACAGAACGGTGCAGAAACAAATTATAGAGTTGTTACGGGATCTACAGGCACGCTATCAGCTCAGCTATCTGTTTATCAGCCATGATCTGGCCGTTATCAGGGCGCTGAGTCATAAACTACTGGTGATGAAAGAAGGAATCGCTGTAGAGCAAGGAGAGGCCAAAGCTATTTTTGCAAACCCGGAACATCCCTATACAAGGGAGCTCTTTCTGGCTGCTTTCGGTAATGAGGCGCGTCCTTGCGCCTGAGACTGACTATCTAATGTTTAGTTACGCTTGATAGTTGCAGATTCACGCAGACTTTCTACGCGATTCTGATAGTCCTGCTGTCCCTGGGTAGCCCCCAATAGTGACATCATCAGTGCCATTTCCTCAGCACTCAGTTCAACATCACTCTGATGCACGGCATCCAGACGAATGATGGCAAAGTTACCATCACGCAACTGCATCAACTCAAAATCTGGCGACTGACTGCCCTGCATAGCAAAAGCACGCTGCCTGATTTCAGATGGCACGCGTGAATCTCCACGGTCCGCATCACTCACCTCAACCCAGCTATAGTCATCACTTAGCTGTGCTAAAGTTTCACCTTCCTGCAAAGCATTCAGCCATTCGGACGCCTGCTGTTCAAGTCTCTCGGTTGCCCGCTCAGTTATCAGCTCGAGCTCCAGTTCGTCACGTACTTCTTCATAGGTAACCTGACGACTAGGCAAATGCTCCTGGACCCTGACAACAACGGTACGCTCGCGATCCAGCTCAATAGGCAGACTGTTCAGGCGCTCACGTAACAAGTCGTTACTGAAAGCCGCCTCAACGACGCGAGAGTTACGTCCCAACTCGTCTGCCCCACCCTCTCGGCTGATCGGCTCAGAACGTTCAATCACTAAATCCAGCTCTTCAGCAGGTACAATCAAATCAGCGGCTGAAAAAGACAGATCCGCCAGGCGTTCCATTTGCTCAACATAACGCAATTCAGCATCACGCTCAGCAATTTCCAGTCGCAAATCATACGCCGCTTCAGCAAACGTTGGCTGCTCTGCCTGGCGCAAGCCATCCAGACGGATCAGGTGAAAACCAAACTCTGTCTGCACCGGGTCAGATACCTGCCCCACATCAGACATAGCGAACAAGGTATCAGCAAATTCATCGGCCAGCACCTCACGGGTTAGATACCCCATAGATCCACCTTGACCGGCCGAACCTGGATCATCCGAGTTTTGCTGTGCCAATTCTGCAAAATCGGCTCCAGATTCCAGCTGCAGCGACAGCTCTTGAGCCTTAGCCAAGGCCGCCAGCTCATCACGCTCATCGGTGATTTCGATCAAAATATGCGAAGCCGAACGCTCTTCTTCACTAACAAAATCAGCCAGCATCTGCTCATAGATACCGCGCACTTCATCATCGCTGACTTGTGATGGGTCTACAAAATCATTCTTATCCAGCAGGACATAGTCCAGTACAACCTGCTCTGGTGTCTGCAAGGCCGTAGCTCGCTGGTCGTAAAGATCACGAATTTCACTTTCTGTTACGCTGGTTTCATTCAACAGCTTAAGCAATGGCAACCGAACCCAGGCAAGGTCGCGCTTTTGCTGATCCAGCCTGACTACCCGCTCAACCTCATCAGGCGTACTGAACGCTGACAGTATTAAGGCAGCCCGCTCCTGATCAACCAGGGTTTCCTTACGAAGCCGTTCACGGTACATCAACGGCGTAAATCCAGCGTTGCGTAGTACCATTTCAAACTGATTACGGTCAAAGCGTCCGTCTACCTGGAAACCAGGCGAGGATACAATTATCTGATCCAGCATATCTTCCGACAAATACAAGCCCTGACGGTTAGCTGACTGAATCAACAAGGATTGCTCGATCAGGCTTTCCAGTACCTGACGCCCCATCAGATTATCATCCAGCAAGGTCGGATCAGCATCAGGCCCCATCTGCATCAGTAATTGCCGACGCTGCAGATCGACCCCTCGCATCAAATCAACGACGGCAATATCTTCACCGTTGACTTCAGCGGCTGGCTTTTCCTTGGAGCCCAGACCTATCAATGACTCAGCACCCCACAATACAAATGTCAGCGCAATCAGGCCGACGATAGTCTTGGCAATAATACCTTTTGAATTATCCCTGATGGTTTGAAGCATTGTTTACGTTTCACCTATTGTTGTAATACAAAAAAAGCGCACCCATTCGAATGCGCTTTCTTCTTTCTTCGCTCAGAAAGGTCAGCTTACTTGTTTACCGCATCTTTCAAAGCCTTACCAGGCTTGAAAGTTGGCAACGTAGCCGCCGCGATTTCAATCGGCTGACCTGTCTGTGGGTTACGGCCAGTGCGGGCAGCACGTTCTTTAACAGAGAAAGTTCCGAAACCAACCAGTGCAACGGACTCATTGCTCTGTAAAGCTTTAGTTACAGCTTCCAGAGTAGCATCCAATGCACGACCTGCCGCTGCTTTTGGTAGATCAGCAGACGCAGCAATAGCATCAATCAATTCAGATTTATTCACTTTGTTCCCCTTAAATGCATCGTTATTTTGTTCTGTTCGCGTGGTTTGCCCAGTAACGCTTCAGGCCACTTTATACCAACACACAGATTCCTGTGTCAACCGCAGGGCCCCTTTTTGTAGGGGCTTCAGGCGATTAATGAGTACTTAATTGTCCTGGCTCAGCTTTTACACTGCCACTTTCTTTACTGACAATTTCGGTTTCATTTTCTGAAAGAGGCTCCGGAACTTGCGTTAAAGCGATGTCCAGAACCTCATCGATCCATTTTACCGCGATTATGTCCAAGTCTGCCTTAATATTTTCAGGTATTTCTTTTAAATCGCGTTTATTTTCATCTGGTATGATCACTGTGGTGATACCACCACGGTGTGCCGCCAGCAATTTTTCCTTCAAACCACCAATCGGCAACACCTGCCCACGCAGAGTAATCTCACCGGTCATGGCCACATCAGAACGCACCGGAATGCCCGTCAGCACTGAAACCAGGGCCGTACACATACCAATCCCCGCACTGGGTCCATCTTTCGGTGTAGCCCCTTCAGGGACGTGAATATGGATATCGTGTTTTTCATGGAAGTCCGCACGAATACCCAGCTGCTGCGAACGATTACGCACCACCGTCAACGCGGCTTGAATAGACTCTTTCATCACATCGCCAAGTGAACCTGTGTGAATCTGTCTACCTTTACCTGGTACGAGAGCGGCTTCAATGCTGAGAATCTCGCCCCCTACCTGTGTCCATGCCAATCCAGTGACATGGCCGATCAGGTCTTCTTCTTCGGCCTTACCATAGCTATGCTTATGCACACCGGAATAATGCTCAAGATTATCGGATGTCACCCGCTGCAAATCAGCCGTCATTTGCTTCAAAGCAAACTCGCGCACCGCTTTACGGCAAATTTTAGCAATTTCTCGCTCCAGACCACGCACACCGGCTTCACGGGTGTAATAGCGAATCAGATCCAGAATAGCCTCATCGGTAAATTCCAGCTCACCCGTTTTCAGACCACTTTGCTTCATCTGTTTGGTGATCAGGTATTTTTTCGCAATGTTGAGCTTTTCATCTTCGGTGTACCCGGGGATACGGATGATCTCCATACGATCCAACAAAGGTCCGGGGATATTCATGGAGTTGGAGGTGCAGATGAACAGCACATCCGAGAGATCCATGTCCACTTCCAGATAGTGATCATTGAAGGTGTTATTCTGTTCTGGATCCAATACTTCCAATAAAGCGGATGAGGGGTCACCACGGTGATCCATGCCCATCTTGTCAATTTCATCCAACAGGAACAACGGGTTTTTCACCCCAGATTTAGTAATCTTCTGCACCAGCTTACCCGGCATGGAGCCGATATAGGTACGACGATGTCCACGTATTTCAGCTTCATCACGCACACCACCCAAGGCCATACGCACGTATTCACGATTAGTAGCACGCGCGATAGACTTACCCAGCGAAGTCTTTCCGACCCCCGGAGGTCCTACCAAACAAAGAATAGGTCCTTTCAGTTTTTTGACGCGCTTCTGTACCGCCAGATACTCAACAATGCGCTCTTTGACCTCATCCAGACCGAAGTGATCTTCGTCCAGAATTGTTTGCGCACGCTGCATGTCCAAACGGACCTTGGAGCGTTTTTTCCAGGGTATTTGCAGCATCCAGTCGATATAACCGCGTACCACAGTAGCTTCAGCACTCATGGGTGACATCATTTGCAGTTTCTTATGTTCTGCAAGAGTCTTTTTCAGTGCATCTTCGGGCATTTCAGCCGCTTCAATACGACGACGCAGCTCATCCATATCGCTGCCGCCGCTTTCATCCATATCGCCAAGCTCTTTCTGAATCGCCTTCATCTGCTCATTCAGATAATACTCACGTTGGCTTTTTTCCATCTGCTTTTTAACTCGACCACGGATGCGTTTTTCGACCTCAACCAGGTCAATCTCAGCTTCCATTTTGGCCATCAGATATTCCAGACGCTCACGACTACTGAGCATTTCCAGAACCTTCTGCTTTTCATCCAGCTTGAGCGCCATATGCGCAGCCAAGGTATCCGCCAGGCGGCCAATGTCATCGATATTTTGCAGGGAGTTTAGTACTTCAGCCGGAATCTTCTTGTTAACCTGAATAAAGCGTTCGAACTGATCCAGTGCAGTATGTTTATAGATATCACTTTCTGCATCAGTGGCATGCTCTGTGACCATTACCTCCAGACTGGCCGAAAAGCACTCCTCATTATCTGTCAGGCAAGCAATACGTGCACGGTACTCACCCTCAACCAGCACTTTAACGGTACCATCAGGAAGCTTGAGCATCTGCAATACGGTAGCCACTGTACCTACATGAAACAGGTCAGAAGCAACAGGTTCGTCTTCAGATGCGCTTTTCTGAGCCACCAGAACGATTTGTTTATCCTGTGCCAATGCGTTATCCAGGGCACGAATTGATTTTGCCCGGCCAACAAATAGCGGGATGACCATATGTGGATAAACTACCACATCCCGCAAAGGGAGAACCGGAAGCTCAATAGCAACGCCACCACTACTGGCAGTGTCATCTTTTGCTTCAAAGTGATCCATAATTTTGTGCCTCTGTGCTGCGCATCAGCTCGGTTTGAGCTGCGCTCTTTGGATAGTATCAGTCTATGGGGACGGGGCTGAGAAAAACAAGCCGTTTAGTGATACTCAGCTATACGGCTCATAGCTATTGTCGGCAAAACCCGACAATATTATTTGTAATACGCATTGACCCTGTTGCTATGATCAGTCTCATCTCGGACAGCCACTAAAGCCGGAATCCGTTCAATCAGTGTCTTCTCAACACCGTCTTTCAGGGTTAGATCGACAGCACTGCAACCCTGACAGCCGCCACCAAACTGCAGTATAGCAACATACCCGGGTTCTTCTTCGATCAACTCAATCAACTTAACTTCGCCACCATGTGCCGCTAGTCCGGGATTGATGTCTGAGTAGAGTATGTAGTTAATCTGATCCTGTAACGGGCTATCGGCCGATACTTTCGGCATTTTTGCATTGGGGGCTTTGATAGTCAGTTGCCCACCCATACGATCTTCAGCAAAATCGATGGTGGCTTCTTCCAGAAATGGCAGACTGTTACGCTCGAGATAGAAACGTACTTTCGGTGTCTCCATAACCTCATCTTCGCTATTGACCTCATCAGGACGACAATAAGCCAGACAGGTTTCAGCATAAGGCGTTCCTGGCTGAGTCACAAAAAGCCGCACAGCCATGCCTTCGACATTTTGTTTTTCAAGCAAACTGGCCAAATATTCCTGACCACCATCTGTTACGGTAATTATCATAGTTTTTACACTCACAACCATCGTGGATATATGGTGAACAGCATACACCGAAATCAATTCCGAGTAAATTGATCGGATATTATGCTAACAACCTTAAATTCGTTAATCCATGCCGCGCTCGGCTTAAAAATAGGCTATAATCCCTTTCTTTTTTTCAGAATAACATGCCTAGAAAACAACAGCGTTCAAAGCCAGCTACCCGAGCACTACACAGCATCGATACGCCACTTGTAGTGGATCGGTTCAGCCACGAGTGTCGTGGCATTACCAGTTATCAGGGCAAGACCCTGTTTGTACGCAACGCTCTGCCGGGTGAGCGCATCAGTGTCAGACTGGAAAAATCCTACAAGCGCTACGATGAAGCCGAAGCCATCGATATCGCTGATTTCAGTAGCGACAGAGTGCCACCCGTCTGCGCGCATTACAATAGCTGTGGTGGCTGTGACCTGCAGCACCTGAATCCTGATCGCGCGCCCGAAATCAAACAACAATTAGTGCTGGACCAGTTGCAGCGATTTGCTGGCTGCGCGCCCCTTAGCCTGGATGCACCGATTACTTCATCGCCCACAGGTTACCGGCGCAGCGCCCGCATTGGTATCAATCAACGTCAGCGTGACGGGGCACTCCTTACCGGTTTTCGCCATCGCCAATCAGCCAAACTGATGGATATCAAGCATTGCCCAGTTCTCGATCCACGCCTGGACCAGCTATTCAGCACCCTACATGAGTTTTTGGATGACCTTAGTGATCTACGTCATCTGACCGAAGTACTGGTCAGTTTGGGTGATTCAGGAGGGGCCTTGCGGTTTCGACTGACTCGACCTGCCTCCGACCCACTGAAGGAACGCCTTTTGGCCATCGCCGAACAGCTGCAACTGTCAGCCTGGATTGAAGACAACCAACACCAATTGACACCACTCTCGCCCATCACTGAACTAAGTTTTCTAGCCAAGGATCAAACTCGGTTACACTTTTTGCCGGGTGACTTTCTGCAGGTGAATGCGGCAGTCAATCGCCGCATGATTGTTCGCGCGCTGGAGTGGTTAAACCCGAAACCTGACCAGGTTCTGCTGGATATGTTCTGTGGCCTGGGCAACTTTTCACTGCCGCTAGCTCCCCATCTGAAACAGGTGATAGGGGTAGAAGGCAGTCTGACCATGGTTGAACGTGCGCGTCAGAATGCTGTTCGTAATGGCATCAACAATGCCGAGTTTTATTGTGCGGACCTTAGCCAGCCTATCAAAGCCAGCGCCTGGTTTCGTCAAGGACAGGCGGATTTGATCCTGCTGGATCCACCCCGCAGCGGCGCAGCCGAATTACTTCCACAACTCCTGCAACTCAAACCCGCCAAGCTGCTCTACATTGCCTGTAACCCTGCAGCCCTCGCCAGGGACGCAGCCGTATTGCTGGAAGCAGGTTACTGTTTACAACGTTTTTCAGTATTGGATATGTTTCCCAATACTTCACACATAGAATCCATGGCACTGTTTGAGAGAAACACATGATTGAACTTCTTTATGCCGATGACGTCATGGTGGTGGTATCAAAGCCAGCCGATCTACTGTCTGTGCCAGGTATCGGTGAAGAAAAAAAAGACTGCCTGGTAAGTCGTCTGCAGATTGAATTTCCTACCATCCGTATTGTACACAGACTGGATTATGCCACCTCAGGACTGTTGGTGTTGGCCTTAAACCGAGGATCACACCGCGCCCTGAGCATTCAGTTTCAGGAACGCATCCCCAAGAAACGCTATCAGGCACTGGTGACTGGACAAATTAGCGGAGAAAGCGGTGAAATAAACCTTCCCTTGGGCCCTGACTGGGAACGTCGTCCACGCATGCTGGTTGATCACCAACAAGGAAAACCCTCGTTAACGCACTGGGAATGTATTGATCAGCAGGATAATGCCAGTCGAATGCTACTCTACCCGCATACAGGTCGATCACATCAATTGCGGGTGCATATGCTGGCTATCGGCCATCCGATTCTGGGAGATGTGTTTTATACCGAAGAAGCCGAACACAGCCGCCATGAACGCATGATGCTGCATGCGGATCAGTTGGGACTAGAGCATCCCGTTAGCGGTCAATGGATGGAGTTTGCCTCACCCTGCCCCTTCTGAGCACCGAAGGTCCAGAATCAGTTGACACGACGCTGGTTGCTTCCCTGCAGCCAGGCCTGAATATTGTCACAGGTCTGGCGAATAATGGTTTCACGCGCCTGGCGACTGCCCCAGGCACAGTGCGGGGTAACCAGCAGATTAGGTATCTCCGGATCCAATAACAGGTTACCGTTTTGCGGCGGCTCTGCTGTCAATACATCCGTGGCCGCACCTGCCAAGTGACCAGAGCGAAGCGCATCAGCCAGGGCCGTTTCATTGACGATACCGCCACGCGCCGCATTTACCAGATAACTTCCCCGCGGCATTAGCGCCAGCGCATCAGCATCAATCAAATCACGTGTCGCCTCAGTCAGGGGACAGTGCAGACTTAATACATCGATCTGGGGCAACAACTCAGCTAGAGACAAGCGCCCTGTGGTTGGCTGTGTACCGGCTCGTGCGGCAATCAACACCTGCATACCAAAGGCTTCAGCCAAGCGCTTAACCTCAGCACCCAGCTCACCGTAACCAATAATACCCAGGGTTCGACCGCGCAACTCCAGAATAGGATAATCCAGCAAACAGAATTGTGACGACTGATTCCAGCGCCCCTGCTCCACTGCCGCTTTATAATCTACAAAGCGGGTATGCATAACCAGCATTAACATCAAGACATGCTGCGCGACCGATCCAGTACCATATCCCTGACAGTTATATACCGGAATACCCGCCGCGTTTGCCGCTTCGATATCGACGTTATTCACGCCCGTGGCCACAACACAAATCAGCTTGAGGCGATCAGTTGACTGAATCACCTCAGCTGGCACCAGCGCTTTGTTAGTAATGACTATATCAAAGCCCTGGATCCTGTCTGCAACTTGCTCTGGTAATGTGCCCGGATACACAACCAGCTCTGACAAACCGGTTTTAAGCGGTGCCAGATCAAGATCATCCAGGCTTAAACTGTCCAGAAATACGGCACGCATCAGTCAATTCACCTTTAACCAAAATCTATCCCAAGACGATGACCCACTTCTTCGTAGGCCTCGATTACACCACCCAGTCCCTGACGAAAGCGGTCTTTATCCATCTTGGTACGGGTTTGCTTATCCCACAGACGACAGCCATCGGGTGAGAACTCATCACCCAGCACAACCTGGCCGTTAAAGAGTCCAAACTCCAACTTGTAATCCACCAGCAGCAGGCCTGCATCATCAAACAGCCTTTTCAAGACACTGTTGGTTTTGAATGTCAGCGCCTTAGCCGTTTCAATATGCTCAGGTTCCGCCCAGCCGAAGGTCGCTATGTGTGATTCATTCACCATAGGATCGCCCAGGGCATCATTTTTCAGGAACATTTCGAAGGTGGGTGGATTCAAATCCAAACCCTCTTCAATACCCAGACGACGGCACAGAGAACCAGCCGCAATATTCCGAACCACACACTCGATCGGCATCATATCCAGACGCTTAACCAAGCTCTCATTATCTGACAACAAGGCTTCAAAATGGGTTGGAATACCCGCCGCTTCCAGCTTGTGCATAATAAAGGCATTGAATTTATTATTAACCATGCCCTTGCGATCAAGCTGCTCTACTTTTTTTCCATCAAAGGCTGAGGTGTCATCACGGAACACCATGACCATGCGATCAGGATCATCCGTTGTATAAACAGACTTGGCCTTCCCCGCATAAAGTGCTTCACGCTTTTCCATTCTTATCTCCAATAGTCAGCCCCCCCTACTGGTGGAGGACTGAAAGTAATTAAATACCTGTAGCCTATAATGTTTGCGGCAACTGGTCTTTGATCTGCCAGAGTATTTCTTCTGCGACTACGGCAGGTGCCGAGATGCCTTCATCGGTCAGAACTGTAACCATCACACCAGAGCGTGTACGACTCAGGTTAATCTGGTAACGACCCACATGTTCATACTCGCCGGTATTATTATTGAATACACCGCGCCCACTACCACCAAATACGAAGATAACACGACCGCCCAGCCAGATTTTGTAACCATCCTGGTTAGCCGGATTGTTTGGATCGTTCAAATCAGCCAGGACTTCTTCATCGCCAGCCAACTCATCTGACGTCAAGGCACCCCGTGACGAATAGACATTCTCTTCAGCTACATCATCTGATTCAAGCCCAAGAGCTGAGCTGATAAAGCTGGTACTCAACGTAATCTCTTCACGGTCTGAGAACAGCCAATCAAAGAACCCCTGACGACTGGTATCTTCCACTTGGGTAGTGGTAGTGAAAGTCATGTAGAAAACACCGGCCTGCTGATCACGAGTACCTACATCGAGTTCGGCTTTATCCAGGGCCGCATCGATCAGACTCCAAGCGCGATCGGCCGGCGCATTGACTCTAAGTGCGGGGTTACCCCGTGAATCACGTCCCAACTCAGCACGGCTAGCCCGCTGTTCCTGCATCGCCAGTAGAGTCCGTGCCGTTGTTGGTTCAGAGGAACGACTGAAGTAGCGCAGCATCTCAAACATCATATCGCTCTGATAGCTGATATCTGGCACACCACTGTCCCAATTAACCACTTCAGGTTCCTGACCTGATGGGTATTGAACATGCTTCATGCGAATGGAGGTACGTTCATAGTTATCTGGGTCCGGCCTTACAGTGACCCGGAGTTTGTTCTCTGCAGGACCATCCAGTGTTTGCAAGGTCAAACGACGCATCCAGCGATCTATGATGTTATAGTCCTGTCCATCAGTCTGAATCCAGTCAGTTTCAATCAACCCCTGGCGTGGATCAGTTCGTGCAACCCGCACTCCGTTGTAATCCCAGAAATCGATCACTTTAGTCCATACATCGGCAATCGGCTCGTCAACCATGATAACCCGTTCGCCTTCCAGGCGCTGAAGATTGACCTGATCTGATCCTGGATCTGCATAGAAAAACTCAGGCCGAGGCGCCTGAAAACGCCCCTGAATCCGAGTAGCTGTAATACCCACATCAGGCACTACCAGTTGCTCACGGGTTTCACGCGCCTGGATATTTGCAGGGATCTCCAACCGCTGACCTGCTTCTGCAAGTTCATAATCCTGGCTGCGATCACGTATAATTCCATGCTCACCGTAAACGGGATTTTTTACCGAGCCACACCCTATCGTAACAAGTACAACAGCCAGAAGAGGCAAGGCACAAACTTGCGCTAAATTCATTTTGTTATTAATAGTCATGCGATACCACTGTCTTTAAGAGCCTGGCGCACCACTTCATGGTACTGGGGGGAAAGTTGCGTGAGCGGTAAACGTATACCTGCCTGGATCAATCCCATTTCTACCATCGCCCATTTGACCGGAATTGGGTTGGCTTCAACAAACAAACGGGTATGCAGTGGCATGAGTTTATGTTGCAACTCACGAGCAGCATCAGCGCGCCCTTCCAGGCCCAGACGACACAGCTCGGCCATTTCGGCTGGTGCCACATTGGCCGTCACGGAGATATTACCCTGACCACCCAGAAGAATGAGCTCAATCGCTGTAGCATCATCACCCGAGTAGACGGCAAAGTTATCTGGCGTGGCTTCAATAAGCTCTTTAGCTCGCTCAAGATTACCGGTCGCTTCTTTAATGCCAACGATATTAGCCACAGACATCAGACGCAAAACCGTTTCTGGTAACATATCACAGGCAGTACGCCCCGGTACGTTATAGAGTATTTGAGGAATATCAACGGCCTCGGCAATGGCGCAGTAGTGCTGATACAAACCTTCCTGAGTCGGCTTGTTATAGTAAGGCGTCACCAGCAGACTGGCATCGGCACCGACCGCTTTTGCACCACGGGTCAGTTCAATCGCCTCACGGGTGGAGTTTGCCCCGGTTCCGGCAATGACTGGAATACGGCCAGCAACCTGATCAACAATAAAGCCAATCGCCTCAGTATGCTCTTTGCAGCTCAGTGTGGCTGATTCACCGGTAGTGCCTACAGCGACAATTGACGCAGTACCCTTCTGTATATGGAACTCAACCAGACGCTTCAACGCTTCCCAGTCAATATCTCCATTGAGGGCCATCGGGGTTACCAGCGCTACAATACTGCCGCGAATCATTTTATTCTCCATATTTATACCTAACGGTGGCGATCTAAATCTCACACCGGACGTAAACAGAAACAGAGTTAACCTGACGCTCCGCTTCTGTTATCGTTATCTTATCTGAATGACCCGTCATTCTAAACGAATAACGCCCCTTTAGCGTAGTGGCAGAAGCATTTTTCAACAGACTTTTTCCAGGAGCGAGTCATGAGTGAGCTTGTAACGGGTCATCCCGTGCCCAATTTCAGTGCCCCAGCGACCAATGAGACCACCTTTACCCTCAACGAGTTCAAAGGCCGTAATATCGTTATCTATTTTTATCCCAAAGACAGCACACCCGGCTGCACTACTGAAGGGCAGAACTTCCGCGATCTTTATGAGCAGTTTCAGGCACTGAACACAGAGATTTTTGGTGTTTCACGCGATGGACTGAAGAGTCATGAAAACTTTCGTGCCAAACAGGCTTTTCCGTTTCAACTTATCAGTGACAAAGACGAAACCGTCTGCAAACTGTTTGATGTGATCAAATTGAAGAAGCTCTATGGAAAAGAGCACCTGGGAATTGAACGCAGTACCTTTCTGATCGACAAAGCAGGCGTGCTACGACAGGCCTGGCGTAAAGTCAAAGTGCCCGGTCATGCAGAAGAGGTGCTCGAAAGCGTCAAAGCACTCTAAAGCGACTGACCTAGCAGGAACGAATTACCGCTCCTGCTCAACCTCCGAATCGACAACCTGTCCATCATGAGCATGCTCCATAGCTTTGGGCCAGGCATTCACCACAGACTTCACCAATGTAGCCAAAGGAATGGCAAAAAATACCCCCAGCACCCCCCACAGGCTACCAAACACCAGCACCGCCACTATTATGGATACCGGGTGCAGGTTCACAGCCTCTGAAAACAGAATCGGAACCAGCACATTGCCATCCAGCGCCTGAATCACAAAATAAGCCGTCATCAGTGTAATAAATTCACTGCCCCAGCCCCACTGAAAGAAGGCGACGCCAGCCACTGGCAGGGTTACGACGGCAGCCCCTATGTAGGGAATAATTACCGACAAACCTACCATCAACGCCAACAGCGCAGCATAGTTCAGCCCCATGAACGCAAATACGACATAAGATACTGACCCCACAATCAGTATCTCAATAACTTTACCGCGAATGTAATTGGCGATCTGTGCATCCATTTCAGTCCAGATACGTCGCATCATGTCACGCTTTTCTGGCAAATAAGCTGTCAGACTGCCGGCCAGGTAATTGCCATCGCGCATAAAGAAAAATACCAGAATCGGCACCAGAATAAGATAGATCAACAAGGCGACAATATTGGTAATGGAGTGTAATGAGAAGGTTAACGCCCACTGCCACGCCTTACCTATTTCAGCGGCCGCAATGGCTATTAACTGACGTATCTGTTGCTCAGCCACCAGCTCAGGGTATCGCTCAGGTAAGAGCAAGAGTACTTTTTGAATTTCAGACATGATGCGTGGTGCTTCATTCAGCAAGGTCACCAACTGTCGCCAGATCTGCGGCATAACCACTAGCATAAACGCCAGAAAAGCCGTCATAAAGCTGGTAAAGACTATCAACACAGATAGTTTGCGCGGCATAAAGCGATTACAGCGCTGCACAGCTCCCTGCATCAGGAACGCCAGTATAATACTGAAAAAAACGGGTGCCAGCGCTTTGCCTAGGGTCAGTATCACCACCAGGGCGCCAATCAACAAAAGAAACAGTAAGAGTGCCTCTTCATCCGAGAAGTAACGATGAATCCACTTACTGAAAATTTTTATCATAGGTAGAACTTCTCCTGAGACTGACGTCTATCAGCCACGACGGATTAAATAAATAAATTTGTTTTGATCCGTGAACGACTGCAACAATACATGGTCTGACTGATCTGTGTAGGCTTTAAAATCTCTGACGGAGCCCGCATCAGTGGCTATCACCTGCAGCAGTTGCCCAACGTCCATTTTGCTTAATGCTTGCTTGGCCTTCAACAAAGGCAGTGGGCAATTAAGCTCGCTGGCATCAAGCAGTTGATCTGGCTCTGGGTTAAATGACATACAAACCTCGGATTTCAATGCAGCAGACGGCTGAAGCTGCTGGACGTAATTGCCACGCTTAGATTAAAGTGCTGCCCATGGTATTACAACTGATCACTATGACAAACAAGTATCTACATTTGAGATTTATATTCTCAGTCACGCTGCTGTCCATTTGCTCAGGCTTGCTGTTCACCTCAGTCAGCAGCGCCTCAACCAACCTGCCAGTCCTGTCTGATCGCTCATCCGCGTCGGTGTCCATGGCATCCGAATACCGTCTTGGACGCAACTGGGCTCGCATGTTGCGAGGTAGCGCACCCTTACTGAACGATCCCCTGACCTTTCACTACCTGGAAGAGCTGCTTTGGGATCTCGCACCGCATAGCCAATTGTCAGATCGACGTCTGGAGCTAATCCTACTGGACAACCCGACCTTCAACGCCTTCGCTGTACCAGGCGGAGTCATTGGTGTGCATGCGGGGCTGATTACAGCGGCTGGGTCTGAAGATGAGCTGGTATCCGTATTAGCCCATGAGCTTGCCCACTTAAGCCAACGCCACTTTGCCCAGCGCATCGAGGAAGAACGACGCAACCGGCCACTGGTATTAGCCGGCATACTCGCCAGCATACTGATTGCCGCTGCTGACACTCAAGGGGGAGCGGCAGCCTTGTCTTCCACTATGGGGGCATCAGCGCAGGCACAATTAACATTTAGCCGACGTAATGAAGAAGAAGCCGACCGTGTGGGTATGCAAACCATGGTTGCCGCTGACCGTGATCCCAAAGCCATGCCACAGATGTTTTCACGCCTACAGCGCAGCTACCGCTTTTATGGTCAGCGCCCCCCAGAGTTTTTACTTTCTCACCCAGTGACTGAAGCACGCATTGCCGACTCACTAAACAGAGCCGAAACACTGCCCAATGTCAGCCACCGCGCCTACTCACCAGAGTTTGATATTATTCGTACCCGCTCAGAGGTGCACCTAAGTGCTCAACCCGGAGAAATATTAAAACGCTTTGTCGCGGATGTGAATAGCAGCAATCCAGCCGTCGCGCATTATGGTGCTATGCAGGCTGCCATGCGCACAGGTCAACTGGATGTCGCCAAGCAGCATTTCAATCAACTGCCTGAGCCATGGAAACGGCACACCTATGTAAAATTAAGCGAGATAGAATTATTGCTGGCGGAGAATGACTTTGCTCAAGCGGAGAGACGCTCTGACGAGATGATGGCCTTGTACCCAGACAGTATGCCAGTGATGAAAATACATGCACAGGTGATGCATACATCCGGACAACCTGAGCGCGCCATTCCCGTTTACAGACGCCTGCTGCAGGACTACCCGACGGATACTGACAGCTGGTACCAACTGGCTGAAGCAGAGGGCCTGACCGGCAATATCATAGGGGTGCACGAAGCGCGCATTGAATACTTCCTGCTGACCGGCAATATCGACAGTGCCATACAGCAGGTAACCTTTGCCAAACGCGAACCTAATCTTCAACCTTCGGATCTGGCCAGACTCGAACAGCTTGAAGCCGAAACACTGGAAATACGCCAGCAAATCAAAGAAGATTTATAGGCCTACGCCACGGATCACTTCAGCGGAAAATCCAACATACGCTGCAGAGGCACCCGGGCACGTTCGATCAGCTCTCGACTGACATGCACTTCCTGGTCACCCTTTAACAACACGTCCCGCAGGTTTTCCAATCCATTCATGGCCATCCATGGACAGTGAGCACAACTGCGACACGTAGCCCCTGTACCACCGGTTGGTGCTTCAATCAGGGTTTTACCCGGTGCAGCCTGCTGCATTTTGTAAAAAATACCGCGATCTGTGGCTACGATAAACATCGGGTTTGGCAAAGTAGCCGCGGCATTGATCAGTTGGCTGGTAGAACCTACAACATCGGCAAGCTCCACTACAGCTTCCGGTGACTCTGGATGTACCAGAACAGCCGCGTCAGGATAAACCGCTTTCAGATCACGTAACCCTTTAGCCTTGAACTCTTCGTGAACGATGCAAGCACCATCCCAAAGCAGCATATCGACACTGGTATTCTGCTGAATATACTCGCCGAGGTGTTTATCCGGGGCCCAGATTACCTTTTTGCCCTGCTCTGCCAGATGCTCGACCACTCGTAACGCAATACTAGAGGTCACGACCCAATCAGCCCGCGCTTTCACCGCCGCCGAGGTATTGGCATAAACTACCACCTCATGATCTGGATGTTGATCGCAAAAAGCAGAGAATTCATCGACCGGACAACCAAGATCCAGTGAGCAAGTGGCTTCGAGGGTCGGCATAAGAATGCGCTTTTCCGGGCTGAGTATTTTTGCAGTTTCGCCCATAAAGCGCACGCCCGCTACTAGCAGCGTTGAGGCTGGATGCTGACTACCAAAACGGGCCATTTCCAACGAATCCGAAACACAGCCACCACTTTGCTCCGCCAGCGCCTGAATGACTGGATCGGTATAGTAATGTGCGACCAAACAGGCATCTTTCAGCTTTAACAGCGACAGAATTTCGTCGATCAGTGCTGTTGTCTGCTGCTTATCCAACGCATCAGGTAAGTGCTCCTGAGCAAAATGTTCCTGCACAAGAATACGGTCTGCCAAATCTCGTTTACTTAGCATCAATAATTCCGAGTTGAATGTAGGGCCAGCAAGCCTTGGGCATGCATGAAAACCTGGCATTATAGCACAGAGAGGAAAACGAATAGACTGATAACCTGTCAGGGTTGATAGCGTGTCGGATCCGGCACACCAGCCTGCTCAAAACCCTTGGCACGCAGGCGGCAACTGTCACAGCGACCACAAGCCCGCCCCTCATCATCAGCCTGATAACAGGAGACCGTTTTGGCATAATCCAATCCAAGCGTGGCACCCACTTGAATGATTTGCGCTTTAGTAAGGTCTATCAAGGGGGTATGGATGCGTATTGGCTTACCTTCAACACCCTGACGTGTTGCCAGAGCAGCCATGGCTTCAAACGCACGGATAAACTCAGGACGACAATCCGGATAACCGGAATAATCGACTGCATTCACACCAATAAAGATAGCACTCGCATCCAAAACTTCGGCCCAACCCAACGCCAGAGACAGAAACACAGTATTTCGCGCAGGAACATAGGTCAGTGGAATTCCACCCTCTTGCACTTCGTCGCTATCCGACTCAGGCATACTGAGGCTAGGATCGGTAAGTGCAGACCCGCCAAAATCTTCCAGGTTCAGGCGTAGAACACGGTGTTCGACGGCACCGGCATCTATAGCAACGCGACGAGCAGCATTCAACTCAGTGAGTGAACGTTGACCGTAATCAAAACTGAGTACATAGCAGCTATAACCCTGATCTTTGGCCATAGCCAGAACCGTTGCCGAGTCCAACCCTCCGGACAGCAGTACAACGGCACGTTCGCCAGTCATCATTAACACCCTCTTCAATTACTTTCGATAGGTCGGAAACTTTGCGCCAAGGTCGCCGCAGTACTCTGAGGGAACTCGCTGATCACTCGCTGCATCATATGCCGTGAGCGCTCTTGTTCGCCCAATCTGGAAAAGGTCACACCCAGTTTGTACAGGGCATCAGGAACCTTGTGGTGGTTAGGAAACTCCTCCAACACAGTCTCAAACGCGACACTAGCCTGCTCCGGTGACTCGTTGGCCAGATGCAACTCACCCAACCAATAATAGCCATTGGCTGTATTAGCATGCTCAGGGTAACGTTGAACAAATGCTTCAAACGCTATGATGGCCTGATCAAACTCACGCGCTCTGACCAATGCAAAAGCATCATCATAAGCTTGCTGATCATCAGCAGAGGCTGGCTCAGCCGAAATGAGAGGTTCAGTATCAGTAGCTGGCGCAGGTGTATCGACAGGTTGGAGATCAGAAGGTGCAGACAGAGGTGGTAGCGCCTCAGAATCCATAGCCACCTGCATCAACACACTCAGGCGTCGATCCACATCACGATAACGGTCAGAGGAATCAGCTTCTAACCGCTGCAGTTTATGCTGCGTGGTTTCAAGCTCGCCACGCAAAAAGCGAACATCTTCCTGAAGCTGAAGTACCAGCTGAATCAGTTCACTTTGACCGGAAATACCGGCTGACGTTGCAGATGCAGCGCCAGCCTCGCTTCCCCTGATTTCGATCACCGGCACCTGAGCCTGTGCTGACAAAGTCAGCACAGCACACAAACACCCTGCAACTGTATATTTCAGTGAAGGATTCATAATTTATCTATCAGCGACTCAGGTATCTCAATTCAACACGACGGTTCTGTGACCAGGCACCTTCGTGATTGCCAGTTACGGACGGACGCTCTTCGCCATAGCTAACGGTTTCAATCTGACCGGCATTGGCACCATTAACAATCAACAGACGCTCAACAGCATTTGCACGACGCTCTCCCAGTGCCATGTTGTATTCACGTGTTCCACGCTCATCAGTATGACCGTCCAGTCTAACGCGTGCAGACGGATTTCCAGCCAGGTAACGCGCATGGCCTTCCAGATCAGAGAAAAATTCCTGGCGCACTACAGCACGGTCAAACTCGAAGTAAAATACATTTTTCAAAGTTGCTACTTCTTCCCAGCTGCCTGGCGTCACACCAGTGCCAGTTCCAGCTCCGTACGCACTGGTGTCAGTACCTGTACCACTCGTAGCTCCGGAATCAGTTTTACTACCGGTTGAACTACAACCAGCAGCAAATGCCATAACGGCAGCCAATGTCAGCGCTTTAGTTAAATGAACATAACGCATTTTTTTTCTCCTGTTGCCTGCTTTCAAAGCAAGCAATTCAATTTAAGGTTGATACAGTTTATTGCAAAAATGGTGACCACGCCGGCTCTCTGACATCACCCTGAGGAACCGGCATATTGAAACGGATACGCCCATCCAGAGATACCGCAGACAAAATACCGCGACCTCCATTCTGAGTAGCATACATCACAATGCTACCGTTCGGCGCAATGCTTGGAGACTCATCGTAATCACTGTTGGTTAAAATATCCAGACGTCCATTCTTAAGGTCCTGAACGGCTATCTGGAAACGGCGTGAACTGCCACGGTGAACCATGGCCAGAAAACGTCCGTCTTGCGTGAGACGTCCGCGAGCATTATAACTGCCTTCGTAAGTAACACGTTCCACTGAGCGTGACGACAGATCCATCCGGTAGATCTGTGGTGAACCGCCACGGTCAGAGGTGAAGTAGAGCGATTTACCATCTGGAGCCCAGAAAGGCTCCGTATCGATGGCGCTGTTCTGTGTCATTCGATCCAGCGCTCGGGTTCTCAAATCCAGCACGTAAATTTCAGGGTTGCCATCTTTGGACAAGACCATAGCCAGCTTGTGACCATCAGGTGACCAGGCTGGCGCACCATTCAAGCCAGGAAACGACTGTACCTGCTCGCGCTGCCCTGTTGCCAGATGTTGTACATAGATCACCGGGCGGGTAGTTTCAAAGGACACATAAGCCAGCTTAGTCCCATCAAATGACCAGGCGGGCGACAGAATCGGTTCATTGGACTCCAGAATGGTTCTGGCACGTTCACCATCCCAATCAGCCAACTGCAAACGGTAGCGTTGGTTTTCAGCATCACGACGATCGGCTGCCACATAGGCAATACGGGTAGAAAACGCGCCCTTGATACCAGTTAAGGCTTCAAAAACCACATCCGAAATATAGTGGGCCGCATCACGCAGGCTTTGATTGCCAGCAGACACTTCACGAACAAAAATACGTTCCTCTTTGAGCACATCGTATAGCTCAAAAGTAATCTTCATTTCACTGTCAGATAAGGGTTCCATGCGCCCTATAACCAGGTAATCCTGATTCATCATGCGCCAGTCACGAAAAAATACCTGCTCTTCCCGCTCAGGAAAGCTCAGCATATTTTCACGGCTCATCGATTTGAAAAACCCACTGCGCCCCAGATTCTGACTAATGATGCTGGCAATATCGTCAGGCAGTGCACTGCCACTCCACCCAAAGGGCGCGACAGCTACAGGTACTGGGCTATCGACGCCCTGGGTCACTTCCACCACCAACTGTTGCGCCATCAGCGATGAGCTAAAACAGAACATGAATAAAAATAATAGTTTTCTAAATAATGTCATTACCATCTCAACCCTTCAGGCCTGAAAATCACCTGTGTTCTTCTCAGACGACGCTCAAATAATATTGGTTCCACTTCAGCTACACGAGGTAAACGCTCTGTGCGTCTAACCGCTTGTTCCGCTGAACGATCAAATGCCAAATCGCCACTGCTTTGTACAATGCGCACATCAGCAATTTCCCCATTTGGCATTAGCTGTATTTCAACCGTTGCCTGCATTCCTGTCCGTGCGGTGGCTGGAATGTTCCAGTTTCTTGTCAGCATAGCACTAATATAAGAGCTAATATCACCAATCACCGCATTAGCGGCTGCCTGTGCTGCCTGCTGCGCTTCGGCTCTGGCCTCTGCTTCAGCCTGCGCCTGCGCTTCACGTTGCTGAGCCTCTTCTCGCGCCTTGGCCTCGGCAGCTTCCTGACGCTGACGCTCTTCAGCCTGGCGACGCTCCTCCTGCCGACGCTGCTCTTCAGCCGCTTGACGTTCAGCTTCTTCGCGACGCTGGCGTTCTGCGTCAGCCTGTTGTTGGCGCTCCTGCTCGGCGCGAATACGCGACTCGGCCTCCCGCTGAGCGACTAATTCCTGTTCACGCTGCTGCTCGGCTTCACGCTGCTGTTGTTGCTGGCGTTGCTGCTCCTGGCGTTGCTGCTCTTCTTGACGCTGTTGCTGTTCCTGCCTTTGCTGCTCTTCCTGACGCTGCTGCTCAGCCACAGCCTGCTCTTGGCGCTGCTGTTCGGCCTGACGTGCCTGCTCCTGTGCCCTGGCTTGTTCTGCCGCCTGTTGGGCAGCGGCCTGATCCGTCTGCAAGCTGCTCATATCAATCATGCGCGCCTGTAAGTGGCGTGGCTGTGGACGTTGCGCTTCGGAAAAATCAAACCACTGTCCAGCAATCATCGCCAGCATCATTACATGGACCAGGGTCGCCAGAATAACCGGTAATACATAACTACGATACTTGTCCACGCCCAGCCTACTCTGTGACCAAGCCAACACTGGGTGCGCCCGCCTGCTGCAACAGCACCATCAGTTGCACCACCCGGTCATAGGTCACATTTTTATCACCCCTGACCAGCAGGAGCTTATTCGGGTTTTCATTCAACACACTGGTGATCCGCTGTCTGACCGCATCGGCATCCACTATCTCGGAATCATCACCACCCACATTGATGTAATAATTGCCATCCTTATCCACCGAAACGATCAGCGGCTCCTGATCTTCGGTTTCCACCGGTTCCGAACTGGCTTGGGGCAGGTCAACATCCACCCCCTGCGTCAGCATCGGCGTCGTCAGCATAAAAATCACCAGCAGAACCACCATGACCTCAATATAAGGTACCACGTTGATTTCTGTATTCAGACTACGCTTTTTTCGAGTACGCCATTCCATCATCAAACCTCAGAGTGCATGCAGGCGACGGTAGAGAATACTGGAGAACTCATCGGCAAAGGTTTCATAGTTACTCAGCAGTGTTTCCGACTGCGCCGCATAGCGGTTATAAGCAATAACAGCCGGAATAGCTGCGAACAAACCGATTGACGTTGTGATCAATGCCTCTGCAATACCCGGTGCCACCACCGATATTGTGGCATGGGGTACTGTTGCTAGACTACGAAACGTGTTCATAATTCCCCACACGGTACCAAAAAGACCCATATAAGGACTGGTAGAACCTACCGTTGCCAAAAATGGCAGGTGTTTTGCCAGCTTTTCTTCTTCGCGGGACATTGCCACCCGCATGCGCCGCTGAATACCATTCATCACCACATCAGGATCGGCCTTCCCCTGCTGGGTAAGGCGCGTAAATTCTTTCAGCCCGGCGCGAAATATATTTTCAACACCGCAGTTTTCATTCGGCTGCTGACTGACTTCGCGATACAGTTGTCCGAGATCGGCACCCGACCAGAAACGCTCTTCGAAAGCACGCATAGAACGTTGTGCCGCGCGGATTACAGAACGACGCTGAAAGATCATCACCCAGGAAACAAATGAGGTAATCATCAGTGCCAGTATAATCAACTGAACGATAAAGCTGGCCTCTGCTACTAGAGACCAGATAGATAACTTGTCTTGCACGGTTCACTCCTAACCTGACAGAAGGCAGGCGCTCACAATAGCAGTCGTATAAATTAATACAAGTAGCTGAGAACCAGGAAAGAGCCGCAAGAACGGTTTTTTTTGCAGAATACAGGCAGTATCGCGTTGCTAGCTACTGCTTTCGCAGGACAAACAGCAACTGGTTGTCGGTTCGGCTTTTAAGCGATTCAGTTCTATCGCCTCGCCACACATTTTGCAGAGACCGAAATAACCACTATCAATCCGCTTGATAGCTTCCTCACACGCTCGCAATTCGACCAACAAGGCCGCTTGCTTTTTTTCGCTCCCCGATGCAGCCAGCAGTTCTTGCTTGAGCGTTGCATGGAGCTGAACCAGATCACGACGACAGTCACTGACGAAGCGATCTTTAGGTAAAGCCATCATAGGCACCATCCCGTTACTTTTATCGATCTATATTCGACAATAGTAACAGCCCGTTGGCCTTAAACCTTGATCAGGATCATGCAGACACTTATTCGGTATAGGGTTTTTTAATGCCAAAATGCAAGTAGGCATGATCCGTTACCACCCGCCCACGAGGGGTTCGCATCAGAAAACCTTGCTGTATCAGATAAGGCTCTAACACATCTTCAATGGTATCCCGCTCTTCACTGATCGCAGCCGCCAGGCTTTCCACCCCCACCGGGCCGCCACCAAATTTTTCGATCATGGCCAGCAACATGCGCCGATCCATATGATCAAAGCCTTTTTCGTCCACATTCAACATATTCAATGCCAGATCGGCTAACTCACGAGTAATTGCACCATCGCCACGCACCTCGGCATAATCACGGGCTCGACGCAACAGGCGGTTGGCAATACGCGGAGTTCCCCGGGCCCGACAGGCAATTTCACGCGCCCCCTCGGGATCAATTGGCGTAGCTGTAAGACGTGCCGCCCGGCTGACGATACGGGTCAGGTCTTCAACAGAATAGAATTCCAGCCGCTGCACTATGCCAAAACGGTCTCGCAGGGGTGAAGTTAACAGGCCTGCACGCGTGGTGGCGCCCACCAGGGTAAAAGGTGGCAGATCGATCTTGATAGAGCGGGCCGCAGGCCCTTCACCAATCATAATATCCAGCTGATAATCTTCCATCGCCGGATAAAGTATTTCTTCAACATTTGGGCTTAGACGATGAATTTCGTCGATAAACAGCACATCACCCGCTTCTAAATTGGTTAGCATCGCCGCTACATCACCGGCCTTTTCCAGAACCGGTCCTGAGGTGCTGCGAATCTGCCCACCCATCTCGTTAGCAATAATGTGTGCCAGGGTGGTTTTACCCAGCCCCGGTGGGCCAAAGATCAAGGTATGATCCAACGCCTCGGACCGATTACGCGCCGCATGGATAAAAATCTCCATCTGCTCACGCACCACCGGCTGACCTTCGTAGTCCTGCAAGGTCTGCGGCCTGACCGTACGATCCTGCTTTTCCTCAACAGGACTGGTCGCAACCGGTGTTATAAAGCGGTCAGCTTCTATCATTATTGTTACTCATTTATTAACTGATCATGGACCGTAGAGCCAGTCGAATCAGTGCTTCCGCACTGGCATCCGCCTCCAGCGAACGGCTGGCTTGCTCGATAGCCTGCGTGGCCTGAGCTGGTTTATAACCCAGAGCGATCAGTGCCGTTTCCGCTTCCCGACGCTCATCCACTACAGCCACAGCTGGCTGCCTGGCTGATGCCGCATCTTCCATAGCCCGAAGCCCGGCGGGCATGGTACTGAAATGTTTAAGGCGATCTTTCATTTCGATAATCAGCCGCTCGGCGGTCTTTTTGCCAACGCCCGGCAGTTTTACCAGCGTTGCCACATCTTCGTACTCTACACAGCGGATAAATGCATCACCACTGATACCCGAGAGAATAGTCAGTGCCAGCTTAGGCCCCACACCATTGGTTTTAATCAGCTCGCGGAACACACTGCGCTCCTGGCGATCGGCAAAGCCATACAACAACTGGGCATCTTCACGCACCACCAGGTGCGTATACAGGGACACTTCCTGACCAATATCAGCCAAGCGGTAAAAAGTGTTCATTGAGGCTTCCACCTCATAGCCTACACCACCGACATCCAGCATCAGAAACGGGGGGTATTTTTCCAGTAGAACACCGCGCAAATGACCGATCATGATTATTTATCACCCTTGGGTTTTATTGACATCACCCGACGCTTTTTTCGCCCGGTTAACACGCGTCGCGGCGTACGATCTATGCCGGTGACCACAAACACCGGCAAACGAAAACCACTATAGATCGCCAGCATGCGAATAGAGAAAATCAATGCAATAGCTGACAAAGCGAGTAGATTCGGCTCCATCCGTCCATGCATCAGCACATAGAAGGTGGCCCCTATCAGCGCACAGGTCGCGTAAAATTCTTCATGCTGGAGAATACCGGGGATACGTCCAGTAAGTAAATCCCGAATCACACCCCCGGCACAACCGGTACTCACGCCCATAATCACTGCAATCAGAGGCGAGAAGCCCAGTCCCATGGCTTTTTCGGCACCCGCAATAGCAAACAACGCCAGGCCCGCCGCATCGAACACCAGCAACGCCCGTCGAGGCAACAACCAAAAACGACAGTAGACAAACGTCAGCACCGCCGCGCCTATAGCCGTCCACAATAGGATCGGATCAGCAATCCAGATCAACGGATGTGCATTCAGCGCCAGATCACGCAAGGTACCGCCACCGAGCGAAGTTGCCAATGCCAGCACCATAATACCAAACAGATCGATCTGCTTACCGCGCGCGGCCAGCACACCGGTGACTGCAAAGATCGCTATACCAAACAAGTCAGCATAGTAGACAAAATTTTCAATTTCTATCATCGCCAACGTCCACCGCGCCCGGTATGCTGACCCGCCACACTAATCAGCGAGCGGCGTGAATGCGCATGACACAAGGCAATAGCAAGTGCATCAGCTGCGTCAGCCTGAGGCAAACCAGGTAATTTAAGGATATGCGCCACCATGTGTTGCACCTGACTTTTATCAGCCGCACCTGAACCCACCACCGACTGTTTCACTTTTCGTGCCGAGTACTCATAGACGGGTACAGATTGATTTGCCGCAGCAACAATCGCTACACCTCTGGCCTGGCCCAGTTTCAGTGCCGAGTCGGCATTACGCGCCATAAACACCTGTTCTATAGCAAATTCTTGCGGTATATAACGCTCAATGATCTCATACACACCGGCGTACACCTGCTGCAGCTTATCAGCCAACTCCCCTTCACGAATACGGATACAGCCACTGGCAATGTATTCGTTATGCCCTTTCAGTGAATTGATCACGCCATAGCCAGTAATGCGTGAGCCAGGATCTATCCCAAGGATGATCATATCAACACGGCCGACTGAGGCTAAGAATAAGGTTAGAGGCAAAGATCAAAGCATCGCCTCTTCGGGAATCTCAGCATTATGATAGACGTTTTGAGTGTCATCCAGATCTTCCAGCACATCCAGGAGTTTCAGTGCCTTTTGACCGGTTTCAACATCCAACGCGACAGTAGTTGAGGGAATCATACCGACCTCGGCATGAACCGGTTCAAGCCCTGATTGCAACAGCGACTGCTTCACATCCATAAACTCAGTCACACTGGTAAAGACATCAATCGAACCATCGTCGTGGGTCACCACATCATCTGCACCAGCTTCCAGTGCCGCTTCGATAACCCGATCTTCATCGGTATCATTACCAAAGGTAATCTGGCCTTTTTTATCAAACAGATAAGAGACGGAACCATTGGTGCCCAGATTGCCACCATGCTTGCTGAAAGCGGCCCGCACCTGTGACACAGTCCGATTAACATTATCGGTCATGCACTCAACCAGGATCGCTACGCCATTGGGGCCATAACCCTCATAGGTCAGCTCATCGTAATTATCACCGTCTGCACCACCTGCACCACGCTGGATGGCTTTTTCAATGGTGTCTTTTTTCATATTGGCGCCAAGCGCCTTATCGACAGCGGCACGCAAACGTGGATTATCGTCCGGTACACTGCCACCTTCTTTGGCGGCTACCGTCAATTCACGGATCAACTTAGTAAAGATTTTACCGCGTCTGGCATCCTGGGCCGCTTTACGGTGTTTGATATTGGCCCACTTGGAATGACCTGCCATAACTTCTTACCTCATTAACAAAGAAGGGGCTGCTAAGCCCCGTTCGTTCTTCGTAGTGTTCACTTCACTGCCGACCTGGAGCGATATGTCCTTTAGGGACTTATACGACAATCCAGGTGCCAGACAGTGATATTCACCTTGTCATCAGGGTGTCTTACGCAACTTGATATTCAGCTCGCGTAATTGTGCGGCACTGACTTCACCCGGTGCATCAGTCAACAGACAGGCAGCACTCTGTGTTTTCGGGAAGGCAATCACTTCACGAATAGACGCCGACCCAGTCATCAACATCACCAAACGATCCAGACCAAAGGCCAAACCACCGTGTGGCGGCGCGCCGTAACGCAAGGCGTTAAGCAGGAAGCCAAACTTTTCTTCAGCTTCTTCATCGCTAATGCCGAGTACTTTAAATACCGCCCGCTGCATGACCTGGTCATGGATACGCACAGAGCCACCGCCCAATTCAGTACCATTCAGTACCATATCGTAGGCACGGGACAGCTTGCCTTCAGGCGCAGCAATCAGTTCTTCCGGGCTACAGCTGGGCGCTGTGAAGGGATGGTGCAGTGCGGTCAGACCACCATTACCAGCCTCTTCAAACATAGGGAAGTCGACCACCCATAGTGGCGCCCACTCTTTTTCCAGCAGGTTCAAGTCTTCACCCACTTTAATACGCAGCGCACCCAGGGCTTCGTTCACCACTTTGGCTTTGTCCGCACCAAAGAACACCAGATCGCCATTCTGCGCGCCGACACGCTGCATAATCTGCAGTGCTACATCTTCGCCCAGGAATTTCACAATCGGTGACTGCAGTCCTTCAGCACCGTTTTCCAGGGCATTGACTTTGATCCAGGCCAGGCCTTTGGCGCCGTAGATAGATACGAATTTAGTATAGTCATCAATCAGTTTACGCGTCAGTTCAGCACCACCAGGTACTTTCAGTGCTGCCACACGTCCTTTAGGGTCCGTTGCAGGGGTAGCAAAGACCTTGAAGTCAACACCCGCTACCAGGTCGGCTACATCGACCAGCTCCATCGGAATACGCAGATCCGGCTTATCGGAACCGTAGCGCTGCATCGCCTCTGAGTAAGGCATGCGCGGGAAGTCACCCAGATCCACATTCAGTTGCTCCAGGAACAGACCGCGGATCATCTGTTCAGTGATCCCCATGATGCCTTCTTCGTCCATAAAGGAGGTTTCTATGTCAATCTGAGTGAATTCTGGTTGACGATCGGCACGCAGATCTTCATCACGAAAGCACTTGGCAATCTGATAGTAACGGTCAAACCCTGACACCATCAGCAACTGTTTGAACAGCTGTGGCGACTGCGGCAGCGCGAAAAAATGCCCTTCGTGGGTACGGCTAGGCACCAGATAGTCACGCGCACCTTCGGGTGTAGCACGCGTCAGAATTGGGGTTTCAATATCCAGAAAACCATTTTCTTCCAAATAGTTACGGATATAGTGGGTGATTTTTGAACGGAAACGCAGTTTCCGTTGAATCTCCGGACGGCGCAGATCAATAAAGCGATTGCGCAGACGCACATCTTCGCCCACCTGCTGATGATCATCCAACTGGAAAGGTGGCGTATCTGACTTGTTCAAAATCACTAATTCTTTGCCCAGTACTTCAATCGCACCGGTTGGCATCTCCGAATTTTCGGTACCTTCGGGGCGGGCACGAACCAGTCCTTTCAACTCAATCACATATTCATTACGAACACTGTCAGCCAGGGCAAAGCTTGCCTCACGATCCGGGTCAAACACCACCTGGGTGATGCCTTCACGATCTCTGACATCCAGAAAGATAACGCCACCATGATCCCGACGACGGTGAACCCATCCTGAAAGTGTAATGTCCTGGCCGATATGTTCTTTACGAAGATCGCCGCAATAATGGCTGCGCATGATTGATTGTTCCTGTATCCGTCACTGTAAAAGCAAAATAGGCGCAGAATTATACCCTATATTAACGACGCTGACAGCGTTGTCTGGCCAATATGTTCGTTTAGGATTTCAGATAGCCGCAAGACCGATTACCAGCCACCGCCACGACCACCACCAGACGAACCGCTACTGCTACCTGAACTAAAACTACTCGAACTCGAGCCTCGCGAACCAGTGCTTTTGATTACAGTGGCTTGACTAATTGAGCTAGCTAAAGCCGATGACAGTGTTGCATCTGGAAGAGACAAGCTAAGGCTGGAAAGCCCGGTATATTTATACGCCTGCCCTTGCCTTTTCATGTTAGCAAATATCATAGTGAAGCGATCCGTCCAAGGCTGTTCTAAATCCAAAGCCATGGCATAAGGAAACAAGCGTTCGAATAGCTCTGGTGTTTTTTCAGGAGGATGCTTGAGCTGCCACTCATCTTGCTCCGCCACGGTAAGATAAAGTTTAAACCCTTCCAATTTATCCAAAAAAGCTCGACCAGTGAGCGTTGGCGCTTTTATCAATTTACTAAACACATGGTGTATTGATAAAAGCAGCAGCAGAGCAACCGCATTTATCAGTGAAGTATTCATAAACAAAGCAAAAATCAAAAAAACCACAAAGGAAAATAAAGTTAACATAAAAAGTAAAAGGGCAATAAAATCCTTTATAGAATGGAAATCTTTTTCAACTTCAAATGGGCGAAAATCTTTCATAAACCCATCCATAGCAAACGTAAACAATGTCATCCATACGGATAAAAACAGAACCAAAATACCTACTCCTGTATGCGGATTGACCGCCACAAAAGCTATTAACGTAAACAATGTAATCAATATGCCTGGTAGCAAAAATCGTCTGTTATTACGAAAATACTCTTTATCATAGTGCTGCTTTAATGCACGTCGATTGGCTTCCATAGCGGCCTGAATCCGCACTCGGTTTTTCTGATTAAAATCCACAGTCTTTGATCGTATACCTTCGTATAGGCTTTTCAACAAAACCATTTCACCAGGCCCTAGATCCTTACTAACAGCTTTGTCTGTTCGTCTTGCGGCGTAATGGGATTTTTTTTGCACCAAGATGAGGTATCCCTTGGTGGCCAAACTAACCAGCGCCGTGCTAAAGGTTTTAGTATCAATACTTTGGTTCATAATATAATGAATGGCACCTGGAGAGTAACCAGCCGGAGGGTCGTACTGCGGGATAATGACACCCGGCTTTGGATCTCGGCCATGAGCCAGCCACATAAGCAGATAAAATATTACTAACGTAAATAGTCCAATAAGGAGGACTGTCATATCTTTATTGTCGCTTAAATACCAACCAAACCGCTGCAAAGGAGTTGGATGCTTAACAACGCCTTTCGGCCAGGTCACAACAATACTAAGCCCTTCGCCTTTAGCCAATCGCTGAGTGGTTTCAAAATAAACCCCTGTTGCATTTATTTCGCTTTGAAAGTGTTGATCTTTCGAACCGAGAGGCCCAGTGTAAGCTTCAGCGCTAAAATCATCGGACACAGCACCTTCAGGCAAGTGTACCTTGGCGCTAACGCGGTCAATCGGCAACTCCCACTTATTACCACTCACATTCCAATAGAGTTCATCATAATCATCAAAGAAGCCAAGGTGTCGGTAAATTACGTAGGTGATCGTATAGGTATACTCACCAGGTCTCAGCAGATGATTTCTGTTGCCTATGTATAAATCGAGATACCGCCCTCTTTTTTCAACACGAACAGGCTCCCTCTCCCCATCACGGGCTACTCTTAGAATAAGTATAGGCGTTTCAATGTAACTTCCAAAAGTGCCCTTATAACGGGTCGGAATAGTGCGATAGATGCCGCGCTTAATCGACATTCCTTCAGAGCGCACTTTGATCGTTTCAATGACCTTCATGCTGCCATCCTCACGCACAGTCATATCGCTGTGAAAATCGAGAATGCGCTCGTCAGCTCCAGCAGATACCGCTATCAAAGAAAAAAACAGCAGTAGTAATAAACGTTCCTGAATTCAGATAATAACCGCAACACTCATGTGATGGGCCAGGTCGGAGAGAGGCCAGCTACCGAAATGTGGTAGCCTTATTTTTCGACCAAAAAAAATGAGATCTACACATGAGTTATCGGCAGCTGACCGAGGGACAACGATACCAGATTTCGTCGTTTCTCTCACAGGATTTTTCACAGCGAGAGATTGCAAGAAAACTAAACATTGCACCTTCGACCGTCAATCGAGAGTTGCTGCGTAACACAGATGAAGCAGGTCAATATGACCCCGATAAAGCTCAACAGCGCTCATTAATTCGCCGTTTAAAGCCAAAAACTAAGCGAATATGTGAGAGCACAAGGAATGCCGTTGAGTTCATGCTCGAACTTGACTGGAGTCCTGAGCAGATATCGGCTATTTGCACTAGGATTGGTTACACCGTCAGTCACGAGTGGATCTATAACTATGTACTGGCTGATTTTAATGAGGGTGGCAGCTTGTTCACCCACCTGAGACATCGGTTAAAACGTTATAAAAAGCGGCTTCACAAGCAGCGAGGTCGCATCCTTGGTCGGCGTTCCATACACGATAGGCCTGGAATTATTGATGAACGAGGCCGCTATGGTGACTGGGAAATAGACACGGTCATTGGTAAGCAAGGAACGGGGGCTATCGTGACTATTTTAGAGCGAAAAAGCCGCTTTTACTTAGTTAGGAAAGTGACTAGTAAACGTGCCGATGCGGTGGCTGAAGCGACGATAGACATGCTACGGCCTTTTAAAGCTTTGGTTCACAGCATTACCGCCGACAACGGCTTAGAATTCGCTGATCATGAACGCATTGCTCGTGAACTGGATACTGATGTTTACTTTGCAGATCCCTATGCGTCTTATCAGCGTGGCGCAAACGAAAATGCAAATGGTCTATTGCGTCAATACATACCCAAGGGCACGGATTTGCGGACTTTAACCCAAGCCCTGATTGCAAAGGTTCAAGTAAGGCTGAATCTGCGTCCCAGGAAAATACTGGGATTCATTCAACCAGACGTAATATTTAAAGAGCAATTGCAACAGAATATGAGCGGGTGTTGCAGTTAATAGTTGAATTCAGGGATAGTATGTCTCCAATTCTAAGAGCTATATCAACACATGATAAAAATCTCTCAGAATTTAATGAGTTAATTGAGAGGATTATCAATGATCATTAAAAAAATAACAGTGCTATTGGTTGAATCAATAATATTTTTCATAACAGCTGTACTTTGTTTGATGATATTTTTTTATGTCAAAGATGAGTTTGCTCAGGATACTTCTTCTCCAAATTTATACGGAGCAATATCTGCTATTATAGCCTTGATAATAATATTTATATCTTATTCTTATATCTCAAAAAAGCTAGAGAAATAGCAAAATAATTTCTAACAAGGAAATTTCACTCGGACACTACGCGCCGGTGAATCACGGCGTTGAGACTGTCGGATAAGTCCACCAGCCCTTGGCTGGTGGCACAGTGATGCCAATATGAAGCTGATCTCAATGGCTACATTGCGGATAACCAGTTCCGTAAACGCGATCTACGCTTTGTTGAGTCCGTAACCTTCAAGACAGCCAAGGCACAACGACGTAAAGAACGGGGCGGCCAGGTGGCACAACGCTTCACACCCGCTGAGTTTGATTATGATCCGCTGACGGAAACCTGCCGCTGCCCAGCATCCAGCCCATGTGGAAACGCTTCAAGGGAGTGATTGGAGAGCAAGAAACTATAAGCTTCCAGGGCTATCACCAACACTGTCGAGACTGCTCTCTAAAACATCAGTGCCTGCGCCGAGCCAATCAACAAGATGGATGTCAGGTTATGAGCTAAATCATAATCCACCAAACGGTGGTTGTGATAGCTTGAATTGATGAGTATCGTCTGTTTGAATGAGTGACAGTATTTATCTGATTTGAGCAGGTCACAATTAACAGAATGAGGAAGGGAGCTGTTGATGCTGGAGATTTTGATTTCAAAATGCCTAATCCGACAGGCTCGTTAGCACCACAATGCTGGGGCCTGGTAATTTGAGAAAAGTATTAATGAGTGCCTGCCTTCTAGGGAAACGTGTTCGATACGATGGTGGGAGCCTTTCAGTGAAGGATCAGATTATAGAGAGGTGGATATCTGAAGGCCGAGTTGTTTCAGTTTGCCCAGAAGTTGAGGCCGGAATGAGCATTCCCAGGAAGCCTGCGGAAATTTTTGAAGGTAGCGGAAACAGTGTGTTAGATGGTGAAGCCGACGTTGTTGAAAAAGGCGGAAACATTGTTACCGATGATTTCATCGCAGGTGCCTCGATTGCTTTGGAACTGTGCAAAAGGCTTAACATTGAAATAGCGGTACTGGCTGAGTCTAGTCCTTCTTGCGGCAGTTCATTCATCTATGACGGTAGCTTTTCAGGTAATCTGAATCCCGGTATGGGGGTTACGGCCGCGTTGCTGCGTCGGCATGGTATTCAGGTGTTTAGCCAACATGAGATAGCGGATGCTGACAAGGCCATCCACGCGACAAGCGCGTGATGGCTGGCGTTAGCGCCCCAAGTTCGAGTCTGGCTTGACGTTAGGCGTCCATTGAAAAAGGAAACAGCATGGCACATATCGTAGAAACATCCACTCCACCCAATACTCCGACGCCAATCGGTCCCTACAATCACATTGCTAAGGTCGGCCCGTTCTTAAGCATCGGTGGAACCGCCGGTGTCAATCCAGCAACAGGCCAGCTAGCTGGTACGGATATATACTCACAAGCAAAGCAAATACTTCAGTCATTCCAAGTAATGCTGGAATCCATTGGGTCTGATTTGGAACATATACTTCACGTAAACATTTTTCTTAAAAACATGCAGGATTTTGAGGAAATGAATCGTGCCTATGTTGAGATGATGGGGGATCACCTTCCAGCTCGCACTGTGATAGGCGTAAATGAGCTTCCGAAACCTGGGGTTCTAGTGACAATGAATCTTACTGCTGTAACCAATACCAAGTTGTAGTTCCCCCGTTTTAGTGGACTCTCCTAGACTATGATTAGATAGTAAGTAGGCTTGAAGAAATTTTCGATGTGAGCCCATTGTTTATCGTGGATAAGATCTATTTAGATAATAAGTTTATGTACTTGATGTAGTCATTAGCAGTAATTATTAACAGATCCAAAGCAGTCTGAGCTTTTAACAAACCAAAGTATCAATAGAAGTTAAATCAGAGCCTGTTAGAAAGAGTTGGTGTTTTGAAAGTGGTTTTCTGTAGGCTCTTAATCAGAGAGGATAGAAACATGGCATTACACCCAAAACGCCATCCAATAATCTATGTGCGTGGCTTCGCTATGCGTGATGCAGATATCGAAGATACTGTAAATACGCCTTACATGGGGTTTAATTTAGGCTCGACTCGAATTAGGCAATCGCATGATCGGTCGTTTGTGCCATATATATTTGAATCCCCACTTATTCGATTAATGAAAGAGTACGGCTATAAAGATGAGTATCTCGAGGGTAAGAGAAATGATGGCCGTATTCCACAACAAAGCGTAATTATATACCGTTACTATGAGCAACCAGAAACTGGGGATGGTCATCGTCCTGATATTTTAGAAGCGGCTAAAGGGCTGAGTGAACTGATTGAAGAGGTACGGGATCGGGTTTGTGGTGGTGATGCCGAGGCCGAAAAGGACTTCAAAGTGTATCTTGTGGCCCATTCTATGGGTGGGTTGATATGCCGCTGTCTGCTGCAGAACCCTAACGTGGGCAGCAAGCTGGCAAAACGCTGTATCGATAAGGTCTTCACGTATGGAACGCCACACAACGGTATTGAGATCGGCGGTATTAACGTGCCGAGGATGCTGGGGTTGTGGGATATAAGCAACTTTAACCGCAAAAATATTGCCAAATTTCTCGACCTTGAACCGCAGGAGGGTAACGTTAATCATCTGAATGAAACCTTTCCTCCTGAACGGTTTTTTTGCCTGGTGGGTACCAATTCCCGTGACTACAGTCTTGCTCGCTTGGGGGTGGGCACGGCTAGTGACGGTTTGGTGCGTATTGAAAATTCTTATGTGCAAAATGCGCCGCGCGTTTATTGCCATCTTAGCCATAGTGGCCATTATGGGATGGTTAACTCGCAGGAGGGGTACCAAAACCTGGTGCGATTCTTGTTCGGGGATTACAGGGTGATCCTTCGCATGGTACCGGAAGATCTCCCAATGCCACCGAGTATTCTCAAATACTACAAAAAGGATAAGAAAATCCGCGGATCCTACCTATTCGAATGTACCATCATGCCCAGAGGCGATTTTCTGATTCCGATTGCGCTTACCGACCGGCGCGCTGAACATTCGTCGGCTATCTTCAGAACGTATGACGAGATATTTCATCCAGAGCGTGCGAAATTACAACAGCCAAGGCACCCTGTGTTGGCCAGTGTTTTTCTTGATTCTTCGAAAATCACTTCAAGAAAGACCATGGTTTTTACTGTTGACCTTGCTGTACGCAGCACGGATTTTTGGGTGAATGGTATCTTGTCTACTAGCCGTCGTATTCCGGATGAAAATTTGTACCGTGATAAAATCGTGTTGAATGTCGCGTTAAATAATGAGGGCTGGACGGTACGTTTTGTTGAATCAGATGATAACTGGGGTGAAAATCCGGGTACTGAACTGAGTCGAGATGATGATGGGTATTACATTCAATTGCACAACGCCAAGGGTTTTCGCGCTAAACTTTACTTGGATTTGACCCCATGGTCCTAGTGACTCACTGATGCCGGCGAAGTCTGCCGACCCTGTGTACCTGAATATCCATTAGCGCCGAAGGCGTTATGAGATCAACCCGACATAGGAATACTGCTTTGCGGAAAGAGCTTAGAGAAAAAATTGTTGATGTATGTGATCAAAAAATCGACCAGAAAGGAGAGGGTGTCGGGCTATCGTTTTACGCATTCTTTAAAAATAAAAACGATCAGCCGGAGGTGCTCATGGAGGCTGCTCGGTGGTGGATTGAAACCCACAAATTGGATCATTTTGAAAAAGCGTTAAAAATCAGAGATATGGTTAAATCAGGTGCTTAGCTGTACCGAAATTCACATAATAAACGGCTGTTGTTACCCCTTTGGGGCTGGGGCGGCCTTTTCGCCAATGCCGGGTGTTATGTGCTCTAGAGTTTGGGCCAGAAAAGGAGAGTCAGAATGTTTCAGGAAGTCATAGATTTTTGGTTTAATGAACTTGAACCAAAGCAGTGGTGGCAAAAGGATGACAGGCTTGATTCCATGATCCAAAAGCGTTTTGGATATCTTCATAGTCAAGCTAAGGCCGGAGAGCTTTTTTCATGGCGAAAAACAGCGCTTGGCAGCCTCGCCGAGATTATCGTTCTTGATCAGTTCTCACGCAATATCTACCGTGATACACCAGATTCATTTGCTTGTGATCCCATGGCGCTTGCTTTAGCGCAATTTGCAATCTCAAAAAATTTAGAAAAACAGCTATCTGATATTCAGTGTTCTTTTTTGTATATGCCATTTATGCACAGTGAGTCAAAATTAATCCACGTGGAAGCCGTTAAATTGTATGAAGCGTTAGGCATTCAAAACAGCTTGGATTTTGAGTACAAGCACAAAGCAATCATCGATAGATTTGACCGTTACCCCCATAGAAATAAAATTCTGGGGCGTAACTCGACAGAGGAAGAAAAGGCGTTTCTGAAACAGCCAAACTCAGGGTTCTAAGAGTGCAACATCTTAGTGTTTCTGTTTGTGTTGCACTTATCCTTGCATAGCTGCTATCTGGAATATATGATTCATATATGAATTGTATATGAATCGCATGCTAAAGGTGGGGCTATGGGGATTGTAAAAATAGATGAGGAGCTGCATTGCGAGATTCGCAAAGCAAGCGCAGTTATGGTTCGTTCTATAAATGCACAGGCTGAGTATTGGATAAAAATTGGCATGCTTGCTGAGGCTAATCCAAACATGTCGTTTTCTGAAATTATGGTCGAACAAATGAAGCGAGCCAATGTTGACATAAGGAAGGCTGTCGGTGGCTAACGTAAAATACAAAAGTGTCGAAGAATTAAATGTGATGCGGGAATCTGGACGTTTACTTGCAACCGTTTTCGACTATCTTGACGATTTCGTCAAGGCCGGTGTATCCACGATGGATATAAACAATTTGGCAGAGAGATACATCACCGACCAATTGAATGCCCGCCCTGCCAGTAAGGGGCAATATGGTTATCAATACGTTCTGAACAGCTCTGTAAATCATGTTGTATGCCACGGAATTCCTTCACCCACCCAGAAATTGAAATCTGGTGATATAGTCAATATCGATATTACGTTGGAGCAGGGGGGATTTATCGCAGATTCCAGCAAGATGTATATGGTCGGTGAGGTAACTCCAATTGCTAGACAGTTGGTCGATAAAACGTATGAGGCGATGTGGGAAGGAATACGGAGCGTAAGGCCTGGCGCGACACTTGGTGATATTGGTTACGCCATTCAGAGGCATGCCGAAAAGCATGGCTATTCCGTTGTTCGCGAGTATTGTGGTCATGGGATTGGCCGGGAAATGCACGAAGAGCCGCAGGTTCTGCATTATGGTGAGCGAGGGAGAGGTCTGGTCCTGCAAGAAGGGATGGTGTTTACAATAGAACCGATGATTAATCAGGGTAAGGCCAAGGTTAAGCTGAAGAAAGACGGGTGGACCGTTGTCACTAGTGACAAGAAATTATCCGCGCAGTGGGAGCATACTATTGCGGTCACATCGACGGGTTATGAGGTGCTTACACTCAGAACTTCAGAGCTTACTTAACAATCGCAGGCATAGTATCCACATCGGTTTTGAACAGCCCATAGCGCCAGCCGCGGATGGCAATGATCACGGTCGTCCCGTGGCGCGTATCGAAATCCAGCGATACATCCTCCCGGTTAAACTCTTCAAACTCCCGCGCCAGGCGTTGCATGCGTCGCTGGAACGCCTGATTGGATGATTTCGACAGCATACCGTTCAGCACGATCAGGTTCTCATCCTCGCCCTGAAAACGGGAATTGAAGTATTCGCTGGCGATACGCTGCTGGAAGAACTGCTGGATCGGGCCATTTTCAATCCAGTTGAAGTTGGCGGCCACCTTCAGCTTGACCCGGTTTCGGGGCAGCAGGTCAATAAGCTGAAGTTTGTCCAGGCGCGCCAGTTTCCGGGTGCAGATGTGCGGGTCAAGTTGATGGACCTGCAGGATATCGTCCAGAGTCCAGCGGTTGAGTATGCACACGGTGATCAGCAGCAGAGTCAAATCGCCTGCGATTTCACGCTCCTGCTCGACGGTAAGGCGCTCGATACGGCCTGTTTCCTCTTCCATCTGTTTGACCAGATCGGTGATTTCCAGGCCGATCAATTGGCCAATGGCTTCCAGTCGCTCCAATGATAACTGGTTTGTGGATAGCAGCCGTTTTACACTGGCTTCGGATAAGTCCAGCGCTGTGGCTACATCGGCGTAGGTTTTGCCGTGGGCTTTCAGGGCTCGTTTCAGTGTGGTGATCAGTGCTTTGGTCTGTCTGGCCATGGGTTTTCTGCTATTTCGCTTGAGCCGCTCGGGAGTAAAGTATCGCTATATGATACTTTATGGTGGCTTTTACGCAACTATTAACAGGGAAGTTGTACCTCGCCTTAATTCTGATCAGGATGGCGCGGAACAAATAAATCGCAATAGGACGCCGATTGTGAACCAGCTTTTCAGAGTTAAAGGATTTCTTGCCTATATCCTCGTGGTGTTTCTTAACGCCTTTGTGGATTTAGGCCACAAGATTATTATTCAGAACACCATCTTCAAAACCTGGGATGGCGACCTGCAGGTGATTCTCACAGCACTGATCAACGGTCTGATTCTGCTGCCGTTCATCCTGTTATTTTCTCCTGCCGGGTTTATCTCTGACCGTTTTCCCAAGCCGACCGTAATTCGCTACGGTGCGCTGGCCGTTGTTGCTGGCACGGGGCTGATTGCCCTTAGTTATATGGCTGGCTGGTTCTGGGTATCCTTCGGGTTGACGTTACTGCTATCGATTCAGAGTGCGATCTACTCACCGGCCAAGTATGGCTATATCCGCGAATTGCTCGGCGATGAGCGTCTCGCTCAGGGTAACGCGTTGGTGCAGGCGGCCACCATTGTGTCGATTTTGGCAGGTACGATTGTATTTTCCGGGCTGTTCGAGCATTTCTATCAGCCGGACTTCAGCGATACCTCGGCGGTGATGCACGCGATTGCGCCGTTGGGGCTGGTGCTGGTGGTGTTGTCTGTTGTCGAGTGGATTCTAGCTGGACGACTGCCTCAGCGGGACGCGGGCGAACCTGGTAAGACATTCAGTGTTAGCACCTATGTGAAGGGCGGTTATTTGCGCGGTAACCTCCGTGCGATTCGGGGCAACCGGGCTATCTGGTTGTCTATTGTTGGTTTGGCGATGTTCTGGGCGATCTCTCAGGTGCTGTTGGCGGCATTTCCGGCCTATGCCAAAGAGGCGCTGGCCGAGACCAATACACTGGTGATTCAGGGGCTGTTGGGCGTTAGCGGTATCGGTATTCTGATCGGTTCCATTGTTGCTGGCCGTGCTTCCCGTGCGCATATTGAACTTGGCCTGGTGCCGCTGGGCGCTATAGGTATCGCCTTCTGTCTGGGGGTCATGCCGTTGTTCAGTGGGTTGTACTCTCTGGCGGCGCTGCTGCTGTTGATCGGTGTGTGCGGTGGGCTGTTTATCGTGCCGCTGAACTCACTGATCCAATACACCGCACGTGAACAGAATATGGGCACAGTGCTGGCTGGCAATAACTGGATTCAGAATCTGGTAATGATCAGCTTTCTCGGGCTGACGGTGCTGTTTTCGCTGTTGGGTTTCAGCAGCGCCGGTCTGTTCTACCTGTTAGCGGTTGTGGCCGTCGTGGGTGCCGCTTACACGCTGTATTGTCTGCCTCATTCGCTGGTGCGCATCTTCGTCGGTGTGCTGCTCAAACGTCGCTACCGGGTGAGCGTATCGGGGCTGGAGCATCTGCCGAAAGAGGGTGGCGTGCTGTTGCTGGGTAATCATATCAGTTGGATCGACTGGGCCATGGTACAGATCGCCTGCCCGCGTCCTGTACGTTTCGTCATGTTGCGCAGCATCTATGAAACCTGGTATCTGAAACCTTTCCTGCAGCTTTTTGGTGCGATTCCGATCAGTGCCGGTAACAGCCAGGATGCGCTGGCGAGTGTCAATCAGTGCCTTAAACAGGGTGAGGTCGTGTGCCTGTTCCCGGAAGGTGCTATCAGTCGCACAGGGCATTTGGGCATGTTCCGCCGTGGTTATGAGAAAGTGGTGGAAGATATCGAGCAGGGGGTGATCGTGCCATTCTACCTGCGTGGCCTGTGGGGTAGCCGTCTGTCCCGCTCGCATAGCGAAAAGCTGCGTGAGAACACCACTGATGGCTTCAAGCGCAATGTGATTGTAGCGCTGGGTAAACCTTTGCCGTTGAGTACCAAAGCCGAGGCGCTTAAGCAGAAGGTGTTCGAGCTGTCGGTGGATGCTTGGGAAGACTACACCGCGATGCTGGAACCTCTGCCGCAGGCCTGGATGAAACAGGCCAAGCGTCGCCCGACCTCGGTCAGTCTGATCGATACGCTCGGTGATGTGCGTTACAGCAATGCCCGGGTGATCGCCGGTACAACTGCGATGGCGCGCAGCATGAAGAAAATCTGCCGCGAGCAGAACGTGGGCCTTATACTGCCTGCCAGTGCCGCGGGAGTGATGGCTAATTTGGCTGTGATGCTGAACGGTCAGACCGCCGTGAATCTAAATTTCACCGCCGGCGTGGATTCAGTGCAAGCGGCGATTCGCAGCGCCGGAATCGATACCGTGTATACCTCTGAGCGGTTTGCCAAAAAGCTCTCGGATCGCGGGCTCGATCTGGATGCGATGCTGGCCGGTACCCGGGTGGTACACCTGGAAGATATACGCGCACGTATGACCAAAACCCGTTTGCTGACGCATTTGATCAGTGCCTATCTGCTGCCGGCCTCTTGGTTGTGTTACCTGTACGGACGCGGTACCACACTGGAGAGCCCGGCGCAGATTCTGTTTTCCAGTGGCAGTGAGGGTACACCCAAGGGGGTGGTGCTGACCCATCGCAACCTGATGGGCAATATCAAGCAGATCAGCGATGTGCTCAACACCGATGAAAACGATGCCATGATGGCTTGCCTGCCGCTGTTTCATTCATTCGGCCTGACGGTAAACAGCCTGCTGCCGATGGTGGAAGGGATTCCTGCGGTATGTCACCCGGACCCTACCGATGCGCTCAATATAAGCAAGGCGATTTATCGCCACAAGGTGAGTATTCTGTGTGGTACAGCCACCTTCCTACGGCTTTATAGCCGCAACCGCAATGTCGTGCCGAGCATGCTGGATTCTTTGCGTGTGATTGTCGCCGGTGCCGAAAAGCTATCGCCAGAGGTGCGTAACAGTTTCGAGCTGAAGTTCAAAAAAACGATTTTCGAAGGCTATGGTGCCACCGAGACCGCGCCGGTGGCCAGTGTTAACGTGCCTGATTCCATGGACCCGAGCAGTTGGAAGGTTCAGACGGGTAACAAACCGGGTACGGTGGGTATGCCACTGCCTGGCAGTTGCTTCCGTATTGTCGATCCAGAATCGCTGGAATCACTGCCCGGTGGCGATGATGGTTTGATCCTGGTTTCCGGTGGGCAGGTCATGCAGGGTTATTTGAATGACCCTGAGAAAACCGATGATGCCATTGTTGAACTGGACGGTCGGCGCTGGTACTGCACGGGTGATAAAGGGCATATCGATAGCGACGGTTTCCTGAGTATCGTCGACCGCTACTCCCGCTTTGCCAAGATTGGCGGCGAGATGATCAGTCTGGGTGCGGTGGAGGCGGCCGTCGCCGGGGTGGTAGACAGTGAAACCACCGAATTTGGCGCTACCAATATCAAGGACGATAAAAAAGGTGAAAAAGTAGTGCTGCTGATCACCGAGGGCGCTGATGATATCCGCCAGAAAATGGTCAAGGCGGGGGTGAATCCGTTAATGATTCCGGCACAGGTTGTTGCCGTGGACGAGCTGCCCAAACTCGGTAGTGGCAAGGTGGATTACAAAGGGCTGAAGCAGGTGGCAAGTCGGCTATTGCTGACCTGATCTGCGAAGGTAGATGTGAATAACTATAGAGTATTTCTGGAGGTTTACCTGTGTCTGATCAAGCACATATTGTTTTGATACATGGCCTTTACATGCGCCCCTTGGTGATGCGACCCATGGCGCGTTGGTTTGAAGCGCAAGGCTATTCGACTAGCTCTTTTGGTTATAAGACGACTTCCGAATCACTGGAGCTGAATGTAGAGAACCTGTCCTCGCACCTTAGTAGTATCAATGCCAATGAGATTTTTCTTGTCTGCCATTCACTGGGTGGATTACTGGCGCGCGCCTATGTCGCGTCTGTGGGTGAAGATCATACTATTCGCAAGGTGGTTACTATTGGTACGCCGCATCAAGGCGCGGCTATTGCCCGGTGGATGAAGTCAAAAAAACTTGGGAGCCTCCTGGGTCATAGCATGGAGAAAGGATTGATAAAAAACAGATCAGACTGGGATCTGGACATTCCTCTTGGAAGTATTGCCGGAGACGGAGGTATTGGCTTCCTGCCGCTGATAAAAGGAAATGCAGAGCCCTCTGATGGCACCGTATCCGTCAGTGAAACTCACATACAGGGTGAGACTGACCACATAGTTCTGCACTACAGCCATATTCAGCTTATTATGGTTGCCGAAGTGTACGAGAAAGCACTTTGTTTCATAAAACACAGTAATTTTACATCTGATAGTTCAGGTTCAAGTTGAGATGATTTTAGTGTTCGTTCTCGTTCTCGTTCTTCTTCTTGGTAATGTTGTCACTCTATACCGGATTTCTGACACCAGCCTGAAGGGGATGAGCGTGTAGATTAAAAATGTCTTGGTGACGATGACCGTCGATGGTTGGAAAATGTACGCCATTGCGGATACAATTTTCTGACCTTAACAATGCACAGCTGTACAGGGCTTGCAATGACGTCTCGAAACACTTCACAAAAGGGTTCTTCCCGTTTAGGTGCACCCTATTTACGCAGTATACGTAGCAACTCCGAGCGTATGAACGGTGGCGATTTCCCTTTTAACATCCCAGCATTTCGTCATGGAATTGATCTTGAGCTACCAACTCCAGTGACATTCTTGGTTGGAGAGAATGGCAGCGGAAAATCTACCCTTCTCGAAGCGCTTGCCGAAATCTGTGGTTTTAATCCAGAAGGTGGGAACCGAGACCATTATCGGGAAGCGAGAGAAGATCGTTCAGAGTTAGCGCAGGCACTGCGCCTCTCGTGGATGCCTAAAGTGACGGAAGGTTTTTTTATGCGTGCGGAAAGCTTCTACAATTTTGCTTCTTACCTCGATAGTGTTTCCAACTTCTTGGCTTATGGCGGCAAATCGCTTCATCATCAGTCTCATGGCGAGTCGTTCCTGGCGTTATTTCAGCATCGATTTGAACACGGGCTATATATCCTTGATGAACCGGAGGCCGCTTTATCACCACAAAGACAGCTGGCGTTCTTAAAAATCATTCATGAGCTTGAAGTTCCTCGACACGCCCAATTTTTGATTGCCACCCACTCACCGATTCTACTAGCCTATCCGGGTGCCACCCTGTATCAGTTTGAGGAAGACGGCATTCGGGAAGTTGCTTATCACGAAACAGATCACTACCTGGTCACCAAGGAGTTCTTAAACAGGCCGGATCGAATCCTTAAATATCTGTTTTCAGAAGAGGATGAGTTCGATGGCTAGCCAGCTATGCCGAAACGGAGGTGGAATTTGAGTAGGGGCATCATCCTAAACCCATGGCCTTGGGATTACTCCATGATTAGCCACATCACAAGATGTTTGCTTGGGAAATTCAGTTGAAAATACAAAACCGCGCATGCTGAGCGGTATTAAGCGCATCTAGCGCCACTTATAGACATACCACGGGAGCAGCAACGAAATGAATGGAGAGCCAAAATGAGTGAAACACTATCTACCGAAAGCAGCACACCAAGTGTGAGCGAAGCTTGGAAGGTGAAGTTCGATATCTTCCAAAAAATTGGAGCGGGTGAGCATTTTCTGTACAGAGCTATGAGCTCTGCTGAATACAAAGGGCTTCGTTTCAGAGAGAGAAATAAGATTTCTTTCAATATATTAGCGTTTCTGTTTGGCTCTCTTTATTATTTTAGCAAAAAAATGTGGGCAAAAGGCGCCGTAATCCTAGGTGTAACATGGGTGCTGGCTACTTTGTTAACGCTTTTGGAATTCATTCTTGGGTTTGAGTTTCCCGCTGTTGCTTATTGGATTCCATCATCTGTTATTTGTGCTCAGCTAGCCAATTATGATTACTTTCGAAAAGTAATGTATGGTGAAAGCATGTGGGGCGGCTGGCCCAGCATGTTTTCAAAGCCAGTGGGAGCGGTAGGTTTTCCGTTGCTGGCATTGGTTTTATTGTTTGGCATAATAATGTTGGGTCCCGTCCCTGTTCCTAAATGTAGCGATACAGAAACAACAAACCTGATCAAACAAATTGCAGGTCGTGAAATGGTTAATCAACTAGGCGCTGAAGCCGCAAAAATGTTTTCCTATAAGGTTGGTGTAATAAGAACCACAAATACAAATGAACAGACTGGGGCCTACGAGTGCGCCGCCGAATTGAGTATTATCGCTAGTAACACAGGGCAAGCTAACGAAATTCCAATCACCTATACTGTCGAAATGGCCGATAACGGGAAAGAATTTTACGTCAGTGTGTTTGGCCTATAAAAGTTACCTAGCAATGCCAGTCACGGAGCTGGCTACTTCATTGTGGCTTCGCAGCCGCACGAGCTGTGCAGCGCTAGAACTCAATACGAGGAGTCAGACGTAAATGGAAGAGATTAATTATTTACTCATTGTTGCCGCTGCTTTTGCGGCGATAGCTAGTCCTGGGCCAGCAACACTTGCAATAGCCGGAACCTCTATGAGCCACGGTCGTTTCTTCGGTCTGTCTCTCGCTGCCGGAGTTCTTACGGGATCCTTAGTTTGGTCTACTGCCGCAGCGTTTGGGCTTGCAGCAGTACTGCATACCAATGTTTGGGTGTTTGAAATCCTGAGGTATTGTGGAGCGCTCTATCTTTTGTATTTAGCGTTTAAATCCCTGCGCTCCGCGTTCAATTCAACGCCATTAGATCTACCTAGAAATAAAACAGTGACAGTCAGAGGACACTACTTTAAGGGCTTGCTAATTCATCTTACTAATCCAAAAGCTATTCTGTTCTTCGGCGCTCTTTACTCAATTGGTGTTCCCACAACCGCGCAGCCCATAGAGCTTCTATCGGTAATCCTTGTGGTTGGGGCGGTAAGCTTGTTAATTTTTCTTGGTTATGCGGTGCTCTTTTCTAACAGATTCGCTAGACAAGTATATCTAAAATCTAAAGTGGCATTTGAGGCTGTATTTGCTGTATTTTTTGGAGTGGTTGGCTTTAAATTACTGACAAGTAAAATCGTAGAATAGTGTCCTAAGAATTTGTTGTACTTAGAAAAATAATACGCGGTGCTCGCATTTTTTTAGTGAGCGTGGCGTTATTATATTTACATGCAGAATCAGTACCATTCTAATCACAGTCAAAAATCGGAGGCACTAAACTTGGCCAAGTTTCTGAATACCAGCGCAACCAACTACTTCCTCGAAGAGCTGATCAAGAGTGCATCTGATCGGTTAGTACTTATCAGTCCCTTCCTAAAGCTGAATGATCGTATCAAGGAACTGCTAGAAGATAAAAATCGCCTCAAGATTGATGTTCGGATCGTCTACGGTAAGAACGAACTACAGCCAGAGGAAATTAACTGGCTCAAAGAGCTATCATTCGTCAGAACCAGCTTCTGCAAAAATCTTCATGCCAAATGCTACCTGAACGAAGAAACCTGCATCATAACCAGTCTCAACCTGTACGAATTCAGCCAGGTCAATAATAACGAGATGGGTGTAGCGCTAAGTCGTGCTGAGGATGGGGAGCTTTATCGGGAAGCATATGAGGAGGCGCAGAGAATTATTCGCATCAGTGATGAAGTCCGCATGTCCTTGGAAAAAGTCTCGAAGGAAGCTCCAGCTAAGACAGTAGCCCAAGCTGAAGACTCTGATACAGACTCCGAAAAATTGAGCACTTCCAAGCTAGGGAAAAAGCTTGGTCTCAGCACCCAGGATGTGCTGGAAAAATTAACGTCTGCGGGCTATCTCGAAGTCAAAGAAGAAAAGCACTATCTCACTGATTTGGGCAAAGAGGCCGGTGGCGAGTTTCGGATGAGCAAGCGTTTCGGCCCATATTTTTTATGGCCCGCATCGCTGCCTGTGGAGCACCGGTAAAGGGAGATGACACTGGCATATTTTCAGATGTGACTATAATAATACTGACATTATTTAGCAGTAAAGCAGCGTAATTAATGGGCTACAATGAATATACATTAATATTTTTAGTCAGATATATGGTAGCTATGTCTATTGCAATGAAAGTGGCATCTCGGGTTAACCGCATGAAGCTACGCTAAGCGCCAGAGGGTGTACTTCTGCGTGGGCTTCTAGTAACACCACCTGAGTCTGTGAGCATCCCCGATCTGAAAAGGGCCTGTCAGCGATTGTCTCTAACACCTGCAGAAACTGAGCAGTGGCAAAGAAACTTAAAAGTCCTGTGGGTGACTGAAATCGTGATAGTTAAACCGCACTTCTGACGGAGTGGTCCAGTCAGGTAAAACGTTACGTTCTAAAATGACATTGCGTCGTAATCCAGAGGAGGCAATCGAGCATTTGGTTCATAAAGCTCTCGATAATCTTCAATCCAGTTTACCTGAAGCAATATCAAGAGGCTGAAGTTTACAAAGTAATCCGTCGATCAGGCGGGCAAAAAGCTGGGTTCAGAAAAGGAGACTTTATGCTAGAACTTAGACCAAACTGTGAGTGCTGCGACAAAGACTTGCCGCCGAATTCAAGCGAAGCGGTCATCTGTACTTTTGAATGCACTTTCTGTTCAAGTTGCGCAGAAAGTGTTTTGCAGCATCAGTGCCCGAACTGCGGCGGGAACCTGGTTCAACGCCCAATAAGACCGGAATCGCTGTTAGCGAAAAATCCGGCTTCAACTAAGCGCATCCTGAAACAAGGCGGATGTGTCACCTTAAATTCATAGCTAGGCCTTTCGTTGCGGCTTCGCCTTGACTACAGTATGAGGGCTCTTCAACTTGGCTACACCGGATACTACTCAGGTGAGGTTCAGCACTTTGACTTTAAAGCGGTGCACCGCTCATATGAATGAATAGGCATAACCCAATAGCAGGACGTGAACAGACACCGCGAGAGGAGGTCGCTAACTCGGTCAGTCATGGCATAGGGATGATTGCGGCGCTGATTGGTGCTTTCTTTCTTATCCAGCATGCCGTGATGCTTGGAGACCCTGCATTTATCGTGGGCTGCAGCATCTTCGCAGCCACCATGGTGATGCTCTATATGGCATCCTCTCTCTACCATGCGTTACCGCCAGGCAGGAACAAGGCGGTGTTTCTAGTGATTGAGCATTCGGGCATCTTTCTGTTAATTGCCGGTACTTACACGCCGTTAACACTGGGTGTTTTGTACGGCCCCTGGGGTTGGTTGTTGCTGAGAATTGTTTGGGGGCTCGCCTTTATCGGGATCACCTTAAAGATCCTTCTCAAGTCACATCACCACATTCTGTTCACCAGTCTTTACCTGCTGATGGGTTGGACAATCGTGATTGCAATTGAGCCGTTGATGGCCAATATTTCTCAGACTGGCTTATTTTTGTTAGTGGCAGGAGGCCTGTCCTACACAGTCGGCGTGATCTTCTTTGCCACTGACTCAGCATTGAAATATGGTCACTTTGTCTGGCATTTGTTCGTTATTGGCGGCACTACCTGCCATTATTTTGCCGTGCTTGGGTATAAAGGCTGACAGCAATTTTTTGATGTTTGTCCTTGTTCTGTGCGTGTCCCTGCGCTCCACGGCGGAATTTGTCACGTTGGAGCTTCCAGGGGCGAAGATCATCAAGTGGAAAAGCGCTAATCACACTGTTGACGCCTGGCGACCTGTAAAAAAGCAACTAACTCGTCGCCATGTTGAATAATGCTGGGGGTCAGATCATGGCCCCCAGCTACGACACGCAGCACGGCGTTATCGGTTTTGCTGGCCAGTTTATAAGCGTCTTCCAAAGGGATGGTCGTATCGCTGTCGCCATGCACCAGCAGAATAGGGCAATGAACGCGTGTTATGGTGTCAACCGGTGCGATGGTATCAAACCGATACCCTATAATCCGTTCTACATAGCCCAGTACGTACCAACCCAGTGGGAAGAATGGAATGCCTTTTTCCACTAACCAACGCTTCATCATATCGGTGGGGTGGGCAAAGCTGGATAGACTCACCACCGCTGCGATGTCATTACGGCGAGAGGCGGCCAGAAGTGTTGCCGCCGCACCCACTGAGTGACCGATCAACGCAATCGGACATTTGCCTTGGCTGTCGTTTAACCAGGCTATCGCCGCATCAATATCCTCAGCGAAACGTGGCATTGAAGAGAAGGTATCTTCGTCGCTATTGCCATGGTTACGCACGTCAAATAGCAGTACATTCCAACCTGTCGACACTAGCATTGGCACCAAGGGGAGCAATGCCCTCCGATTAGCACCCCAGCCATGCGTTAATATCACATGACCCTGCGCTTCGGTACTGGCAAGCCACCAACCCTCCAGCATTCGCCCTCGCTTTGTCGCAAATCGTACCGTTTGGCTATTAAGATGATCTATGTCGGGTAGTTCGGGAACTGGCACTCGGGCAGGGCTCAGTTCCTGGCGCAGCCGGTGGTGAAAACGCTGCCGTAGCGCTATAGCGGCGAATACGACTAAGAATACAACCCCTGTAACATATAACCAGATATACATACCGCTATCCTTTTCGGAACCAAGGCAAGAGTGTCAGCGTGATTATCAACCATGAGGGCTGCAAATAGATACCAGGCCAATTACCTGGATATGAGTAATTTCCCAATCTGTGATATAAAATTGCTAATCAGGCGTTGTAGCAGACCAGCAGGGCAGTGCGCGGGTAAGCATACAACGGGAAACTGTTTGTGCAAAACCATAAAGTAGGTGTGCTTAGGGATAGTTTCCGATTGCAGCCTTTGGCCGTTGGACATTGATGGATGGATATATGCAACAACTTAAAGGCATTCTGCTCTTTTTTAGTTTGGTTTTCCCTGCTGTTATTTTTGCTCAAACCATCCGAATAGATGATTTCTCATCGAGATACTATGCTGAGGTTCATGTTGAAGGTGGTGAGCTGTATATTAAAGATAAGCAAACGAATGCGGAAGTTATTTTTGCAGATATAAGCGATGTAGATATTAATTATGAAAGTGAAAGTGGCCTTAGTTCTAATGTGATTCAGAGACCCTATGGCGATCAAAGTTTAATTATCTATGAAGACTTTAATTTTGATGGTGAAAAAGATTTTGCCATCAAGAATGGCTATTATAGTTGTTATGGTGGTCCTTCATTTCTGATTTATATTAATAAATCAAATGGTTTTTATCTTGATAATGATTTTACCAGCGTGGCGCAAGAGTATTGTGGAATTTTTGGAGTAGATACAGAAACAGAGACTATTCATGCCATGACTAAGAGTGGTTGTTGTTGGCACCGTTTTGATACCTATAAGGTAGAAGATGGGAAGCTTGAGATTGTGCAGAGCATCGAAGAGGTCTATGGGATTAGAGGCACTCCTTTTATAGAAAGTTATATAACAGAGTACAAGGATGGTGAAGAAGTATTTCAGGTGAATGTGGATGTAGATAGAAGCGAAGTTAATGTGCAGTTTTCTTTTGATCTGGAGAATGGAAGCAACGTTGTACTCTTTAAAAGCCACGATTTTCTTTATTATATGCAAACTAATCCGCAGGGAGAAATCGAATTTGCTTTCAATAGAGAACCTGTCTATGGCGATGATTACCAAGATATTGGTGGATCTTTTGTTTATCATAGCAATGCTTCGAACAGAAAAGAACTGCAGTTCAATACAATAGATGCTGGGTATGCTATCTATTATGAAGAAGTTAACGGTGCGCTATCGAATGTTGGCATTGTCGTTGAAAGTAATGAAAAAATATATGAACTCAACGGGTTAATCGACACTGTTTATGGAGACATGAAGGTTATTCTGGAAGAAGCGGGTAATGAATCGTTGAAAAATGTAGTGCTCTTTGACGAGCGTTACGATGATGAAAGTACATCAATTAGATAGAAGATATATTTTATAAATTTTTATTATTTGGTAGGAGTTGCACCAACATGAAAATTCTCATTCTACCCGGTTTCGGAAATTCAGGGCCAGATCACTGGCAAAGTCGCTGGGAGCAACTCAATAACAACTGCATTCGTGTTCACCAACAGAGCTGGGAAAACCCTATCTGCTCCGACTGGGTTGTCTCACTTGAAGACGCTGTTAAATCTTCCGGTCCAAGTACCACGCTGGTGGCGCATAGCTTAGGATGTTTACTCGTTGCTCACTGGGCAGCCAAAACGAATCTGAAAATAAAAGCCGCTTTACTCGTCGCCGTCCCAGATCCTAAAAGCCCGGAATTCCCAACTCAAGCCCTGGGGTTTGAGCCATTGCCAGTGGATCGGTTACCGTTTAAATCTATTGTTGTCGCAAGCACCAATGACCCCTATGGCGGGATCATCTATTCTGAAAAATGTGCGTCGAACTGGGGGAGCGACCTTGTTAACATTGGTGAGGCGGGTCATATCAATGGCGATAGCGGATTGGGTGATTGGCCTCAGGGTCAAAAGCTGCTGCAACAACTTGAGGGGCTTATTTGAGGTAAGCTGCAAATGTTGAATCGTTTTGAAATGTAACAAACGTAAGCATTAACTAAACTTATCCGGTATGAGTAGCAACCCGTATGCAGATGCATCTTAACAAGGCCAAAACATTCCGTGATCTTCATGCACAATCGAAGGTCTTTCTGATGCCCAATGCTTGGGATGGCGGTAGCGCCCGAATGCTTGCGGCAGCTGGATTTTCCGCTATCGCGACGACGAGCGCAGGCATTGCCTACTCGCTCGGGCTTCCGGACTATGAGGGAGCCGTTACGCGAACGGACATGCTCAATAGAGTACGAGAAATAGCCGAAGCTGTTAATGTCCCTGTGAGCGCTGATCTCGAAGCGGGTTATGGTGCTGAGCCTGAGCAGGTAGCCGAGACGATAGAACTGGCAATTATCTCTGGCGCTATTGGTGGAAACATAGAAGACTTCACCGGCGATCTATCCATGCCCCTGTTCGACCTGCCACTCGCCATAGAGCGAATTCGTATGGCGCGCAAAGTGGCCGATGAAAGCGATATTCCGTTCACGTTGACTGCCCGCACGGATTGCTACCTTACTGGCGTGAAAAATCCCTTTTCGGAAGCTGTTCACAGGGCAAATAGCTATAGGGAAGCGGGTGCAGATTGCCTGTTTGTTCCTGGTGTGTCGGATCCGAAAGTGATTGCTGAGCTGGTTAAAGAGATCGACGCGCCACTAAATGTTGTCATGGGTCTCAAGGGGCAGCCGTTAACGGTTTCTCAGCTTGAAGATCTGGGTGTGCGGCGTATTAGTATCGGAGGGAGTCTCGCTCGTGCTACATACGGACTCATGCGAAGGGCCGCACAAGAAATGGTTGTAGATGGCACGTTTAACTATTCGAATAATCAAGTTCCGGATGCCGAACTTAGTGCGTTTTTCGCCGGTCATCGTAACACCTAAACAATGACTGAGGAGTTCCGCATTTGTTGGCCACTATTCTGGGCCTGGCCGCTATTATGCATACAAGTGCGGTAGCCTTTGTGGGTTTTGGTGCACAACTCGCTGTGTCGGATAGGTAGCTGCAAGGTGGTGTGGTGGGTGATTTCGAATCACGTGTTATCAGGGAAATACGATGAATAAAATTGTTATCGTTACTGGCGGTGGTCGAGGAATTGGTGCGGCAACCTCGAAGTTGTTAGCATCAAGAGGGTATGCTGTCTGTGTCAATTACCGCTCAGATGCCAAAAGTGCCGATGCTGTCGTTGCTGAAATTACGGCGCTTGGTGGTAGAGCGTTTTCGTTCCAAGCTGATGTTTCCAAAGAAACTGACGTTGTAGCTTTATTCGATGTAACCGAAAAAACCTATGGCCATGCTACACATTTAGTCAATAACGCGGGCATTTTGTATCCTCAGTCGTGTCTTGCTGACATAGAGGTTGAGCGGTTTAACAAAGTTCTGTTATCTAATGTAACTAGCTGTTTTCTTTGCTCACGTGAATTTATCAATCGAAGTAAATCGACAGGCGCTATCGTGAATGTGTCATCAGCGGCTTCACGAAGCGGCGCGCCGTTTGAATATATCGATTATGCCGCCTCTAAAGGGGCGATGGATTCATTAACAAAAGGCTTGTCACTGGAGGTCGCTTCTAAGGGTATTCGTGTGAACTCGGTAAGACCCGGTTTCATTTATACGGATATGCATGCGGATGGCGGTGAGCCTAACCGAGTTGAACGCTTAGCGCCTCAGATCCCGTTGCAACGTGGTGGTACACCTGATGAAGTAGCAAATGCTATTGCTTGGTTATTATCAGATGAAGCATCCTATGTTACTGGATCATTCATCGATCTGGCCGGCGGGAAATAGCTGGGGTTAACCAGAAAAATGCAACGCCGTTGGCCTTCAGTGGCCTTATATTAAAATCCAAGGGAAATACCAAGTTATGCCACTTAGAGCCATTCTTTTTGACCACGATGGAACCTTAGTTGACTCCGAACCAGTTCACTATGCGTTATGGCAAACTGTCTTGGCTCAGTATGGCGTCTCGTTGCCCGAGCAGCTGTACAGACAAGACTATGCTGGTGTGCCCACCAAGGCCAATGCTGTTGATATAGTGCATAGGTTTGAGCTGGATGAGCTCCCCGAAACGCTGGTAGCAGCGAAAGATGCTGCTACCAGCGAGTACCTACGTCGAAACGCCTTTCCACTCATGCATGGTGTACTTGAAACTATCAGGGAATTTCGTCTTTGTGGTCTAGATCTCGCCATAGTTACAGGAGCGGGCTCAGAAAGCGTCTATGCAACCCTTAAGGCAAATAATCTCGGTGATAGCTTTGCTACCGTTGTATCAGGGGATGATGTTCGCGCAAGTAAACCAGCACCGGACTGCTATCTACTGGCTCTACAGCGGCTAGGCTTGCAAGCATCTGAATGCCTTGCAGTTGAAGATACACAACATGGTTTGAAAGCATCGCATGCCGCCGGTATTAGTTGTTTAGCCGTGCCCACGACCATGTCAATGCATCACGATTTTGGTGTTGCCCAGGCCGTACTTGAAGGCATGCCACAGGTTACGGAACATGTTCGGCAATTGCTGCTCACGAACGCTAGACCCGTATAGAAAAGGAGAGTATTACATGCTTGCAGTTCAGGCTAGAGATATGGCGGCCTATAATCGCTGGATGAATCAGCGGATGTATGCCGTGTGTGCAGAGCTCTCTGATAGCGAACGTAAAAAAGACATGGGGGCTTTTTTTAAATCCATTCATGGCACGCTCAATCATATTCTGCTTGGCGATAAAATCTGGTTAGGGCGCTTCTTGGGCAAACCATTTCAGGCAGCAGATCTTGGTGAGGAGTTGCATAGTGACTTTGAAGCGCTATGGGAGGATCGTGTTGCAACCGATGAAGTCATCGTTTCATGGGCCGCCGCGCTGACGGATTCTGAGTTGGCTAGCAAACTGGAATATACAAGCCTTGTTAATCCCTCCACCCGCAAATATGAGATGTGGCTGGTGGTTGCCCATTTCTTCAATCATCAAACCCATCATCGCGGTCAAATCACAACACTGCTAAGTCAGTGTGGGCAGGATATAGGTGTTACTGACATCATATGGCTCCCTGACGTAGTGGAGCGAAACGCCTAGCCTGGACGAACATGTGATCCGAGATAAATAAGCTCGATAAGGGGATTGTACTGTGCGGCTGAGAATTTTTTCTGATTTGCATCTGGAACACTTCGATGAAGGGCTCGACCTGCCAGATGTGGCCGCCGATGTGGTTATATTGGCTGGTGATATCCACACAGGAACGCAAGGACTTCATTGGGCTGCCAGTCGTTTTTCTGGGGTACCGGTTATCTATGTGCCGGGAAATCATGAATATTACAATCGTTCCATGTCTGCGCTGCGTGCTGACTTACACCATGAAGCCAAAAGGCTCGGCATCCATTTACTCGATAATGCCAGTGTTAATATTGGTGGTGTAAAATTTTTAGGCAGTACACTCTGGACAGATTTTGAACTCTATGCGAACTGCCCTGATAACAGTGCAGCTTTTACCTATAAGAAAGCTGTATCTGTCATGCCAGACTTTCGCATCATTGAACAGCCTGATGGGATGATTTTTACACCTGAAGAAAGTCAACGGCTGCATAATCGAGCTATTAAGTGGTTGGAAAAAGAGTTGGCTTCTCCTTATGCTGGCCCTAAAGTTGTCATCAGCCACCATGCACCGTTAGCAAATTGTATCCCTGTTTATTATAGAGGTGATGCCCTCTCGCCAGCCTTTGCATCGGATCTTGCCCGGTTAATGGGAAAAGCGGAACTGTGGGTGCATGGTCATGTTCATGAAGCTGTTGATTTTGAGTGCATGGGGACACGGATCATAGCTAATCCAGGTGGTTATCCATATGAGTTTGAATCGCCTAGCTTCGTACCTGATCTGGTTGTGGAAATAGCAACGAGTTGCTGATTTACCAGATGTTTTTTCTAAGCTAATCATCAGTAATGGCAGGTTTATATATTAGGAGTAACGTGTATGAATGTCAGTTCGAAGGGGAGTTGCTTATGTGGGGAGGTTGCCTACAAGATCACCGGAAATATTGGGATTTTTCAATACTGTCATTGTTCACGTTGCCGTAAGTTCACCGGCAGCGCCCATGCGTCAAATCTGTTGGTCTCTCCTGAGCAGTTTACGTGGCTTAAAGGCGAGTCTCTGGTGGGTTATTATTCGCCCGAAAATACCAAGCACTTCGCCACTGCATTTTGTAAACAGTGTGGTTCATCATTGCCCTGGCGCGCTAAAAGCGGGACAGTGGTCGTTATACCTGCAGGCACTCTTGATGAACACCCTGGTATAGAGCCAGTCCAAAACATATTCTGCGCATCAAAGGCTGAATGGTATATATCTCCAGGCGAATTACCTGAGTATGACGAATTACCCCATAAGTGATATAAAGCGACTGACTCTGTGTTTCACTAGATAAGTCAATGATAGTGACGTAGCAAGAGAATTATTGATGCCAAACATACATACTCAAGACCCGAAATTTTTTCTGCAAATGGCTACCCCTGAAGACGCGGCATTGGTGGTTAGCTTCATGAAAAAGCTGGGAGCTTTTCAGAAAATGTCCGATAAAATTACCGCTACACCTGAGCGAATAGAGCGGTTGCTTGCAGCAAAACAGGGCGAAGCTGTGTTTGGCGTTTACGATGGAACAACAGTTGGCTTTGCCTACTTCCATCAGAAAAGCTCGGCCTTTACTGGGCGCTTAGGGTTATACATTGATGGATTCTTTATTGATGAGTCTATGCGCGGAAAAAGATTGGGCAATATTATGATGCAGTTTTTGTCAAAACATGCACTTGATCGTGGATGTGAAATGCTTGAATGGGGTTGTTTGGATTGGAATACCCCTGCTATCGAATTTTACCAAAAATTAGGCGCTTACTGTGTTGATACGATGCGCATCTATCGCTTGTCACCAGAGAATTTAGCCGCAACCGCGTTGTTGTTTAAGGGCACCAAACAAGCTGAATTGGATGCTAGCCTTAGGACGGATCATGCATACAGGTAGCCGTATCTGTGAGCGCGTTCAGCAATTGGGTGAGAAGCGTTTTCAGTATTTATTCATCAGTTTGTTATGGCCACTGTTTGTTCTTGTGCCAGCTACCAGTTTTGCTCAGCAACAATTTGTTGGGCAGTGGCATGAGGTCAGTCCTGATTGGCGTTTCCCTGAGCAACCCATTAAAACAGTTAATGCGCCTGCTTTAAAGGGTGGACGTTTTGTTTTTCAATCGGTATTTGAGATCACCGATACTGATGAAGCAGTTGTCATTGATTTTAAAAATGCCAGTGCCTTAGGCTACTTTCATCACTATGTTTCCGATAAGGCTGGCAAGCTTGTCGCCGAGGCGCAAGGTGGCATTGAGTCGGCATCTGATAATCCTTTTTTTATGCGCCATGGGCGCGAGTTTCGCTTGCCTCCAGGACAATATCAACTTACCACCGCACTGGTTTCAACCTATTTTATTGCTATACCTCAGCCTTATTGGGACTCACTCCCGCATTACCGAGAAGCCATTAAATGGGGTAGTGTGATCACCTTGGTCAGTCTGGGTGTGCTGATAAGCTTGGCCGTGTATTACGGTATTTTGGCCTTTCTCAGAAGGCGTATTACCGAAATCACCTATACCTTTTTTATCGTTATGAATGTGATTTATAACGGCTCGGCCCTGTTAGTGACTCCGGATCTTTTCAATATACATTGGTTTTATTTTGTTGGTGGGCCCATTCTATTTAGCAACTTCGCTTATATTTTGTTTGCCAAACATTTATTGCAAATAAGAGCCAGCACACACCCCTGGCTCAATAACCTGGCCAAATTTTCTTTGCTGATGCTTGCCGTCTTGCTTGTTGTAGCAATCTTCAATAAAAATTTGGTCATAGAGTGTGCCCGTTATGGGGTTGGATTAATGATGCTTTATGGACTGATTGCCGCTCTAGTACGGGCCATTCAAGGTTATAAAATTGCCTATTTTTACCTGGTGGCAATTGTGGCTTTTTTTATGATTGGCTCATTTGCTATTTCCAGCAAGGATTTAGAGGGTGTTTATACCATCTATATCGAGCATATCGGTCTGTTAGCCGTGACAGTTGAGGTGTTGCTTATCGGTCTGGTACTGGGCTATCAGTTTGCCGAGGTCTACCGCGAAAAAGAATATAATTTAGCTTTGGCCCAGCATAGTTTGAGGATTGCGCATTACGATGACTTAACGGGTTTGCCCAACCGTTATGCATTAGGCCTTACACTGGAAAAACTACCTGCCAAGGGTATGATAACGATGTTGGATATGGACAATCTGAAGCTTTATAACGACACCTATGGGCATCACAAAGGTGACGAGATGCTGCAGATGTTCGCCCAGATACTCTCTGAAAGACTTGGAGAATTCGGCGTGCTGCACCGGATGGGGGGCGATGAGTTTGCTATCACCAGTGATAGCTTTGCCTACGTAGAAAATATCAAACAGATTATCTCTGAAACTATAAGTTATATGCATCAAAATGGATTTGAAAAGGCTGGTGTCAGTCATGGCTCGGCCAGTAGGGTAGAAACAGTCAATATTAATGAACTCAGAATTCTGGCTGACGACCGTATGTATCAGCATAAACGCAGAAGTGAATACGGCATAGGAGAATGTGAGTAAAGCACCTCTCTACTTGGGCATGTCCCCTTATTTTTATGCTATTACCCGTTATGACATTGGCCTGTCCGGATTCGAAATCTGATATGCGAGTCCAGCGAGTATAATTGCACGGTATCCCAACGCCTGTATGCATCAGAAGTGGCCAAAGAGAGTCTTCACTAGTATGTGCCCAATAGCGCATATCGATCCAGCAGAGTTTGTTAGCATAAGCCACTGGGTAAAGCATCCTGGTTGACGGTGGCATCACTATTTCTGGTCTCAATTTCAGTTAGGCGGTGCCAATAGATTTTTCGAGCCTGCTGCATCGATGGAAGTGGTGATGAATAAAAACAGAAGTTCAATGCTCATAGTTATTGGAGCATCCGCTGGTGGCATGGCCGCATTAAAAAAACTAGTTACGCAGTTTCCGCAGGATTTTCCGGCACCTGTTTTTATTGTCACCCACATGAGTGCTGACACCACAGGAGACGTGCTGGTCAACGCTTTAAATGAGAGCAGCCAGCTTACCTGTGTCCATGCACAGGATAAACAGGCATTCAAAAGCGGTAATATTTATTTGGCGCCATCAGATCAACACATGCTGATCGTGAAGGGAAAAATCCTGGTTACCAAAGGTGCCAGAGAAAACCGTTCACGACCGGCTATTGATCCCTTATTTCGTTCAGCCGCTGTGGCTTATGGTAATCGAGTGATTGGCATCATTCTGACAGGATATCTGGATGATGGCACCAGCGGCATGATGGCTATCAAACGCTGCGGTGGTGTTTGCATTGCTCAAGATCCAGAGGAGGCGTCTTATCCGGATATGCCACAATCGGTAATAGCCAATGTCGGCGCTGATTATTGTTTGCCAGTAGCCGAAATGGGGGCGGTGTTGTCTGATCTTTTAAGCAGAGAGCTACCGGAGAACAAGCCGGTACCGGAAGATATAATTATCGAGGCTAAGATAGCACAGCGGGTTTTAAGCGATTTGCCTGCTGTCGAGGCGCTCGGCGATCAGGTGCCGTATAATTGTCCGGACTGCGGTGGGGTGCTATGGCAAATGACGGAAGGAAAGCTGTTAAGGTATCGCTGTCATACAGGCCATGCGTTTACTTCCTCGGTGTTGCTGGCGCAACAAACTGTAAAAATTGAAGAAACCCTCTGGGTAGCACTGAGAATGTTTGAGGAGCGCCAGAATCTACTGGTCACTATGAGTAAGAATGAAAGCAAACAATCGTCTTCATCGATCTCCCAGCGGGCTAAGGATTCTCAAGTCCACATTGACCGCATTCGTGCGATGTTGAAGGCTACCGATATACTGACATGATTTGGCTTCCTCAATTAGTGAAGCGACATGCAACCTAAAAAGCGGCTGCTGTCAGCGTGAAATATCGGTGGCTTCCAAAATATTCTGCAAAACGGGTAATCGAAATTAAATGTAATTCCTTGAAATTAAATGTAATAAATTGAAAATAATATTTATTATATTGAGTGTTTTTGTTGTTCAATAATGAAACCTTTCCAGATTATACTTGCCAGCGTGTTTTAAAGCCGTCTTCGGCTGGCTATTGTATTAAATTATAAACAGCGGGGTTTTCTATAACCCTCGATGGATATCATCATTGGAAAGGAAAGCTGTATGAATAAATATGGTGCAGAGTTTTTCGGGACATTCTGGCTGGTGCTCGGCGGTTGTGGCAGCGCAGTTTTAGCGGCCACTTTCCCAGACGTAGGTATTGGTCTGCTTGGTGTATCGCTGGCATTTGGTCTGACAGTCCTTACCATGGCTTATGCCATCGGGCATATATCTGGATGTCACCTCAACCCGGCGGTATCTATTGGGCTCTGGGCTGGTGGTCGTTTTCCAGCAAAAGAGCTTTTACCTTACATTGTTGCACAGGTCTTGGGCGGCATTGTGGCGGGTGGTGTGCTGTATCTGATAGCTAGCGGTAAGGCTGGCTTTGATGTTTCAGCCGGGTTTACGTCAAACGGATATGGTGCGCATTCACCTGGTGAGTATAGTTTGTTTGCCGCACTGATCACCGAAGTGGTCATGACGATGATGTTTCTTCTTGTCATTCTTGGCGCCACTGACAAACGTGCACCGCAAGGTTTCGCACCGATTGCAATTGGCTTATGTCTAACGCTGATTCACTTGATTAGCATTCCAGTTACCAACACATCGGTGAATCCTGCACGTAGCACAGGCGTTGCTCTATTCGTAGGTGATTGGGCGATTGCCCAGCTTTGGCTTTTCTGGGTGGCCCCGATCATTGGCGGTATGCTGGGTGCAGTAATCTATCGCTTTATTGGCAGTGAAAAAGCCAGCTAAGTAATTGCTTAATAAGAAGGCTGAGTCTTCTATATCCCAGTAGGTTGTCTGCTTCGTCGAGCCAGACAACCTATTCTCCCAGACTAATAATACCCGCACAAAAAATGTCTATGGCTGGATATGCAAGCTATCCTGATCTAGGCTAATCTGAGTTGAGTAAGCCAATTTAATAAAACACTTAAAGTAAAGTATGGTGCGCTGGTGAAAAAATTCTTGCTGGTATTATCAGTGGTGTTGGTGATTTTTTGTGCCCAAACAGTCAGCGCCAACTTCCTGGCTGTATCTATGCCAAAATTCGATGACAACTTCCAGACGGCTCTTCGCGAGAGTATTGAGACACGCGGAGATCAGCTCAATCTCGTGGTCTATGTGGGCAATGCCGAGGATCAACTGGATCTGCAATTGGAGCAGATCAGGCATTTTGTCGAGGCTGAAGCCGATGCGATTATCCTGCTGCCTGTTCTCACCACGCCCGACGCGATCAATCAAATGCTGGATGCACGAGGGGACAGTGATATACCCATAGTGTTCCTGCAGAGACTCCCCGAAATCGACACCTATCCCGAAAAGGTCGTGTACATAGGTTCTGATGAAACCGAATCAGGCGCCATGCAGATGGAGGAGCTGGCACGTCTGGCGTCCTATGAGGGACAGGTTGCCATCCTTCAGGGAGCTGATGGTAACCCGGCGTCCACGGTGCGTACCGACTATGTGCGCGAGGTGGTCGATAAGTATCCTGGAATGAGTGTTACGCTTCAAGAACGTGGCAATTGGGCCAGGAACCAGGCGTTGACGATAGTCAAACGCTGGCTTGAGGAGTCACCGGAACAATTCTCCATTATTGCCGCAAATAATGATGAAATGGCGCTTGGGGCGATTATGGCGTTTGAGCAAGCCGGCATCGATCCAAATCAATACCTTGTTGGCGGCATCGATGCGACCCGGGATGCGCTGGCATCCATGCAGCGAGGCCTTCTCGATGTCACGGTTCTTCAGGATGCAGACAGTCAGGGTAAGGGTGCTGTCGATACCGCACTGGCGATGATAAATGGTCTTGATGTGCCGGAAAAAATTTGGGTCCCATTCCGCTTGGTGACGACGGAGAACATTCAGCAGTTCGTAAAATAAGTTTAATATCACCCTATTCGAGAAGGTTTTGATATGCGCTCTCTTTCTCTGGTTCGACAGATTTCGCTCGGTTTTTTTGCACTGTTGCTACTGCTGGTTGTTATTGCTGGATCCAGTCTGTTTTCCATGCTCGCAATCAATGATGAGATCGGGAATTTGAATGGTGAGGCCGTTCCTTTATCTCGCGCCGCCGGAGAAACACAGAACTCGCTTTTGCGTGCTGACCAGGCGTTGAATCTGGCGCTGAGAGCGCAGTCTGCGGAGAATGTAAGCCAACAGTCCGAGCAGTTTGAGCGTAGTTTTTCCAATGTGCTTGCCGCACTGAACTCCATTCCCGAGCGAGTGCTGACTAAGGAGCCTGAAGTCGCTGAGATGGTATCCGAAATCAAGGGGGCAGCTACTACTTATGCGGAACTCGCGGAGAGACTGATGGCCCTTGAAGTCGATAAGCTGGAAAACGACCAGAGGGTTTTGAGCGGTATCAATCGGGTCGGCAAGCTTGACCGTCAACTAAGTAAATATCTGGATAAATACCTCAATAGTTCTCTCAGTCGCCGCAACCCGGATTTGAAACTGGTACTTGAAACCCTGAGCCGTTCAACACGCAGTGTGTTGAACGGAATGAGCAATTATCTGGCGAATCCTGATCTGGAAGCTTTAAATCGCGCCGTCGAAGGACAGGAGTTGATTATTCGCGAAAACTACGAGGCGTTGGCTAGTTTCAACCAGGATTTAGGTAAACTTTTTAGCCTGATGGTACCGCTGTTACTGGATGATCTGGAGTCGGGGCAGGGATTGCTGCAGAGCTATCGGGCTCAGGTTGAGATTAACAATGCCATTGATGCGCGTTGGAACGAAGCCGTCAGCGAAGTTGATAATACACTCGAGGATCTGTCTGTATTGACCGCGATCAGTGACAGACTGTTAGCCCAGTCTCAGACGGTGGCGGATAAAACACTTGAACGTAGCCTGTTTTTGCTTTGGGTCGTAGCAGGTGTCGCTGTTTTGCTTACGGTGATCATAGCCGTTCTGATTGCTCGCTCGATTAAAGGCAGTATTCAGGCTTTCCGCACACAATTGGTAAAAATGACCGAGGGTAATATGACGGTCAGCTTCGATGCGGCCCGCAAGGATGAATTTGGAGAGCTTGGTGGTTACCTGAATGATCTGAGTAAAACCTTGCACAAGACTCTCGAAGAAATATCACAAATTTCTGAGCAGTTGGCGGAAAAATCACAGAACAATGCAGATTTTAGTGCCTCCACAACCAGTGGCGTGGATAAACAACGGGCTCTGCTGGAATCAACATCCTCTGCAATGACCGAGATGGAAAGTGCAGTTCAGGAAATTGCCAATCGCAGTCAGCATACGCTTGAGGTAGCAGAGCGCTCTAAGAGCTTGATGGATAATGTCAAAGATAGGATCAACACCTCTACAGAGAGTATTCGCAGCCAGGCTGTGCAAATTAACGATGCATCGGAGAAAACCGCTGAGTTGAATGAGTATGGCATGAAGATCGACAGCATCGTTGATACGATTCATAACATCGCCGCTCAGACCAATCTTTTAGCGCTTAATGCGGCGATTGAGGCAGCCAGAGCTGGAGATAATGGTCGTGGTTTTTCAGTGGTTGCTGACGAAGTTAGAACCCTGGCTGCACGAACCCAGCAATCCACCAGCGAAATCCAGTCAATGGTCGAATTGATGCAAAAACTGATCACTGCCGTCGTTAATGTTATGGAGAAAAGCCAGTCGCAAAGCCGGGTCAGTCTCGAAGCGGCCGGGTCTGCCGAAAGTGGTTTAGTCGAAATGAATGCCGCCATATCTGATATCGTCGAAATGAACGTGCAGATCGCCAGTGCTACTGAGGAGCAGAGCTACACAGCACGTGAAATCAGCGAAAGTATTGTCTCGATTAACGAAGCCGCTGAGAATAATGCGTCCGATGCCAGATCCAGTGCTCAGATTGCTGATGAGCTGAAAGGTATGGCCAAGCGACAGCGTTCGCTTGTGGCTCACTTTAAGCTATAAGCTGCCAGTGAGTATATCCGCCGCTATTTTTCGAGCTACAATGTGACCTGACGAGCAAGGCTAGGGAATATCAAGCATGAACTATGATGAGTTCAATCACTTTTGTGGTTCTTTTCCAGCGACAACCCACGTTGTGCAATGGGGAGGTTCTCATGTATGGAAAGTGGGTGGTAAGGTATTTGCTGTTGGTGGTTGGGGAAAGAATAAACAACCGGCATTCACATTTAAAGTTTCAGATTTGAACTTTGATTTTCTCAGCAATCTGGATGGTTATATTCCTGCACCTTACTTTGCAAACCGTGGTATGAAATGGATACAGCAAATAGGCACATCCAGTGAGTTGGATGAAGAGCTAATATATTATTTATCAGAGTCTTATCGCATTGTGTCACTCGGTTTAAGTAAGCGTAAACAAATAGAGTTGGGTTTAAACCCTCGGTAACCTATGCGATTTATCCTGGCTATTTTTATATTTTTTCCTGTGTTGGCAATGGCGCAAGACAGTACCTGTTACGGCACGACTTCCAATGGCAGGTTAGAGAATGCTGCGCAATTGCCGTCTGGCGGTACTAACTATGAAGGCTACAGTTCAATTGCTCGCTTGGCAGGAAGAACCTATGTTCATTCTGCTGTAAGGGATATTGTTGTGTCTGCCTACCAGGATCTTGAGAGTGAGCAGCCGGATAAAGTCTACAAATATGCGGAGGCGGGTTTTAGAGAGGGAGGACCATTCAGCCCTCATAAGACCCACATGAATGGTCTTTCTGTAGACTTTATGGTTCCAGTCATCAATTCGGATGGTCGCTCTGTCCATCTACCCACACATTCTCTCAACAAGTTTGGTTACAACATTGAGTTTGACGAAAATAGTCATTACGACGGATTGCAGATCGATTATGAGGCGATGGCTGCCCATATCGTGGCGTTGCATCAGCAGTCAAAATTACGAGGGTATGATCTGTGGCGAGTGATATTCGATCCTGAGTTGCAGCCCAACCTGTTTAGCACTCAGTATGCAGAGTACCTGCGTAGTAATATAGAATTTTCCACCAGACGATCCTGGGTACGCCATGATGAGCATTATCACATCGACTTTGATGTACCTTGTGAACAGCTGTAGCTGTGGGCCCTGGCATTTATGAAAACTCGTGTAAGAGTCATGGACTGAAAAATGATATTTATATTTTATGGGTTTGCAATTCTGTCATTGGTGGTGGGCACTGCAGCCATTTACATGACCCTCATTCAGTCATTTCCGGTGCAGTGGCTGTATTATCACTATTTCATCAGAAAGCCTTTTACCTGGGGCATTCTTGTTGGCGGTGGTGTCGCTACGGTTCTGATAACCTGGCAAACCGGTGAGTTTCCTCTGTGGACACTGTTGCCTCTCATGCTGATGGGGTTGGCCGTGGTTTTAGCCTACCGAATGCATCAGGAAAGCGCCTTTAAAGCCGTAGATTTCCCAGTGATGGCCGATGATCGATCAAACCTGCTGCTTCAGGACGATATGCAGTTGGGGGTGATTGAATACAACGGGGTTACAAAGGCATATCCGTTGGACTATGTGATACATCACCACATCATTAATGATCGCTTTGGCGATCGTCTTGTTGCATTAACCTATTGTGCCATGTGTCACAGTATTATCCCTTTTGATGTGAGCGACATAGGGCCACTGTTTGTTGGATCGTTCAAAAATGCCAATATGATTGTGGCTGATAGAAAGACTAAGACATTTTTTCAGCAAGCTACCTTCGAATCCATCATAGGCAGGCTACATCCTCGTACATTGACGATGATTCCTTTTCAGATTTTACCCTGGGCTGAAGTGAAGCAGCTGAGTCCTTGCCCTCAACTGGTCAAGGTAACGAAACAGGACTTTAAGGAATTTCAGCTGCCTGTTCCTGGAATCTGGAAAAACATCTTAGCCAGTGAATTTACACCGGGACTGTCTGCAACAAAGCGAGATACTACCTTTCCCGCCAGAACGCGTGTAGTGGGCATTATCGATAACATTGCTCAACCTCAGGTGGCGTATCTTAAAGAAGAATTGCTAACGCAAGGCGTGATCACAAACGATGAGCTGGATGTTGTTCTTGTTGCCGTGAACAACACCGTACTTGGCTTTAAACGCTCAGTAGCCGGAACACCTGTAAATATTACCCTGAATGCCGATAACACCCTTGCTGATATCTCCAGCGGAACAGTATGGGATATTCGGGGTAAGTATATGGCCGGTGAGGTAACAGCAGATCTGATGCCGATAGCCATCTCTGATGAGTATTGGTTTTCCTGGAAGCTATTTCATTCCGGCAGCACACTCATTCGGCTGTAATTTCCCAACGGCCTGGGTAGCAATCGCTTTCATCGATCTTACCGTGAGAGTTTGACCTATACTGAGTTCAGTATTTCATAGATGGACTGGCTTTAGGTTCCCGAGGAGGTCACATGAAACTGGAAGATCAGGCATTTAACTCCCTGCTCAAGTACACCAAAGCCTTGTCTGTTGCATTGGGTTACCGCGATCTTTCAACCCAACTCCATTCCGAGCGGGTGCAAGGTCTTTCTGTGAGTCTTGGGAAATCGTGTGGCCTGTCACATAATGAGATTAATACGCTTATTGTTGCCGCTTCGTTCCACGACATAGGTAAAATAGGCATACCCGACCACATCCTGCTCAAGCCTTCTAAACTTGATAAAACTGAGTGGGAAACGATGAAACAGCACTCCGAAATCGGAGAGGAGATAATGCGCGCCACTGAACTCGAGGGCTCGCAGCAGGCGGCGCTGTTGATTCGTCATCACCACGAGCATTACAACGGTATGGGCTATCCAGATAACCTATCTGGAGAAAAAATTCCGATTTGCTCACGCATTATCAGCATTGCCGACAGCTATGATGCCATAGCCGTGAAGAGGTCCTATCATCACGTACGAACTCACTCGAAAATCATGGATATATTGCATCAAGAAACCGGAGAAAAGTATGACCCGGACCTTATGCGAGTGTTTGGTGAAATTATAGAATCCAGCCAGTTCAGGGCGGCAAAAACTTAATTCATTCATCAACACGGACGTCGGTTATAGAAACATGTTACCTTCGGAGTGCCATCAAACAGGTACAACCCGTCTGGTCCGCTATACTGATACCATCAGTTTACTTGGGACCAAGGAGGCAACATGTCATCAGCTTATGCAAAATCGACAACATTGGAGCATCACGGGCGTTCATATCAGTACTATCCTTTTAATGCCCTGACTGACAAGTTCAACCCACAGCGCCTACCTTACAGTTTGAAAATCCTGCTGGAGAACATGCTTCGTCATGCTAATCAGGACTTTGTCACCGATGAAGATATCGAAGCGCTGGTTAACTGGCAGCCAAAGGCCGAGCCGGACAAGGAAATTGCCTTTGTTCCCGCGCGCGTGTTGTTACAGGACTTTACCGGTGTACCCGCCATTGTGGATCTTGCTGTCATGCGCGATGCCATGCAGCAGCTTGGCAAGCCAGCGGATAGAATTAACCCGCTTACCCCCGTCGAACTGGTAATCGATCACTCGGTGATGGTGGACGAATACGGTGCCGCTGATTCCTTCAGAAAAAATACTGACATAGAGATGCAGCGTAACAAGGAACGCTATCAGTTCCTGCGTTGGGGCCAACAGGCCTTTGATAATTTCAAGGTAGTGCCGCCAGGTACCGGCATAGTTCATCAGGTCAATCTGGAATATCTGGCCAGAGTGACCTTCGAGCGCGACGGTGTGCTTTATCCTGATTCGTTAGTGGGCACTGATTCCCATACCACGATGATCAATGGCCTCGGAATCCTCGGCTGGGGGGTAGGCGGCATTGAAGCTGAAGCGGCCATGTTAGGTCAGCCCATCAGTATGCTGATTCCGCAGGTAGTCGGTGTGAGGCTCAGTGGTTCAATGCCCGAAGGGGTTACTGCGACCGATCTGGTGCTGACTGTGACTGAACAGCTGCGCAAGTTGGGCGTGGTCGGTAAGTTTGTAGAATTTTTCGGCCCGGGCTTAAAACAGCTTAGCTTGGCTGATCGTGCCACCATCGCCAATATGGCACCGGAGTACGGTGCTACCTGCGGTATCTTCCCGGTTGATGAAGAAACATTGAATTATATGCGCCTGACGGGCCGTAATGATGAACACATAGAGCTGGTGCGCAGTTATATGCAGCACATGGGTATGTGGCATGATGACCGCACGCCTGAAGCAGAATATTCAGATTTATTGGTGCTGGATTTATCTGCTCTGGTGCCGTCCATCGCCGGGCCAAAACGCCCACAAGACAGAATCAGTTTGACCGATACCAAAACCGAATTTGCCACATTGGCCAGCAATCATCAGGAAGCACAAAAGCAACTGATTGGCCGGTTTGAAAATGAAGGTGGCAGCACCGCGGTAGGGAATGAAAACGCCAGTGAGGAGGGTAAAGATGACACCAAACACCAGGGAGAAACCTTCAATCTGACTCATGGTGATGTGGTGATTGCAGCCATAACCAGTTGCACCAACACCTCTAATCCGGCGGTGCTAATGGCCGCTGGCCTGCTGGCAAGAAAGGCCAGGGAACTGGGGCTGAAAACCAAGCCTTGGGTGAAGACGAGTCTGGCGCCAGGCTCACAGGTAGTAACCGGCTATCTGGAACAAGCTGGCCTGATGGCTGATCTCGAAGCGCTGGGTTTTTATCTGGTGGGATACGGCTGTACCACCTGTATCGGTAATGCCGGTCCTTTGCCCGAACCTGTCAGTAAAGCCATTAAACAGAAAAACCTGTTGGTTGCTGCGGTACTCTCCGGCAACCGTAATTTCGAAGGGCGCATTCATCAGGATGTACATGCCAACTACCTGGCTTCGCCTCCGTTGGTGGTGGCTTATGCCCTGGCCGGCAGCATGAATATCGATTTTTATAATGATCCCCTGGGGCAGGATACCCAAGGCAAGGCAGTGTACCTTAAAGACATCTGGCCCAGCAGCAAGGAAATCCAGCAATGCATCCATGCCAATATCCATGCCAAGGACTTTACTGAGAGTTATGCCGATGTCTTTAAAGGCGATGCTAACTGGCGCAATCTGGAGGTCAACGACTCGGATCGCTATCAGTGGCCGGATTCCAGCTATATACGTAAACCGCCTTTCTTTGACGGGATTAAGGCCGAGCCTGATCAGGTGCCGGTGATACATGATGCCCGTTGCCTTGTCAAAGTAGGTGACAGTATTACCACCGACCATATTTCTCCGGCGGGAGCGATCAAGTCTGATAGCCCGGCAGGTGAGTATCTACAACAGCAGGGGATAGCGCCGAAAGACTTTAATTCCTATGGTTCCAGACGCGGTAATCATGAAGTGATGATGCGCGGTACCTTCGCCAATGTCAGACTGAAGAACCAGCTGGCACCGGGCACTGAAGGCAGCGCCACCCATTATTTCCCTGATGACAAGCCAATGTCGATCTACGCGGCGGCAATGAAGTATAAGGAGCAGGGTACGCCGCTGATGATACTGGCAGGTAAGGAATACGGTACCGGCTCCTCAAGGGATTGGGCAGCCAAGGGGCCGGCTTTACTGGGGGTGAAACTGGTGATTGCACAAAGCTACGAGCGTATACACCGCTCCAATCTGGTGGGGATGGGTATTCTGCCGCTGGAGTTTGTCGACGGACAAAGTGCCGATTCTCTGGATCTTGATGGCAGTGAACATTTCACTGTGCCTGCAGTGGACCAGCACAGCAAACGGGTGACGGTAACAGCCCGAAAAGAGAACGGTGAAGAGGTGAGCTTCGAGGCCAAAGTGCGCATAGATACGCCCAATGAGTTCCAGTACTACTTGCATGGCGGCATACTACACTTTGTACTGCGTAAGCTGGCTCAGTAGCTAAGAAAATGCTCAGAGCCATACGTTTGATCTGTGGCTCTGAGCTGTATTGTCATTCGAGCATGCTTGCATGGATAATGATTATCATTATTGACAAAAGTAAAGCTTAGATGTAGGTTGGAAGCTTTAAAGCCGAGTGTTATATACTCTTAGTTTAATAGGTTGGCCCGTGAACATAAAATACATAATGTTATTGGTTGTTGCACTAGCATTCAATTCAGCATTTGCTATTGACGAAGTTTCATCAGAATACCAAGATGAAATATTTTTGATATATGATTTATATAAGGATTCCCAAGCCAGTCTTGTGGAAGAGTCAATAAATCTAAAAATTATTCGTAATGATAATGGTAGTAATAAAATAACTCTTGCTTCATTTGTAGTAGAGGGTTTTCATGGTGGTAATAACCTTAATCAATTTTTTGTAATGTTTGAATCCAATGAGAATCAAGAAAATAATAAAACCATGGTAACTGGGGTGTTTCCGGTTGGAATTTTTAAAGTTGCATATGATATTGAAAATTCAGAGTATTCAAGTGGAAAAATCAGAATACCGGCCCCGCAAAACCCTCAGGCTAGCTGGCACACAGCTAATGATTTAGAGTTTCAGAAAGTCGGCTCACTCTGGTGGGACAGGGTTGATATTATTTCAAGTGAGAACTGATTAAATGATGAAAAGTTTTACCGATGGTATGCAGTATTTAGATACTCAATTTAAAAAACTTGAATTGCCAGATATACATTATACAGATATAGAGTTTGAAGAGTGTTTGTTTGAAGACTGTGACTTTTCCCGGGCAAAATTTAAACAGTGCAAATTCATTAATTGCGATTTTGTCCGTTGTAATCTGAGCTTGATAGATTTATCTGGCAGCAAGTTTTTCGGAGCCACCTTTCAAGAGAGCAAGCTGGTGGGTGTTGACTGGACCAAAGCCACCTGGCCTGTGTACCACCTTGACTTTGAGTTGAAATTCCAGCGTTGCATTTTGAATGATTCATCATTTTTCGGACTGACGTTAAACGAACTGATTGCAGATGCGTGCAAACTACATGAGGTAGATTTTCGGGAAGGGGATTTCAGAAAATCTACCCTGAGTGGTTGCGACTTTACCCATAGCTTGTTTATGAATACGAACTTGGAAAACGTTGATTTCAGTGAATCAACTGACTTTGCAATCAATGTGTTAGAGAACAAAGTTAAAGGTGCCAAGTTTTCACGTTATGAGGCATCAAGTTTGTTGGAGTTATTGGGAATAGAGCTAGTCGATTAACTTCCAGACGGGTTAAATCACACCGCAAGAATCGGAGTGTTGCCGCTTGCAAATCCGCCTAAATTAAGTGCATTCAAACAACGGAAGGAAGAATGCACATGAAAGCCGTGAATAGTTCAATGGGGTTGCTGTGCTCGGTGCGGCGATCTCCTACGCTTGCGCTGGTATCTTCGGTCGGCGCTTTCGCACACTGGGGTGTTCGCCTTTGGTGACGGCGTCGGGTCAAGTGACAGCTTCAGCGCTCGTGCTGTTTCCTTTAGCACTTGTGGTTGAGCAGCCTTGGGGGCAGCCTTTGCCCGGCGTAGAAGTTTGGGGGGCGGTTATCGGACTCGCCTTGTTTTCCACAGCACTCGCCTATATCCTTTATTTCCGCATTTTGGCGACAGCTGGTGCGACCAATTTATTACTCGTAACCTTCCTTATCCCAATTAGCGCCATTCTGCTCGGTACTGCAATTCTCGGTGAGCAGCTCGAGCCGAAACACCTTATCGGGAGTAATCGTTCATTCTAGGACGTTATAGACTTACTTCACATCCTTAAGTGGTCTGAGAAGACCTGGTGATACCTTATACTGTTTCATGCCATCACCCACCACGATAACGCTTTTCCGATTAATCTTGG
>NZ_JBLXDN010000014.1:0-108124 GCF_048264025.1 Nitrincola sp.
AAGCGTGCAACACATCTGCTCGAGTCAAAAATAGCTTGCAACACGGGCGGGTCCATATAAGCCCGCTCTGCGGGCGATTTTTGTACAGGATGTACGAAACAGAAAACGGTTCCTGCGTTTTCTGCATTCACGCCGTCCGCCGTGGCTACCGCCACGGCCACAGCAGCGGCGTATCAGTCAAACAAAGATTCCAGTACCCGACTACCTGATTCACCTGGCGCTTTGGCGCGTCTGTTTGGTGCTGTATCTTCATCAAAATACTCATTGATAGCGTCGGTCTGGCCTTCATAAGCCAGCAGGCCAGATGCAGGGTCAATGCGGATGCGTACAACACTCTCTGGGCGCTGCGGGGCTGATTCTGGTTTGTCGCGCAGTGCCTCGCGCATAAAATCTATCCAGATAGGGAGTGCTGCGGTGCCGCCGTATTCACTCCGGCCAAGCGGCGCTGGTTGGTCAAATCCAACCCAGGCCGTGGCAACCAGGTCACGATTATAGCCAGTAAACCAGGCATCTTTCTGTTGATTGGTGGTGCCAGTTTTACCGGCCAAATCGTTGCGTTGTAATGCCTGAGCTCGGCGACCGGTGCCGCGTCGGATTACGTCGGCAAGGATGTCATTAATAATAAAGGCCGTAGACTCCTTTAATATGCGGAAATCTTCAGGGTCGCTGTGATTGAGGCGAGCATTGGTATGTTTAAAGGCATCACCGGCATCATCTGGGAGCACTACAGGCTGTCCATTCACATCAATTTCATCAATGAACCAGGGGGTGACCAAGTAGCCACCATTGGCAAAGGCTGCATAGCCTGTATTAATCTGAATGGGGGTGACATCCGCGCTTCCCAAAGATAAAGACAGGTTGGCGGGGGTGCGATCTGGATCGAAACCAAACTTGAGAATCTGTTGGTGTGCTGTGTGAACACCAATATCTCTCATTAGTCGAATCGAAACCAGGTTTTTAGAGCGGTAAAGTGCCTCACGTAGACGAATCGGCCCTTCAAAATCACGTGAACTATTTTCAGGACGCCATTCACCGGCAAGACTTATGTCGTGAATAACAATTGGAGAATCATTGATGACACTGGCCGCACTATAACCATTCTCCAGGCCTATTGCATAGATGAAGGGCTTAAATGTAGAGCCTGGTTGACGAAAAGCTTGAGTGATCCGGTTAAAGTTGTTGTGGTAAAAGCTGAAGCCGCCAGATAAGGCACGAATTGCACCCGTATCAGACTCCATAGCTATAACTCCACCCTGTACACGAGGGAGTTGCGTCAGGTGCCAGGTGTGTTCTTCATGCGGCACAACACGAATGATGTCGCCGCTAGCAAGGATGTCGCTGGTGGTACTCGGGGCTGGTCCCATGGCATTAACTGAGCGATAGGCCCGTGCCCATTTCATGGCATCCCAGGATAAAGTGTGCTCGCTACCGTCCCGGAGTAAAACTGTGGCGTCTTGTTCAGTTGTATCTATCACCAGAGCAGGATGCATATTGGCATACAAAGCGTAGTCAGACAGAATTGAAAGTAGTTCTTCCTTGTCTAGCTCGGCAATCTCGAGCTGAGCTTCAGGGCCGTGATATCCATGGCGCTCATGGTAGGCAATCAAGCCGTTACTCAAGGCTGCATCAGCCGCTGTTTGCATATTGCTATCCAGGGTGGTGGTGACATTAAAGCCATCTGTATAGGCGAGTTCGCCGTACAAACGTACCATCTCAGCACGTACCATTTCAGCCACATAATAGGCTGGCAACTCAATGTCGGCTGTATGATAGCGGGCCACTTCTGCCTCCTGCGTAGCCTCATCATAGTCGGTCTGATTAATGTAGCCCAATGAAAGCATGCGCCCCAAAATCCAGTTACGGCGTGCAGTGGAGCGTTGCGGATTTCGGACAGGGTTGTTGGCGGAAGGTGCTTTTGGGAGGCCGGCGATGGTTGCCATCTGGGCTAGAGACAGCTCGCTGATATCCTTGCCGTAGTAAATGTTGGCAGCGGCTTGTACTCCATACGCGCGCTGACCGAGATAAATTTTATTTACATAGAGTTCCAGTATTTCTTGTTTACTAAGTTCCTGTTCAATTTTTAGCGATAGCAGAATCTCATTAAACTTGCGCTCAAATGTACGATCAGGTGAGAGAAAGAAGTTTTTAGCCACCTGCATAGTTATGGTAGATCCACCTGATTGAATTTCGCCACTGGAAACTAATTGAAAGGCCGCTCTACTTAGTCCTTTAATATCGATACCGGAGTGTTCATAAAAGCGACTATCTTCGGCAGCAAGAATTGCATGGCGTAATGTATCGGGAATTTCATCGTAGCGAATAGGAATGCGTCGCTGTTCGCCGTACTCAGCCATCAGCTTGCCGTCCGCGGAAAAAATCCGTAGGGGAATTTGGAATCTTACGTCACGAAGTTCGTTTACATCTGGAAGATTGGGCTTATATTGATGTAAGGCAAAAAAAACGCCAGCAATTACCAGTACTATTACCAGCAATGCAAGGCCCGAAAATATCTTAAGCAGGGTGAAAAGTTTGCGCATGGTCACCTTTTGGTCTAATTTCGGTCTAAAATGACTATTATATCTGTCGCGGGGCTTTACAGTATAGCTGACAGGCGTTTAAATTACTGAAAAGGTTTATAGCTGTTAACCTACAGCATGTTCCGGTACTAACGGAAAAGGATTGAATTGTGGTCAGCTTATTCAGAAAAAAAACATCAGGCTGGATTGGTATCGATATTGGATCATCTTCAGTCAAGTTAGTTTCCATGTCGACCAACGGAAATCAACACCAGATCGATGCCTATGCAATCGTTCCTTTGCCTTCCAGTGCCGTCATCGATGGAAATGTTGAAGAGGTTAAAGAGGTCACAGCCGCTGTTCAGCGCGGCCTTAAAATATGTGGTGGTAAGTATAATGCGGCAGTTGTGGCTGTACCTTCCTCGGCTGTTATCACTAAGCGTATTCAAATAAGTAATTTGTTTGTCGGTATTGAGCTAGAAGACCAGGTTAAAATTGAAGCTGATCAGTTCATTCCTTATCCACTTGAAGAGGTTGCTTTGGATTTCGAAGTAATCGGTCCCGCTACTAAAGATCCAAATCTGAATGAAATTTTACTGGTGGCTTGCCGGAAGGAAAATGCGGACTCCCGAGAGGATTCTGTTAATGCGGCGGGAGTAAAGTGTGAAGTGGTGGATGTCGATACCTATGCCATGGAGCGTGTTCTGTCACTGGTTGATCATGCGGAAGGCGATCAACTGGTTGCCGTTGTCGATATAGGTGCTTCAACACTCTGTCTGAATGTCTTCATGAAAGGCAAGCTGGCTTATAACCGAGAGCAGGCCTTTGGTGGCAACGACTTATCCCAAGCGATTCATCAGCAACATGGGATGTCGATGGAGGAGGTTGATCTCGCTTTTCGTGAGAATACATTGAACCAAGCGATAGTCGATCAAATGGTTGTGCCATTTACCGATACTGTTATTCAGCAGGTGTCACGTGCGCTGCAGTTTTTCTACTCGTCCGGGGTTCACGGTCAATTGGGCAAAGTCTATATCTGCGGTGGTGTTTCAGGCCTGCCAAATCTGGCCAGTCGTTTAGCTGATGAACTGGAAATTGAAACGCAACTGTTGATGCCATTTAATCATACGGCCGTGAACAGAAAGCTGAATTCCGAGCGCCTCAATCGTGATGCAGCCGTGCTGGCTAAAGCCTGCGGTCTGGCTCTTAGAAGCTCCAATCAATAGGACTTGAGACTATGGCCCGAATAAATTTAAGACCCTGGCGCGAAGAACGGAATGCTTTGCATCAGAAACGCTTTGTTTCAAACCTATTGGGAGCCGCCGTACTGGCTGGCTTGGCGGTATTTGCTATCAGTTACTATTACGATATGCAGATGGATCGCCAGCAAGCGCGAAATAATTATTTGCGTGCCGAGAATACACGCCTGGATAGACAGTTAGCTGAAATTAACGAGTTGAATCGGTTGCGTGATCAACTGCTGGCTCGCCTGCAAGCTATTGAGGATCTTCAGGGAACCCGACCACTTATTGTACGCAACTTTGATGAGATGGTGCGGGTGTTGCCTGATGATCTCTACTACACTTCAGTTAGTCGAAATGGCGATATGATCACAATCGATGGTTTTGCTGAACAGAATCGAGATGTGTCGGCATTGATGCGCCAGTTAAACAGCTCCGAATGGTTTAGTGAGCCTAATCTTAGTCGGGTAGGCACGGCTAACAACCTCAGGCAATTTAATCTCTCGGTGCCTATGCGTCGACCTGCTGACGGGGGGAGTGCAGAATGAGCATGAATGCGCTTCAAAATGCATTTCGCGGTTTTGATATCAACAATCTTGATTTTAAAACAGCTGGAAACTGGCCTGTCGGTGTAAAGTTCATCTGTTATCTACTCGCATTTGCCGTTGTAGTGGGGGCTGGCATCCATTTTCTGATAACCGATAAGCATCAGGCTGTAGAACGAGAAATTACCCGTGAAAATGACCTGAAATCTCAGTTTGAAGACAAGGCATTTCGTGTTGCTAACCTGGATGCCCTGCGTCGTCAGATGGCTGATGTAGAGGTGCGGTTTTCGGAGATACTCAAACAACTGCCAACAGATAAAGAAGTGCCAGGATTGCTTGAAGATATTTCGGATATCGGGCGGCAGGCAGGCCTGACCATTGACACAATTGCACTGCAGCCTGAAACCCGTACTCAATTTTATATTGAGTTACCCATCAATATTCAGGTGAATGGTACTTATCATCAGATGGGGGAGTTTGTGAGTGGTGTCGCGGCTATCGAAAGGATTGTCACCTTGCATGACTATTCAATCCGGACAGTTTCTGATGATCAGCTTTCCATGACCATTAACGCAAAGACCTATCGCTATGAACAGAATTAAACGACATAACGGATCGCGGGCGCTGTCTGGCAGATTCTGTGCTGTAACGCTGCTGGTTTTGTTGATGCAAGGTTGTATTTGGGTGGAGGATACGGCTGACCTGAGAGCGTTCGTTGCTGATCGTTCTTCAAGGCCGGTTGGAGAAATTCCTCCGTTACCTGAATTTCAACCCTATGAAGCCTTTGTGTATGAAGGTTCCAGTCTGCGTAACCCCTTCCGGGTTATGATGCCAGAAGTAACTGAATTACCGGAAGAAATTTCTGAGGTCTACCCCGACCCAGACAGAATCAATGACTATCTTGAGCAGTATGCGGTGGATAACCTGTCAATGGTAGGTACTATCACATCTCCGCTGGAAGTTGAGTTGATGTACGCTCTGGTACGGGATCCTCTTGGCGAGGTGCACCGAGTAAAAATGGGTGATTACCTTGGGCTGGATAACGGCCAAGTGGTTGCATTGGATGAAAGACGGATAGAATTGTCCGAAATTGTTTCAAATGGCCGTGGCGGATGGATGAAGCGACCACGCACCATTGTTCTTCCCGAGTCCAACTAAGGGATACTGACCGTGAAAAAAATACACATGACTCAAAAGAAAACTACGTCGTTGCTGAAATGCTTCGGTAGCTGGCTGGTGATCCCGGTTGTACTGCTGTTCTCTACTACTTTGCTTGCACAAGAAGCCAGGTTGACTAAAACAGAGTTTGTATCCCTGCCAGGGCAGGGTGTTGAGGTAAGGATGGAGTTTGATACGCCTCCTGCAGTACCCAGCAGCTACATGATCGACAGTCCTCCACGCCTGGTTATGGATTTTAATGGTGTGGTCAACGATATAGGCCAGCGGAATATCTCGGTTAATACCGGCATAGTGGATAGTGTCAACTTCGCTCAGGCGCAGGACCGCTTACGGGTTGTTACAAACCTCTACGGCGCTGCTTCGCATGATGTACAGGTTAGCGGTAATGTTCTACTCATGCGCTTTCAGGAGATAGTGGCAGCACCTACAGGCAACAGTCGTCAGCAAGCATCCTCTGCGTCTGTCATGCCATCACAAAGTACAGTGGCTGATAGCCGTACGCGGGTCAACTCCATTGACTTTCAGCGTGTTGAGGGCAATCAGGGGCGTGTCATTATCGCAATGTCAGACGACCGAGCCAGCATGGATGTTATGCGTGAAGGCGGTAACATTGTGCTTAATTTGTCAAATGCTGTGCTCGATCCGGCGTTGTCTAAGCGTCTGGATGTGCAGGATTTCGCAACACCGCTGGAGTTTATTGACAGCATGTCCTCTGGTAGCGGTGCAACCATCTTAATGCGTCCGGGTTCTGATCCCTACGATTACATGGCGTATCAGACCGGTAATCAATTGATTGTTGATTTTAAACCGCTGACTCGACGTGAACTGGATGCTCAGCGTGAAAATCAGTTTCCCTATACAGGTGAGCGTATTGACCTGAATTTCCAGAGTGTTGAAGTTAGGGCTGTATTGCAGATTATTGCTGAAGTGGCCGAGATGAATCTGGTGGTCAGTGAGAATGTCGGTGGAACCACAACGCTGCGTCTGAAGAATGTTCCCTGGGATCAGGCACTGGATATTCTGCTGAAATCCAAGAATCTGGATAAGCGTGAAATCGGCAATGTGCTGATGGTAGGTACATCGACTGAAATCGCTGAGCGTGAACGCGCTGAAATGGAAAGTCAGCAACAAGTCCAGGAGCTTGCTCCACTGATTACTGAGTTTATTCAGGTGGATTTCCGTCGCGCTTCAGATATGCGTACCCGGCTGGAAGAAGCGCGTCTGGTATCTGAGCGAGGTTTTATTCTGGCCGATGACCAGACCAATGTATTGATGGTGCGTGAAACCTCCAGTCAGATGGAAGATATTCGCCGTACGCTGCGCCGTTTTGATATAGAAGTGGCCCAGGTGCTAGTAGAGGCTCGGCTTGTAACGGCGTCCACTGAGTTTGCTAAAGAAATAGGTATCCGCTGGGGGGCTTCCAGTACGTCAACTCACAGAGGTAATCCGGTTGTAATAAATGGTGGCGCCAATGATGAAATGTTCGAAATTGGTGATACCGGTGAGTTTGTTCCGGGTATGGTTGATCTGGGAGTAAGTGATGCTACCTCTGCCATACGTATAGGGTACCTTGGCAGTAGCTTCTTGTTGGCTGCTGAGCTGTCTGCATTGCAGAGTGATAACAAAGTAGAGATAGTTTCTCAGCCTAAGGTTATTACTACCAATGGTCGTCCGGCAGTAATCAAATCAGGTCAGGAAGTGGCCTATCAGACCGTTGAGAACGGCGAAGTTAATCTTGAGTTCAAGGAAGTGGTGCTGAGTCTGGAGGTAACCCCTCAGATCAATCCAGGTGATCGTATCTCCATGGATTTGAAAGTGCTGCAGGACTCGCTTGACCCCAACCGTCTTGGTGGTGAGTTGCTGATCAACACCAACCAGCTTGAGACCTCAGTGGTCGTTAATGATGGTGATACCATTGTACTGGGTGGTGTATTCCGTAATGACATGGAAAATGCAACCAGTAAAACGCCGATCCTGGGTGATCTGCCAGTGTTGGGCCGTTTGTTCCGCTACACGCGTGAAACAGAAACCAAACGAGAGTTGCTGATCTTCATCACACCCACTATGATTCGGGAATCCTTAGCTATTCAGTAGGTTTCTGCGTTGAACGTCTTTCTTGTTGGCCCTATGGGTGCTGGAAAAAGCACCATAGGGCGTCTTCTTTCACATGAGCTTCATTATGATTTTATCGATTCTGATAAGGTCATAGAGGAACGCTCAGGTGCGAATATTCCTTGGATTTTTGATGTTGAAGGTGAGCAGGGGTTTCGTGATCGTGAAGCCGCTGTTATTGATGAGCTTACACAGTTAAGTGATTGTGTACTGGCCACGGGTGGCGGCGTTGTGATGCGATCTGAAAATCGCAGTAACCTTCAGAGTAGAGGGGTGGTCGTTTACTTGCAGACTTCGATTGAGCAGCAGCTTGAGCGTACGGCAAAAGACCGAAATCGCCCCTTATTGCAAACTGATAATCCAGAGGCTGTGTTGCGCAAATTGTTGCAGCAGCGTGATCCCCTTTACAAAAGCTGTGCAGATATTATTATCCGAACAGATAGGCGGCATCCGCGCGCAGTCATTCAGGAAATCCTGCGTCAGCTAAAGCAGCACCAACCGCTTAACGCCTGATTTTATTCTTTTAAATATCCCGATTTTTAAACGCGGAGTTCTACATGATGCAAACCCTGAGCGTTGACCTGGGTGACAGAAGCTACCCGATTTTTATTGGTTCAGGACTGCTGCAGCAGGCTAGGTTGCAGCCCTATATCAAGGGTAACCAGGTGATGCTGGTCAGTAACACCACAGTAGCTCCACTGTATCGGGAGCTGGTCTGTAAAGGTTTGTCTCAGATTGATGTAGATGAGGTGATACTGCCTGATGGTGAGGCATATAAGGATATGCAGCATCTTAACCTGATTTTTGATCAGTTACTGGCGCGTCGTCATAACCGTACCACTACGCTAATTGCATTGGGTGGTGGGGTGATAGGTGATATGACTGGCTTTGCCGCCGCTTGTTATCAACGCGGCGTCAACTTTATCCAGTTGCCGACTACGCTCCTGTCGCAAGTGGATTCCTCCGTAGGCGGCAAGACGGGTGTTAATCACCCGGCGGGCAAAAATATGATTGGTGCCTTTCACCAACCAGTGGCGGTGGTGGCCGATACGGCTGTGTTGCAAACGCTTCCAGATACTGAGTTGTCAGCAGGGCTAGCCGAAGTGATTAAGTATGGCTTGATTTATGATGCTGACTTTTTTGCCTGGCTTGAAAGCAATGTGCAGGCGCTGCGTAATAAGGATGAGCAGGCACTGGCCTACGCTATATATCGTTCTTGCGAAATCAAAGCAGAGCTTGTGGCTCTGGATGAACGAGAATCCGGCGTGCGGGCTCTACTGAATCTTGGACATACCTTTGGCCATGCGATTGAAACACATGCGGGTTACGGCCAATGGTTGCATGGTGAAGCTGTGGCGGCAGGTACGGTGATGGCTGCCGACTTGTCCTGTCGGTTAGGATGGATTAGCCGTGCAGATGTAGATAGAATAGAACGATTGTTTAAGGCCGCTGGATTGCCGGTCAAACCACCCAAAGATATGACACCTGAGCAATTCTGTACGCTGATGTCTGTTGATAAAAAAGTGATGGATGGTCGTTTACGTCTGGTGTTGTTGAAAGCAATTGGCCAGGCTGTTGTCACCGCGGAATTTGAACAAGCAGCGCTAATGCAAACTCTGAATGGGGGCGTTTAGTCCTGTCAGGAAACTAACTAAGCAGGGAATAATTATGCCCATCAGCGAACATGAATATGCCGAACCCGCTTCACGCATGCAGTTGGCCGAAAAACTGAGCCATCTATCCAGTTATTCGGAGTTCATGATTTTGCTACTGGGCGATGCAGGCAGTGGCCGAAGCTTGTTGTTAGATCAGTTGTCTCGCCTGCATGAGCCTCGTACTCAGCGCATTGCACGTATTGATCTAGATGAAAAAACGGATGTCAGTGGCCTACTCCTGTTGCTGATTACCGCCCTGCGTTTGGAGTCAGATGCGCTGATCGATAATCGTAAGCGCCTGGCGGCTATCCACAAACACATACGTGCGCTGGCTGAAGTAGATATTTCACTGCATCTTCATATTGATAATGCAGATTACCTCAGTGATAACGCTCTGGAGTTGCTATTAAGCCTGTTGCAGCTAGGTGATTCAGCACCACACTTGCTGCTAACCGCATTACCCGATTTTGAGCAGCGAGCTGAAGATAAAGGCGTGTTTGAGCGCTTCGAGAGTCGCGTGCATATCCAGCGCCTGGAGCCTTTTACAGAGGTGGAAGCTGAGGACTTTGTGTTGGCATTACTGCCTGCACAAGCTGACCTGAGTCCAAAACAGTTGCGTAAATTAATTGATGCCGGCGATGGTCATCCAGGTAGTCTCAAAGCCGCCGTAGCTGCGCTGGTTCAGCAGGGTGGACTGGAAAGCCAGGTGCGTAGTTTTCCTCTGCCACCTTTGCACATGGGGGCGATTGCACTGGTATTGCTGCTGATTACCGGATTTGCTGTGTGGCACTATTTGCCAAAAACCGAACATGAGCCTCAGGGTATCGCACGTATTCAGGTTGCACCGACGCCGGTGTCTGCTAATACTGAGCCTGTTGTGCGGGTTGATGTCATCGAAGCGCGTGAAGAGCTTGCTCAGCGCCTTGCTGAGCAGGAAGCGTTATTGTCTGCAGCCGAAGAGCCGTCAATTGAGGAGGATGATCAGGTGTCGCCGACAACGGAACAGATCTCCGAGTCGGAGGCTGACCCGGTGGTAGAGGTTAGCGAGACAGCCGAAGTTGATGCTGTGGCTGAGGTTGTCGAGTTGGAAGAAGTTAACCTTGCTGAAGAGACAAGTGCGGTTACAGAGGTAAACACTGTCACAGCAGACGCTGTAGCTGAGGTTGAACCTGAACCTGCCCCTGCCCCTGTCCTTCCGGAAGTGGAGGCTCCAGTTGTAGCAGATACACCCGAACCAATTGAACAGAGTGCGGTGGTTTCAGCCCCTGAGTCTGCTTCAGAGCCTGCGCCAGCCCGTACAGAGCCCGAATTGAGCACTTCGGTTACACCCGGTTCTCAGGCTGAAGTGCTGCTGGAATGGCCCGACAGTGGCTTTACATTGCAGATGCTAGGCGCACGGTCGGAAGAAAGTGTGGTAAAATTCATCCAATCACAGGAGCAGCCTCAGCGTTTTTATCGTTTCAAGGCGCTATTTCAGGGTGCGCCATGGCATGTCGTTGTTTATGGCCAATACCCGACTCGTGCAGCCGCAATGGAAGCTGTACGAAGCCTTCCTGCTGACCTCAGGGATCGAAATCCGTGGGCCAGATCAATATCCAGTGTCAAAGAAGATATTAAAAAAATCGATCAATAATGCGTGATTGATCATATAATACGGCCCCTGAGAGGCTGTGATACTGAAAATATCAGTGCCCACGGAAACGCCAAAATTGTTCTTATCCCATAAGGGGTGTAGCATAAACACCCCTTTTTTGACTCCGGGATAAGGGGTTTTTATATCTTGCGTTAATAGCGCATTGATTTTATTGGTTTTTAGTGAGATTGGCTTATGAGCAATGGTCTGTACCGCCCAGGTGAATTCAAGGACAACTGCGGCTTTGGTCTGATGGCGCACATGCAGGGAACAGCAAGTCATAGCCTCCTGCAGAAAGCGATTCAGGCATTAGCCTGTATGACGCACCGCGGGGGGATTGCAGCAGATGGCAAAACCGGTGACGGTTGTGGTCTGCTGATGCAGAAACCGGACGCATTCATGCGAGCCGTAGCAAAAGAAGCGCTCAAAGCAGATCTGAGTGATCTCTATGCCGTAGGTATGGTGTTTTTATCTCAAGATCCAGCGTTGGCTGAGCAGGCTCGTAATCAGGTTAATTCCGAACTGACTCAGTTGGGATTGCGAGTTAAAGGCTGGCGTGAAGTACCGACGGATGAAGCCTGTCTAGGGCCTATCGCCAAAGATACGCTGCCACGTATTGAACAGGTATTTGTTGATACGGAAGAAAAATCTGAACGTGAATTTGTGATCAGTCTGTTCACCGCCAGACGTAAGGCTGAAATAGCCCTTAGTAATGATCCTGATTTTTATATCTGTAGCTTGTCGGACAAGGTTATCTCCTACAAGGGTCTGATGATGCCGGTGGACCTGCCGGTATTTTATAAAGATCTCAGCGATGAGCGCTTGCAGACAGCGATTTGTACTTATCATCAGCGCTTTTCAACCAATACCGCGCCACGCTGGCCATTGGCGCAGCCGTTTCGTTTTCTGGCACATAATGGTGAAATTAACACCATCGAAGGTAACCGCGCCTGGTCGCGCGCGCGTAGCACCAAGTTTGCTACCCCGCTGCTGCCGAATGTTGATGAATTACAGCCTATCGTGAACACCACCGGTTCTGACTCTTCCAGCATGGATAATATGCTGGAGTTTCTGATGGTGGGTGGCATGGATATCTACCGTACGGTGCGCATGATTGTGCCGCCCGCCTGGCAGAACGTGGAAACCATGGATTCCAATCTGCGTGCATTTTATGAATTCAACTCGATGCACATGGAACCCTGGGATGGTCCCGCCGGTATGGTCATGACCGACGGTCGCTATGCTGTGTGTATGCTTGACCGTAATGGTCTGCGACCTTCACGTTGGGTGATGCTCGATGACGGACTGCTGTGTACCGCATCTGAAATCGGTGTGTTTGATTATGAACCTTCCAGCATCAAGGCACAGGGGCGTGTCGGGCCAGGGCAGATTTTGGTAGTCGATACGTCGACTGGCGAAGTTATGCACACGGCCGATGTTGACAAAATTCTGAAATCCCGTCAGCCCTACCGTAAATGGCTCCGCGAACACTCGATTCCCTTGGAACAGACGATGAACTTCGTCGAAGAGTCCACCTCGTTTCGTGAAATGAGTCCGGAAGAAACCCGCACTCACATGAAAATGTTCCAGGTTACCTTCGAAGAGCGCGACCAGGTACTGCGCCCATTAGGTGAGTCAGGTATGGAAGCGGTGGGCTCTATGGGAGATGATAAGCCCATGGCCGTGCTGTCGGGTCGGGTCAGATCCGTGTATGACTACTTTCGTCAGCAGTTTGCTCAGGTCACTAACCCGCCCATCGATCCACTGCGTGAAGCGATAGTTATGTCGTTGCAGACCTGCATTGGTCGTGAGAAAAATGTATTTGAAGAAACGCCGGCGCACGCGCGGCGTATCGTGCTGAAATCACCCGTACTGTCGGCGAGTAAGTTCAGACGCTTGCGGGACATGAATATTGAAGACTTCGAGTCAGAAACCCTGGATATGCAATACGATCCAGAAGTTGGTCTCAAACAGGCTATTGTCGATCTGTGTCAGCAAGCCGAAGCGGCTGCGCGGCGTGGCAAGGTCATTCTGATTTTGAGTGATGCTTATATTAAGCAAGGTAAGTTACCAATCCATGCGGCTATGGCGACCGGCGCCGTGAACCAGCACCTGGTGTCCAAAGGGCTGCGTACCAGCGCTAACCTGGTCGTAGAAACGGCTACAGCGAGAGATTCTCACCACTTTGCCGTGCTGTTTGGTTTTGGTGCTACGGCGATTTACCCTTACCTGGCATACCGTGTTCTGAATGATCTGTGTCGCACCGGTGAAATTACTGGCGAGCCACTGCAAGCTCACGAGAGCTACCGTAAAGGCATCAACAAAGGCTTGATGAAAATCCTGTCGAAGATGGGTATCTCCACCATTGCCTCTTATCGTTCGGCTCAACTGTTTGAAGCTGTTGGTCTTTCAAGCGAAGTGGTTGATCTCTGTTTCAAAGGGGTGACCAGCCGTATCGAAGGAGCACGTTTCGAACACTTCCAGCAGGAGCAGGCGCTGTTGGCCGCCGAAGCCTGGAGTGCGCGCAAGCCGATTCAGCAGGGTGGTTTGCTCAAGTATATCCATAATGGCGAATATCACGCCTATAACCCCGATGTAGTCACCACCATTCATCAAGCCGTGAGCAGCGGTGATGTGCGTGATTATCAGCGTTATGCCGATCTGGTTAACAAACGCGGTGTGGCCACTCTGCGAGACCTGCTGGGTATCCGTAAGGACATTCAGCCTATTCCGCTGTCTGAGGTTGAACCCGTCGAGAGCTTGTTTACCCGCTTTGACTCCGCGGCCATGTCGCTGGGAGCCCTGTCTCCTGAAGCACATGAAGCTCTGGCTGTAGCCATGAATGAGCTGGGTGGTCGTTCCAACTCCGGTGAGGGTGGTGAAGACCCTGCCCGTCATGGCACTATCAAGCGCTCCAAGATCAAGCAGATCGCCTCGGGTCGTTTCGGGGTCACCCCGGAGTACCTGATGAGTGCCGATGTCATGCAGATCAAGGTGGCTCAGGGTGCCAAACCGGGTGAAGGCGGGCAGTTACCGGGTGGTAAGGTCAATGCGCTGATCGCACGGCTGCGTTACTCAGTACCCGGTGTCACGCTGATTTCACCTCCACCGCATCATGATATCTACTCTATTGAAGATCTGGCGCAGTTGATTTTTGACCTGAAGCAGATCAATCCGGAAGGGCTGGTATCGGTCAAACTGGTATCGCGTCCGGGTGTCGGCACCATCGCCTGTGGTGTCGCCAAGGCCTATGCCGATCTGATCACCATTTCCGGTTACGATGGCGGTACCGCGGCCTCACCGCTGACCTCTATCCATTATGCCGGTTCCCCCTGGGAGCTAGGTCTGGCCGATGCACACCAGTCGTTACGCGGCAACCAGCTGCGCGGCAAAATTCGCCTGCAGACAGACGGTGGTCTGAAAACCGGTCTGGATGTGGTTAAAGCGGCTATGCTCGGCGCCGAAAGCTTTGGCTTCGGTACCATGCCGATGGTGGCCCTGGGTTGTAAATACCTGCGAATCTGTCACCTGAATAACTGCGCCACCGGTGTAGCAACACAGCGTGCTGACCTGCGTGAAGAACACTTCCGTGGCACCGTCGAAATGGTGAAAAATTTCTTCCGCTTCGTGGCTGAAGAAACACGTCAGTGGATGGCAATGCTGGGTGTGCGCACCTTGGAAGAGCTGGTTGGACGCACAGACCTGCTGGAAGTGCTTGAAGGTGAAACCGCTAAACAGAAATGTCTGGATCTGTCGCCCTTGCTGAGTCATGCCAATATACCGGCTGATGCACCGCATACGGTACAGCAGCACCGCAATGAGCCTTATGATCCGGGTTCATTGAATAATGAGATGCTGGCACAATCCAGTGCCGCGATTCATGACAAGAGTGGCGGGGAATTTTTGTTCAAGATTACCAACTGCGATCGCTCAGTAGGTGCTCGCACTTCAGGCCTGATTGCCAAACTACACGGCAACCTGGGCATGTCAGATGAGCCGGTGATTTATAACTTCAAAGGCCATGCCGGCCAGTCATTTGGTGTCTGGAATGCCGGTGGTCAGTACCTCTACCTGGAAGGTGATGCCAACGATTATGTCGGTAAAGGCATGGCCGGCGGTAAGATCGTACTGCGCGCCTTTGATGATGTGACATACAAAACCCATGAAGCCTCCATCATGGGTAACACCTGCCTGTATGGTGCAACTGGCGGTAAGCTGTTTGCAGCCGGTCAGGCCGGTGAGCGTTTCGGTGTACGTAACTCTGGTTGTCATGCGGTAATCGAGGGTGCGGGCGATCATTGTTGTGAATACATGACTGGTGGCATCATCACGGTACTGGGGAAAACCGGCTATAACTTTGGTGCCGGTATGACCGGTGGCTTTGCTTATGTACTGGATCTGGATAACAGTTTCGTGGATAAGTACAACCATGAGCTGGTAGATATCCACCGTATTTCGACTGAGCAGATGGAAGCGCATAAAAACCACCTGCGCTCAACAATCATTGAGTTCACCCGTGAAACGCGTAGCGCCTGGGGTCAGGAAATCCTGGATAACTTCGATGACTTGATCGGGAAGTTCTGGCTGGTCAAACCCTATGCAACAGGGATCAATGACCTGCTGAACAGTATTCGCAAACGCCCTGAATAAGCGCGTTCTGAATAACTCCCCTGACGGGTAATGATTAAAGGTAGCGCCGGCTGCGAGCCGGCCTGCGAATGAGGTGTAAAGATGGCTGACCGTCTGAGTAATGATTTTCAGTTTATAGAAGTGGGCCGTAAAGGTCCGGATAAAATCAATGCAACTGTACGTAAGAAGCAGTTTGCCGAGATCTATGAACCCTTTAAACCGCGTAATGCAGCGAACCAGGCACACCGTTGTCTGGAATGCGGTAACCCTTATTGCGAATGGAAGTGCCCGGTACACAACTTCATCCCCAACTGGTTGAAGCTGGTATCCGAAGGCAACATCATGGAAGCGGTGGAGCTAAGCCATCAAACCAACACCCTGCCAGAAGTCTGTGGCCGCGTGTGCCCGCAAGATCGCTTGTGTGAAGGTGCCTGTACCCTGAATGATGGCTTCGGTGCTGTCACCATCGGCTCGGTAGAGAAATACATCACCGACACGGCTTTCGCTATGGGCTGGAAGCCGGACATGTCCAACGTGGTCTGGACAGACAAAAAGGTGGCGATTATCGGTGCAGGACCTGCCGGTCTGGGCTGTGCGGATGTGCTGGTACGCAACGGCGTTAAACCGGTGGTATTTGATCGTTATCCGGAAATCGGTGGCCTGCTGACCTTCGGGATTCCCGAGTTCAAGCTGGAAAAATCGGTGATGGTGCGTCGTCGTAAAGTCTTCGAAGGTATGGGCATTGAATTCCGCCTGAATACCGAAGTCGGCAAGGATATCACTATCGAAACCCTGCTGAGTGAGTACGATGCTGTATTCATGGGAATGGGCACCTACAGTTATATGAAAGGTGGCTTCCCGGGTGAAGACCTGCAAGGGGTGTTCGAAGCCTTGCCATTCCTGATCTCCAATGTGAACCATTGCCTGGGTTATGATAAAGACGTATCCAACTTCATCAACCTGAAAGGTAAGCGGGTCGTGGTACTCGGTGGTGGCGATACCGCCATGGACTGTAACCGCACCTCAATCCGTCAGGGCGCAAAATCCGTGACCTGCGCCTACCGTCGTGATGAAGCCAACATGCCTGGCTCCAAAAACGAAGTGGTCAACGCCCGTGAAGAAGGGGTTAAGTTTGTCTTTAACCGCCAGCCCGTCGAAATCATTGGTGAAGACGGCAAGGTGACCGGTGTAAAAGTGGTCACCACCCGCATGGGTGAGCCGGATGAAAATGGTCGTCAGCGCGCTGAAGTTGTCGAAGGCTCAGAAGAGATTCTCAAAGCCGATGCGGTACTGGTCGCTTTTGGTTTCCGCCCCAGCCCAGCTCCCTGGTTTGCAGAGCAGAATATCAGCCTGCATCAGGATGGCCGGGTTGATACCACCGCACAGCCCAAAGAAGCCAACCGTTTCGCTTTTCAGACCACGAATGCCAAGGTGTTTGCCGGTGGTGATATGGTCAGAGGTTCAGACCTGGTGGTTACCGCCATCGATGAAGGACGCAAGGCGGCAGAGGGAATCTTGGATTATTTGCAAGTCTGACAATGATCAAGCAAGAAGCCACGCTATGTGGCTTCTTTTCCAATAAATTTACCGCTTGTCGTTAAAATACTAACGCCCATCCACCTGACTGCTGCATTTGTTCTTTGTCCTGTCTATTCTTAAGGTAATGAAAAAATCAACATTGCCTCCGGTTTATATAGGTCTATCTAAAAGGAATGTGCTCTATGCGGCTCCACCAGCAGGGTTTGACCCTGATAGAGTTACTAGTTGCTATGATCGTCGCTGTTGTGCTTTTAACGGTTGCAGTACCTTCATTCCAGCAAATAGCAGCGAATAACGCCCTCAAGTCTACCAGCCGTGATTTGATAGCTGCTCTTAACACTGCGCGTATACAGGCCGTTAATGTTCGAGAGGATGTATCTGTAGAGCCTGAAGCCGGTGGTTGGGCAGATGGTTGGATATTGGCTTCGAGCGCCAGCGCAATTGAAGAGCAGGTAGAAGCGTTTACTCCGCATTCGAATGTCAGCGTACAGCGTCAAGGAGCAGCAGGAGCAATTACATTTTTTGCGCGCGGTGGTGTGGCCAATGGTGGTGCGACATTCTTGGTTTGCCACAATGATTTGACAGATGGTCGAAAAGTTACAGTATCTTTTTTAGGAAAAATTCAAAGTGAAATAGAGGCCTGTGAATGAAATACTGTATACAAAAAAAAGGTCTATCAAAACAAACCGGTGTTGGGATGCTGGAAGTTTTGATCGCTTTAGTTGTATTAGCGGTTGGAGCACTTGGCTTTGCTGGCCTTCAGTTAGTCTCACTGAAAAATTCTAATGAAGCTAATTTTAGAGCTCAAGCGACACTGATTATTCAAGATGCTATAGAAAGGGTTCAATCTAATCCTAAAGAATTAGATCGTTACTTCACTGTTAATAACTGGTCAACTGATCATCAAACAGTCAAGTCTGTGCCGCCAGAACTTTCTAAGTGCATAAGCAACAGCTGTACATCTGCGGAAATGGCGGGCTGGGATATAGCGTATTTACAATGGAAGGCTGCTAATACACTACCTTTAGGACGTGTTATTGGGAGTCCGTGTGGTTTTAACAGTATGGATTGCATGATTGTTAGTTGGAATGAACAAGATATTACTGAATGTATAGATAACAATGGCCTTAACACGGCAGGTGCTGATACTTATTGTGTAGTGATGGAGGTTAGCCGCTGATGAAAAATGAAACAGGCTTCTCCTTGGTAGAGTTAATGATTGCAATGGTGTTAGGGCTAGTTATTACACTGGCTGCGGTGCAATTGTTGTTAACTAACCAGCGTACATTTTCCTTGCAGCAATCACTTTCTGAGGTATACGAAGATGCCTATATGGCAATTCGATATATGAATACAGATTTACGTCAAGCAGGTAGAGGCGCTACAAATGTTGGTACAATAACCCCTGTAATATATGAAGCTACAAACCCTGGTGATCCGGTTTCAGCTAATGGGGTAAGTGATTCTCTTGTCATCACCTATAATGGCACACAAGATTGTGAAGGTGTAGGCAATAATGATGATAAAACAATCGTGAACCACTATTTTATCAGTAATGGTGAATTGCGTTGTCGTGGGAACCAGGCTGCTTCAGCCAATGGAGTGGTGCTGTTAACTCAAGTTCAACGTTTTAAAGTTTTATATGGTATAGATACTGAGAAAGATGATCCTCCTGAAATGAGTGTAACGCAGTTTGTGACTGCAGATGATCTTAGTGATCAAGTAGATAATGGTGCTGTGATTGTTGCGTTACGCTATGGTTTTTTATTAAGTGGTGAAAATAACAATTTACCATTAAATGTTAACAATGAAGACTATTATGTATTGGATGATAAGGTAACGCTTGTACCTAACCGAAGAATTGTCCGAGCATTTACATCTACTGTTCAGTTGCGTAACTATGACTGGGATGGAGTTTAATATGACTTGCTATCCTGAAGTAAAAAAAATTAAGCAGACGGGTTCAGCGCTGATAATTGCACTAATTGTCATGGTTCTTGTGTCAGTTCTCGGTCTGAGTGCAATTCGTTCTAGTAATTTCAGTACTAAAGTTGCCACGGGAATACAAGCTGATGCAATGACATTTGAAGCAGCTGAAACAATAATTGCTGCTACCTATAGCTCATTGTCAGTTTTAGATGATAGTGAATTATATGATGACGTAGAGCCAGGCATGCAGTCCTGTATGACAACGGATGGCCTTGTTGTAGGTGCCTGTGGTGATAATGATTTGATGGATGAGCGAGGTCTTATTAAGGGTGAAAGCCTGGCTTATTTTGATGGCTATCAGGCGATAGAAGGTCATCAGGTTAGTGTAACCGGTAGTGGTGTTTTATTTGTTGACTATAAAACCAATATTTTGTCTACGAGTAAAATGGAATCATTTAATATACAAAATAATCACTTGCAGGAGTCTTTGAAGAAAGGCTTGAAAGCAGGTTCAGAACTTGAATAGTGGAGAAGCAAAATGAAACCTACAAATAATTTTTTATTTGCTGCTCTAATGATTGTAAGTGCCATATTATATCCCACATACGGCTATGCTGATGATACGGAGATTTATTTTGCACAAGCAACGGCCGATGATGATGAAAATCAGGTTGCTGCAAATGTTATGGTGCTAATTGATACTTCAGGCAGTATGTGTGATCCAAGGCCCTCAGGTAGTAGGAACTGTGCAGATAGTCGAACTCCTATGTCTGATTTAAGAATTGCATTTTCAACATTAATCGACGGCTTATCAGATGATATAAAGCTGGGGCTTGCAAAATTCAATGGTGGTTATGATAACTCCGGTTATGGTGGCTATGTTTTTTATCCCGTTTCTGAGATGACTGATACTGCAAAGACAGAAGTTAAATCAATTGTTAATCAGTTAAAAGGAACTTCGAATACACCCATCATGGAAGCTTATTCAGAAGTGGCGCGATACATGTTGGGAATGGCTCCAAGTAATTATGCAAAAAGAGGAGAGGCTATTACCAACACACCTAGACCTGCTGTGAATATGAATGAAAAAGATGTTTATCAATGTATAAGATGGTGGCAGAATGGAAGTTGTCGAGAGTATGGATGGGTAAAAGAATGGGAAAGTGATGCTTTTTATCAATCCCCCATCAATATGAATAATCAATGTGAGACGAATCACGTTGTTGTAATGACTGATGGTGCTCCAACCCAAGATAATGATTATACAAGTGTAAGAACGTTAGCGGGTGGATCTTGTAACAGTAGCTACGCTTGCCAAGGTGATTTAGCTGAGTGGCTTCAAGGTGATTCACCTAATAATATGAAGCCCATTAAAACCTGGCAGATTGCATTTGGGATCAGTGAAGGCACCGATCCAGCAGATAGGATGGGTAATGTAGCTGAAGATGGAGGTACAGAAAATGTCTATTTTGCTGATAATGCCGAAGAGTTAGCTCAGGCTTTTCTTGAAATATTTAATTTAATTGATGCTGAATCAAAATCCATATCAGCCCCTGGTGTGGCTGTAAACACAATGAATAGATTCCAGTACCTTGACCAACTTTTTTATGCCGTGTTTCAGCCTGTTGAAAGTAGCTTTTGGGAAGGTAATTTAAAGCGTTATAAGTTGAGTGGAACTACAATCATCGATTCACTAGATAATAATGCTATTGATGATGATTCGGGGTATTTCAGTGATGATTCAAAAAGCTTCTGGAGTAGTGCGGTAGACGGTCGCGATGTTGAGAAAGGCGGGGCTAGAGAGCAAGTCAGTGGGAGAAATCTATACTTCACTGATACGGTTGGTGGGGCATTAAAAAAATTAAGCTGGAGTAGTACTACAGTGCCCTCAGATGATTTGATAGGCGCAAGTACTGAAATTGAAAGAGAGTTAATCTTTGATGAGTTGGGTGTGATGTGGGGTGATCCACTACATAGTCAGCCTATAATGATCAACTATGGTACCAATGAAAATAATAATTACGTTTTTGTCTCTACCAATGCAGGCATGCTGCATGCAATAGATGCCCAGACAGGGGAAGAGGCATTTTCCTTTATGCCTTATGAAATGCTATCAAAAGCTGATGAATTTACTATCAGGCGTCCAGGTTTAAACCTTGATAATTCTCGTCAGCTGTATGGTCTTGACGGTAGTTGGACTGCTTGGAGAAAGGCTGGAAATACATCAAGTTCAGCACCTGAACATGTATACCTCTATGGTGGAATGAGACGTGGTGGCCAGCATTATTATGCACTGGATGTTACTGACCCTGACGCACCTGAAATGTTGTGGCAAATCAGTAATGCCACTACTGGATTTGAAGATCTTGGGCAGACTTGGTCAACACCAACTCTTACTAAAATTCCGACTGCTGATGGTGCCATTCCTGTATTGGTATTTGGTGGTGGGTACAGTCCAACCGATCATGATAACTACGAGGAGCGAACTGAGAGTGATCAGCAGGGAAATGCAGTTTATTTCGTAAATGCGGTTACGGGTGAGTTAGTATGGTCGATAGGTGGTAGTAGCCATGTTAATCAACAAGTCACTGATATGAAGTGGTCAATACCATCAGGTATTTCTATAGTTGATACAGACTTTGATGGTTTAGCTGACCATTTATATTTTGGTGATTTAGGTGGCCAGGTTTTTAGAATTAGTATTGGTGGTATTGACCCAGATACAAAAAAACCACAGCACACAGTGACTAAGTTAGCGAATCTTGGTGGTACTGGTGCAAACCATAGACGTTTTTATGAAGCCCCTGCAGTAGCAATTTCAAATGGTAATCTTGTAGTTACTATTGTTTCGGGTTATCGCGCACATCCTTTGGATGATAGTACCAATGAAGCTATATTTGTCATTAAAGATCCAGCAGCACTGTATCCTGTAGCGCATGTTGAAGCTAATACAGGAAATATGATTGATGTCACTAATGATACTTCAGGAGTATCTGTCACTTCTTTGTATAGGGGGTGGTATTACTACCTTGAAACAGGTGAAAAAGGTTTATCCTCACCTGTCATTTATCAGAATAAAATACTCTTCACAACCTATGAACCTTCAGTTGACCAAGAGCAGGATAATCCTTGCGTTGTCCGCTATGGTGCTGCGTATTTACATACGGTTTCACTAGCAAATGGTTCGGCGCAAAGTATTTCTGGCAACGAAGATGGTGGCGGGGAAGGAGAGGCACCTCTTTCGAGACGACAGGACCTTAAACAAACTACTCCACCACCAACACCTACACTAATAGTGAACGAAGATGGTGAAGTTGTAGTCGTCGTAGGTACAGAGATTGTTGATGATACAGAGCTTGGTGATAGTCGTATCAGAAAACGCCGGTGGATGCAGTTGTCACCAGATGCGGCGAATACTATTATAGATGATCAGGGTTTTGGCAACGAGGAAGAGAGTGAAGATGAGCAGGGTTCTGATGATTAAAATAGATCGCTTTACTCCAATCAAAGGGTTTTCATTAATAGAATTAATGATTGTCGTGGCGATAGTGGCAATACTTGCTGCTGTTGCCTACCCTGCTTATACACGCCATATTCAAGATACAAGAGAAACAGAGGCGCAGGCCAAAATACTAGAGTTTTCGGGGGAGTTGGAAATGTATCGCGCAAAGAATTTTTCCTATGCCGGTGCTACTATAAATAATGTGATGCCAAGTTTACAAAACGATGATTTTTATAACTATGTATTGGCCTTAGGTGCTAATAATCAGTCTTATACTATAACAGCTACCCCTAGAGGCATGATGGTAGGTAGAGCTAATTTGGTGCTGGATAGTACTGGAAATGCCTCATGGGAGTGATCTTTAGCTCTACTTGTATAGAAAAGTATTATTTACTTTAGTATTTTTTTCACAGTTGCTAACTGCCTTCTGCTAACCTCTAGAAGGCAGTTAGATTCTTTTAAGCGAATATAATTTTTTAAGTGTTTGTTGCAGCCAGATTCAACTCTAGCTGCATTGACTAGAATGCCTCTACGCACTTTTAATACTAGTCCGTCATACTTTTCTTCCAACTGCTTCAGACTCTGCTCAACAATCGCTTCCCCGCCATCAAACACCATCTTCACTATTTTATCCTCAGCCATAAAATACTGTACTTTTTCAAAGCGAATACGGCGCAGGCTATTGCCTATTTGGTAGCTGATCCAGGGGTTCAGTTCTTCATTTCTTTCCAGATGAGCTCGCGTATGCATACCCAGACGGGAGAGGGCAGTGGTTAGTCTTTCTGGATCAACAGGCTTGAGCAGGTAATCAGCCGGGCTGACGCGATAGGCATCCAGTGCATGTTCCGGATGAGCGGTTACAAAAATAATAGCAGGTGGAATTTGTCTGGCATTGAGCTGTTCAGCAACGGACAAACCATCACTGCCGGGCATTTCGATATCCAGCAATACCAGATCAGGCTTGAGTGCTTCAACTTGTGCTATAGCCTCTTCACCATTGCTGGCTTCACCCACACAGACATAATCAGGGTGTGCTAACAGCAAACGCTTTAGCCTTGAGCGGGCGAGGGGTTCATCATCAACGATCAGTGTGCGCATAAGGAATAACCAGTTTAACGCGATAGTGGTTATCGATTGTACCTGTTATCAGCTTAGCTTGTTCACCTGATAAGAGTTCAAGGCGTTTACGAATATTGTCAATCGCCATGCCGTTGCCTTTAAGGCGAGCCGGCTTTTCTCCGGCTGGATTGGTTATCAGCAGTGTGATGTTTTGCTCGCTTTGCAACAGGCAGACAGAAATACTGCCTCCCGTGGTGATGCGTTCAATTCCATGGCCTACAGCATTCTCCAACAAGGGCTGTAGGGTGAGTGCTGGCAGGGGCGTGTCAGGTAGCGGGTCCGGCAGATCCCAGGTGATACTGAGTCGATCTCCCAGGCGCCAGCGTTCCAGGTCGATATAAGCCTTTGCCAGGGCGATTTCAGCCTTTAGTGTCGAGGCTTCGCCAGCATTCAAGGCGGCACGAAACAGGCTGGACAGGTTGAGTAACGCCGCTTCGGCGGCTTCCGGGTCTTCTCGGGTCAGCTCTGCAGCGGTGTTCAGACTATTGAATAGAAAGTGTGGTCGTATGCGTGCTTGCAGCGCGTCCAGCTCAGCGCGTGACTGGGCGGCAATACGTTGATTGCGTTCCAGATGCATCAGGTAAAATTGCAGGCCGATAATACCGACGATCAGTGCAATGGTTAGATTGTGCAGTATAAACCAACTGAGGTTCACCTGGGGTTCCCAGCCTTTTTCCGTAAGCAGGACAAAAGCTGCCAGGCTGACGAGTGTGGTACAGGTGAGGAGTATCGCAAAAGCACAGGCGGCGAGACGTTTTGCGGATATGTTGGGGCGGTACTTTTGTAACTGACAGAGCAATAGCAGGGTAAGTAAGGCCACCCATTGTACGAACAGGGTACTTAATCCCAATCGAAACCAGCGATCTTCCACGGCGCCGGGTGCCAGTGCCAGGAGTATCGCCACAGCTTGCGCCAGCACGGTTGCACGTAAAACCAGCTTGCTGCTGCAAAGCGAGGTGCCAGGGGGGGCAGTGTGCAGGTTCAGCATGGTTTTAGCCTTTATAGCTTAATAACTACATCAAGTTCGGGTGGTAGCTCAGTGGTAACGTCCTTGTTGTAATTCATACAGGTTGGCCGGTTAGTTGTGCTTGTTGGTGTATTGAGTTGATTGCGGTTTCTGGGTCAATAACTAATACATCAATAGGTTGATCACCCAGGTGAACCTGAAGCCTGGCGGTTAACCGAAGTGTTTTTTCGAGCTTGTTTGGAATGATTTCGTGGCTTTCAATCAGCAAGTCAATATCACCACCTCTAAGCGAATCGTGTAGTCGTGAACCAAAAAGTTGGATGGAAATATCCTTACCGAATATTTCATCAGCACATTGACGAATGATGTGGCGCTGGCGTGTTGTGAGTCGCAAAACGCATCCCCTTTCCTTTAATAACTCAAGTAGCTTTAGTATAGAGCTAAGGCCATATCTATACAAAGGGCGCTTCGGAGGCTTCAAGGGGTCAGCTTTCTTGATATTTGCAAGGCTAGTGAGGTAATGCAGGACTGATGAAAAGAAAAGGGGCATTTACCTGCCCCCTTATTACTTGTACTTAAAGCTCGGTACTCCCCAGCTCCAGCAGTGTTGCATTACCACCCACAGCGGTAGTGTTGATGGTGCGCGTACGCTCCGTTACAAAGCGCAACAGGTGATCGGGCTGTAACAGGTGCGTGCAGGCTTGTGGATCGGTTTCACTCACCAGCTGTACCAGTAGACCCTTGCGCTGTGCCAGGTGTCGGTTGATGTCGCGCGCTTGCGCGGCTGTACACACTGGCGCTATCACGGCGATCCCTTCAAGTGCCAGTAAAGGTTCCAGTTCAGCTTCCGACAGGTAATGAATAACCCCCTTGGGTAAACCAAACGTGTGCACTTTTTCCACCAGGCTACGAGCCCAATCCGGCTGTTGCGGCCAATGCAATAGCACGCAGTTACCACAGGCCAGTGCGGTGATTAGTTGCCCGACCAGGGCAACTTCTGTTGCTGTAGCATCGCCAGTGACCAGTACAACACCCCGTCCATTCAGGTAGAGTTCGTTAGATTCTCCTGTTGGCCCTGGCATCACCTGAATAGGTTCCAGCGTGATAGTACGGTCCAGCAGTTGCTTCAGCAGTGTCTGAATTTTGGCATCACGCAGTGCTGGCAGTTCGCTGGCGAGTTTTTTCAGGCGCTCACTGCGCTGGGTGAACCCCAGGTGGTTCCAGGCTTCCCAGGCGGCTTGAGCCTGACTTATGCGAGAAACTGTTGTGCTCATCAGTGAGTCTCCTGAACAGGTGTAAGTTGGGTGTAACGCATCAGGTAGTGTGGACCGCCTGCTTTAGGGCCGGTACCGGAAAGGCCCTGGCCACCGAATGGCTGCACACCTACGGCAGCACCTATCTGGTTACGGTTGATGTAGCAGTTACCCACGCGGATGCGTGATTCAATATGGGATGCAGTACGCTCGTTACGGCTGTGAATGCCCAATGTCAGGCCATAGCCGGTGGCATTGATCTCATTAATGAGTTTGTCCAGCTGGCTGGCTTTGTAGCGCAGCAGATGGATGATCGGGCCAAATTGCTCACGTCCCAGCTCTGAAATAGACTGAATTTCAAATGCCGAGGGTGGGACAAAGGTGCCGTGCTCACAGACGGCGGGCAGTGGCGTTTGTGCAATGAAATTGGTGGACGCTTTCATCTTGTCGATATGCGCAAGGAGCCCGGCTTGGGCATCCTTATCGATCACTGGGCCAACATCGGTGCTGTGTAAACGTGGATCACCTACAACCTGTTCTGCCATGGCTCCCTTGAGCAATTCGATAATGCGATCGGCAATATCTTCCTGGACACACAAAATACGCAGAGCTGAACAGCGTTGACCAGCGGATGCGAAACCTGATAGCACGGCATCGTTAACAACCTGCTCAGGCAGTGCAGTGGAATCCACAATCATGGCGTTCTGGCCACCGGTTTCGGCAATAAACGGAACCGGATCGGTATCGCGTTTGGCCAGTGCCCGGTTAATTAGCTGTGCCGTTTCCGTGGAGCCGGTAAAGGCCACACCGCTAATGCGTGGATCAGAGGTGAGCGGTGCACCGACACCAGCACCATCACCAGGTAACAGGCAGAAAGCATTGCCCGGTATGCCTGCTTCGAAAATCAGCTCGGCGGCGCGGCTGGCAATCAGACTGGTTTGTTCAGCCGGTTTGGCAATGACGCTATTACCAGCGGCAAGAGCCGCGGTGATCTGTCCAAGGAAAATCGCCAGCGGGAAGTTCCAGGGGCTGATGCACACAAACACACCGCGACCCTGACGCTGCCACAGGGCCTGGCCTCCTTCAAGTTGGCTAAGGCTGATGGGACGGCTGCAATGCTGTTCGGCTTGATTGGCGTAATAGCGGCAGAAATCGACCGCTTCACGTACTTCATCTATTGCATCCTGAATGGTTTTTCCAGCTTCCATATGGCAGATGGCACAGAGTTCAGCCAGATTATCTTCTAGCAGGTCTGCCAGTTTACGCAGTGCTTCCGCACGTACCTTAACCGGTGTGTTGCTCCAGCCAGCATAGCCTTCTTGCGCGGCGTTGATGGCTTTATCCACCAGTTCAGCGTTGGCAAACTTGGCTTCACCGACGGTGATGCGGTTGTCATGTGGTGCTGTTACCGCGTGGCCGGGTAGATCAGCAATTGCTTCGCCATTGATAAAAGGCTGTGCCAGCCATTGCTGAGTGGTAAAGCGTTTGACATCCGCGCTGAACGGCAGCCACTGTGATTCAATTTCAATGTTTGGGCTGTAGGAGTTGGCGCGGTCTTCAAAAATACCCACCGGCAGTGGAATCTGCGGATTGCTGAGGGTTTTACGCTTAGTGAGAGTGGTGTAAGGATGCTGAACCAGATCGCTGATTGGGCAGCGGGCATCAACCAGACGGTGTACAAACGAGCTGTTAGCACCATTTTCCAGCAGGCGGCGTACCAGGTAGGGCAGCAGGTCTTTATGGCTGCCGACAGGTGCATAAATACGTACGCTGACACCGGCCTGTTTGACCACGCGGTCATACAGCGCATCACCCATGCCGTGCAGGCGCTGGAATTCAAATTGATCATGCTTTGCCAGTGTCATGATATTGGCAACGGTGTGCGCGTTATGACTGGCAAACTGAGGCCAGATCAGGCCCTTGATCTGTTCGCTCAGCAGGAAGCGGGCACAAGCCAGGTAGGATACGTCGGTGCTTTCTTTACGGGTCCATACTGGGTAGCCATCCAGGCCTTTCTGCTGGCAAAGTTTGATCTCGGTGTCCCAGTAAGCGCCTTTGACCAAGCGTACCGGAATCAGGTCACCCTGTTCATTGGCCAGAGCGGCCAGCCAGGCCAATACGGCGAGGGCGCGTTTGGAATAGGCCTGTACCACCAGACCAAAACCACCCCAGCCCTGACAGGCCGGATCACGGTATAGTTTGGCAAACAGGTGCAGTGATAATTCTAACCGGTCCATCTCTTCCGCATCGATGGTAATGGCAACATTCAGCGAGCGCGCTTTCTTGATCAACTGCAGCACGCTGTCAAACAGCTCGGTCATCACCCGTGATTCCTGCCCGACTTCATAGCGTGGGTGCAGTGCTGACAGTTTGATGGAGATGCTTGGACGTGGACCCTGTACTTTTTTGTCTACGAAATTACCTGTGTACTCGATGGCACTCATGTAGTCATCGAAGTATTTTTTGGCATCTTTGCTGGTCAGCGCCGCTTCGCCGAGCATGTCGAAGGAATAGGTATAGCCTTTCTGGCGGTATTCACTGCCGCGTTTCATCGCTTCATTGATGGTGCGACCCAGCACAAACTGGTGTCCCATCACTTTCATCGCTTGTTGCATCGCCTTGCGAATAACCGGTTCACTCATGCGATTGACCAGGCGGTTAATGATGCCGCTGGCAGAGCCATCTTCCTTCTCATCCATAGTGACAACTTTACCGGTGAGTAATAAGCCCCAAGTGGAGGCGTTCACCAGTAGTGAGTCGGAGTTGCGCAGGTGTTTTTTCCAGTCGGCAACACTCAGTTTGTCACGGATCAGTGCGTCAGCTGTGTCAGCATCGGGTACACGCATCAGCGCTTCGGCCAGACACATCAGTAGAATGCCTTCTTTGGTATCCAGACTGTATTCCAGTAACAACGCATCAATCATGTGGATTGAGTCGCCATCAGCGCGAACCTGTTCAATCAGGCGGGTGGCTTTGTCTTCGGAATCCTTGATTTCATGCTCATCAGGCTTGGCCAGAGGCATTAGCTCACGCAGCCAGGTGTCTTCATCGATAGAGTAAAGTGGAGAAATCGCTTGCCAGAGCTCAGTCGTGGGCTGCTTGATCCAGGCTGGATCCATTACATCTTGCGGTTTGAACATAGTGCAGTCCTCAATTTTGACTTCACGCAGAATTTTTATCATGACACCACTGTAAGTATAAGAGCACATCCACGTCTTGCAGGATTCTCCTGATGTTTTTATGAATACTCCTGTTACGGGGGTAATGCTGCTGTGAATGATGGTGTTGCGTGCGTGCTGGCATTACACTTTAGAAAACTGACTGCGAGGAGGCTGTTATGCCAATGCCCACGAAAAAAATTACATTTATCGGTGCCGGTAATATGGCCGGTGCGATTTTCAAAGGTCTGCTGGCTAACGGCTATCCATCTGATGCCATTACAGCGACCGCGCCTGATGCTGATCACCTGCAGACACTGAAACAAAGTCTTAACATCCACGTGACTACCGATAACCTGGCGGCTGTTGCTGATGCCGAGGTAATCGTGCTGGCAGTGAAGCCTCAGGTAATGCAGGGGGTTTGTCGTGAAATCGCATCTTCGGTGTGTCGTACCCGCCCGTTGATTATTTCCGTAGCCGCTGGTTTACAAGCCGAAACACTCAATGCCTGGTTGGGTGGTGAGCATGCCATTATCCGCTGTATGCCGAACACGCCCTCACTAGTGGGTGCAGGAGCCAGTGGCTTGTATGCACTGCCGAGTGTGCAGCCTGAACAGCGCGATTTTGCTAATCAGTTGCTTAGCGGTGTGGGGCTGGCAGAGTGGGTCGATCAAGAGTCATTGCTGGATGTGGTCACTGCGATTTCTGGCAGTGGACCGGCGTATTTCTTTATGATCTTTGAGGCGATGGAAAAAGCCGCTGTCGAAATGGGCATGCCCGCTGATGCCGCGCGTCGGTTAATCCTGCAGACAGGATTAGGCGCCGTGCGTATGGCTCAAGAAACGGGTGAAGAGCCTGCACAGCTCAAGCGCAATGTGATGTCACCCAACGGCACCACCGAACGTGCCATCCACACCTTTGAGGCGGAAGGTATGGAGGCTATGTTTGTTAAAGCCATGCAGGCTTGTGCGGATCGGGCTGATGAGCTGGCGCGGGAACTGGCGAACTGATGGGTGCCGCCTAGCTACTAACTGGCGGCTGTTTTATCCAAAATATGCTGTGCCGTCATCAAATCCAGATGTGCGCCGCCGCCATTCTTGTACAGGGTGATATCGTCGGGGCTTAAGCGACCGGGGGCATCGCGCACCAGATCATAGAGGTCTGCCAGAACATCGGCTTCGGTGATAGCGCCGGATTCAATCGGTTTGATCAGTTCACCTATCTCTCCGAGGGTGGTTTTACGTGAATCGACAAATACGCGGCTGACCTGCATGGCTTTATCATCCGCTTCGCGCATATCAGCCCGGAAAGCGCCGATCAGATCCAGGTGAGTGCCGGGTTGCAGCCAGGCACCTTGGATGATCGGATCGACACTGACTGTCGCTGAGCTGATGATGTCAGCTTGCATCACGGCGTCTTGCAGTGATTCAACAGCGGTGCCACCCACCTGGGCGGCCAGCTTCTCAGCATTACTGAAGGTGCGGTTCCAGACCAGAATGCGTTTGATCGATGGAAAGAGTTGCGGGTAGGCTTGCGCCAGTGTGGACGCGATGGTGCCTGCGCCGACCAGCAACAGGGTTTCGCTGTCTTTTCGTGCCAGTAAAGAGGCACCTAGCAAGGAGTCGGCCACGGTTTTCCAGCGGGTGATAGTAGCGCCATCGATCAAGGCCTTAACCTGACCATCCTGATCATCAAACAGCACAAACACGCCTTGAACAGTCGGTAGGGGTGTAGGGCGGGATGGATTATCGGGAAAAACAGAGACTGTTTTTAAGCCTACGCCAAAGCCGGGAATCCAGGCGGCACGGTTGAGCATACCTCCCTTATCCATTTTCAGGTGCAGGTCGGCAATGGTGGCTTGCGGTGTCAGGTGGGATTGTTTCAGTGCGGCCACCAGGCCTTCCCAGGTAAGTGCGCTATCGGCATCGGTCGCTGAAATATAGATAGGCGTAGACATCATCGGTTCCTTGTTGTCTTTGAGCTGGATTTGATAGGTGAGTTTGATCTTAGCAGATCAGGACTGGGTCGCAGAAGGGGGCGTTTTACGGTAGCGGGCTGGGGATATGTTCAGGTGTTGGGTGAAGGCGCGTGTCAGGGCGCTCTGGTTGGTAAAGCCGAAGCGTCCGGCTATCTCGATCAAGGGGTCGTCGGTTAAGGTGAGTGCATCTTGTGCACCTTTTAGACGTTTGTTGAGAATGTACTGTTGTGGGGTCATGCCAGTTTGCAGACGAAAGCGATCGAAGAACTGGCTGCTGCTGAGGAATACCAGACCGGCCAGTTCACTGACTCGAATCTTGCGCTCGATATGCAGGGTAATGTAGTTGTCGATAACATCCATATTGATTTTGCCCGGCAGGCGCACTCGGTGATAGCCTGCCAGTTGTTGATCCAGATGGCGTTGCAAGGCGCAGACAATGGCATTGCTACAGGCGCTTTGTAATAGGGCATCATCTGGATTTTTTTGCATTTCACGGCTGAGGGCGGCAATCAGGACTTGCAGCTCGCTGCTGCAGTGGATAAAGCGTGATTGGTTAAACAGGGCATCAATACGCGGTTGCAGCAGCTGATCCGGGTTGATGGGAGCCAGGTTGAGCACCACAATGCTGTTGTCTCCCACACCGCGAAAGGCATGATCAGTGGCGCAGGGGAGCAGGCAGCCGATACCTGAGCCTACCGGTTTGGTATGCCCAGCAATATCAAACTCTGTTGCGCCCTCCAGGCCAAACACCAACTGATGGTGGTTATGGTCATGATGCTCTGCACTTTCTGGAAGGCTGATAACTTCAGCCTGTTTAACCAATTACGCTCACTTTTAGTCAGGATGGTTGTATCTTAATCGTTTTATGCTAGGCCCATCATAGCATAGCTTCAAAAACTAGCCGATATGCTTTCAATCCAGCCAGAAATTTTATCTGAATCCAGTTACAATACGCGCAACAAATTTTCAGTAGACTACAGGACCCTGTTGTTATGGCCGAACTCAAGAATGATCGCTTCCTTCGCGCATTACTGCGTGAACCCGTCGATATGACACCTGTATGGATGATGCGCCAGGCAGGTCGTTATCTGCCAGAGTATAAGGCTACACGTGCACAGGCCGGTGATTTTATGAGTCTGTGCAAGAATGCTGAGCTGGCCTGTGAGGTCACCTTGCAGCCACTGGAACGTTACGACCTGGATGCTGCCATTCTATTCTCTGACATTCTCACCATTCCAGATGCCATGGGCCTGGGTTTGTACTTTGAAACGGGCGAAGGTCCCCGTTTTCGCAAAATCATTCGCACCGCCGCTGATGTGGAGGCCTTGCCGATACCTAAAGCGGCCAGTGATCTCGATTATGTGATGAATGCGGTGAAGACCATTCGCTCAGCCTTGAATGGTCGCGTGCCGTTGATTGGCTTTTCCGGCAGTCCCTGGACGCTGGCAACTTATATGGTTGAAGGCGGTTCCAGTAAAGATTTCCGTCATATCAAGCAGATGATGTATGCCACACCCGAGGTGATGCACCAGTTGCTGGATAAGCTGGCGCAGTCAGTGACCGACTACCTGAATGAACAGATTTGCAGTGGTGCTCAGGCGGTACAGATATTTGATACCTGGGGTGGCGTACTCAGTCCGCAAATGTATATGGAGTTTTCACTGCGTTACATGCGTCAGATCGTCGATGGGCTGATCCGTGAGCATGATGGCCGTAAGGTGCCAGTGATACTCTTTACCAAAAACGGTGGTCAGTGGTTAGAAACCATGGCCGAAACCGGTGCCGATGCGCTGGGTCTGGACTGGACCACCAATATTGATGATGCTCGCCGTCGGGTTGGCGATAAGGTGGCGCTACAGGGCAATATGGACCCGTCAGTGCTGTATGCCTCACCTGAGCGTATTCGTGCTGAAGTGGCGGATATTCTGGAACGTTTTGGGCCAGGTGAAGGGCATGTGTTCAATTTGGGGCATGGCATACACCAGTTTGTTGATCCGGCCAGTGCGGGCGTGTTTGTAGATGCGGTGCATGAGCTGAGTGCCAAGTACCATCAGTGAGGAGTGGGAGATGAAAAAACTGTCACCCTTATTTGACAAGAATAAGATCTGGTCAGAGCGAATCCGCAATGAGTCACCGGATTTTTTTCCGACACTGGCGGCCCAGCAGGCCCCTGAATACCTGTGGATCGGTTGTTCCGATAGCCGTGTGCCAGCTAACGAAATCGTGGACCTGTTACCCGGTGAGCTGTTTGTGCATCGCAATGTATCCAATCTGGTGGTGCATACCGATATGAATTGCTTGTCAGTACTCCAGTATGCGGTGCAGGTGCTCAAGGTCAAACACGTCATGGTGGTGGGCCACTATGGTTGTGGTGGCGTCAAGGCGGCACTGGATGCGCGCTCCAATGGCTTGATTGATAACTGGCTGGGGCATATCCGTGATGTCTACTACAAACACCGCCAACTGGTGGGTGAGTGGCAGGCAAATGAGGTACAGTTTGACCGTATGTGTGAGTTGAATGTCATCGAGCAGGCCGAAAATGTCTGTAACACCACGGTGATGCGCGAAGCCTGGGCGCGGGGGCAGGATGTCACGGTGCATGGCTGGATCTACGGTTTGCAGAATGGTTTGCTCACTGATTTGAACTTCTGTGTCAGCGCTGATGATGACGTTGATGCAGAGTATGAGCGTGCTGTGGGGCGGGTTCGGCGGCTGGCTGAATAAGGTTTGGCTATACCGGTGTTGGGCGGGCGTATAAGGTCGGGTTGGCTGGATAAGGTCGAGCCAGGCTCGACCTTATCCACCCTCTGTGAGATCGGTAGTAGCATGTAGGCCGCTTGTTTGCGGTTTATATGCTACTGATGTTGTCAGACTTTGCTCAATGCCTGTTCCAGATCCGCGAGCAGATCATCGATATGTTCGATACCAATCGACAGGCGCACCATTTCCGGAGAGACGCCTGCTGATTTGAGCTCTTCATCGTTCAGCTGACGGTGGGTGGTTTCGGCGGGTATGGAGGCCAGTGACTTGCAGTCGCCGATATTGACCAGCCGCAGGAAGATTTCCAGTGCATCATAGAAGCGGCGAGTGGCTTCACGTCCGGCTTTCAGACCGAAGCTAAGAATGCCTGAGGCCTGACCCTGCATATATTTCTGTGCCAGTGCATGATCCTTGTGTTCAGGCAGACCAGCATAATTCACCCAGGCAACCGCATCATGCTGCTGCAGGAAAGCAGCGACCTTGGCGGTGTTTTCACAGATACGCTCCATGCGCAGACTGAGGGTTTCCAGGCCTTGCAGCAGCAGGAACGCATTCATGGGAGACAGGGCAGCACCCATATTGCGCAGTGGTACGACGCGGCAGCGCCCGATAAAGGCAGCTGGTCCGAAAGCGTCGGTATACACCACGCCGTGGTAAGACACATCAGGCGTGTTCAGCAGCGGGAAGCGCTCCTTGTGTTCCGCCCAAGGGAATTTACCTGAATCGACAATCACGCCACCGATGGAGTTGCCATGCCCGCCAATATATTTGGTCGCCGCGGTGACGATAATGTCGGCACCCTGTTCAATGGGGCGCCAGAGGGCCGGGCTGGGTACGGTGTTGTCGACCACTAACGGAATGCCGTGGCGGTGGGCAATTTCAGCCAGGGTTTCTATGTCAGAGATGCCACCCGACGGGTTCCCTACGGATTCACAGTAGAGCATTTTGGTACGTGAATCGATCTGCGCTTCGATAGCGGCAAAGTCATCTTTATTGACAAAGCGTACATTGATGCCCTGACGTGGCAGAGTGTGGGCGAAAAGATTGTAAGTCCCACCATACAGCTCACAGGTAGAAACAATATTATCACCGGTTTCTGCCAGGGTTTGGATAGTATAGGTAATCGCGGCCATGCCGGAGGCAACAGCCAGACCGGCAATACCGCCCTCGAGTGCGGCAACACGTTGTTCCAGCACGTCGTTGGTCGGGTTCATGATGCGAGTGTAGATATTGCCGGGTACTTTGAGGTCAAACAGATCGGCACCGTGCTGCGCATCATCAAAAGCGTAAGAAGTGGTCTGATAAATGGGAACTGCGGCGGCTTTGGTGGTTGGATCGGGGCTATAACCGGCGTGCAGCGCTAGAGTTTCAAGTTTCATTGGAATATCTCTGTTTTGTTAGTGTTATGTCAGCCAGTGGCTGGAGGTGGTATGTAAAGTAGCAGATTTTGGCTTTGTCTGGCCATCACGTTACAATCCTGCCAGTTAATTTTCTTCGGTCCGGGAGTGGACATGGCTAAAGCAAAATCCGCGTATGTCTGTAATGACTGTGGGGCTGATTATAGCAAGTGGCAGGGGCAATGTAGTGCTTGTGGTGCCTGGAATACCCTGACCGAGGTGCGGCTCAGTAGCGTCTCGTCTGCTGGTTCTGCCCGGGGTGCCCGATTTGATGGCTATGCCGGGGACGCTGGCCTGAGTGCGCATAAGCGCGTTGTCAGCCTGGGCGAGGTGAATCTTGAGGCCATGCCTCGCATTCCAACCGGTACGGGTGAGTTGGATCGTGTGCTCGGCGGTGGTCTGGTGCCGGGTTCTGCCGTGTTGATTGGCGGGCATCCGGGGGCCGGTAAAAGCACCCTGTTATTACAAACCTTGTGCCATCTCGCTGGACAGTATCCCGCGCTTTATGTCACCGGTGAGGAATCTTTGCAGCAGGTGGCTCTGCGTGCGTCCCGCTTGGGGCTGAAAGCGGATCATCTAAAAATGCTGTCGGAAACTTCCGTAGAGACTATCTGTGATGTGGCGCAGGAGCTCAAGCCGAAGGTGATCGTTATCGATTCGATTCAGGTGATGCATGTAGCGGATGTGCAGTCAGCCCCTGGCTCTGTATCCCAGGTGCGTGAGTCGGCCGCTTATCTGACGCGCTTTGCCAAGCAAACCGGTACGGTGTTGTTTTTGGTGGGTCATGTGACCAAAGATGGCTCATTAGCTGGCCCTAAAGTATTGGAGCATATGATTGACTGTTCTCTGCAGTTGGAAGGCTCGTCTGACAGCCGTTTCCGCACCCTGCGCAGTCACAAAAACCGCTTTGGCGCTGTGAATGAGCTGGGCGTGTTTGCGATGCTGGAAACGGGTTTAAAAGAGGTGCGTAATCCCAGCTCTATTTTCCTGACCCGGGGGGATGAGCCCAGTGCGGGTAGTGTGGTGATGGTGGTCTGGGAAGGCACGCGCCCCTTGCTGGTTGAGCTGCAGGCATTGGTGGATGAGTCGCATTTATCTAATCCGCGCCGTGTGGCGGTGGGGTTGGATCAGAATCGTCTGGCGATGTTGTTGGCGGTATTGAATCGTCATGGCGGGTTGATGACCGGTGATCAGGATGTGTTTGTCAATGTGGTGGGGGGCGTTCGTGTGCTGGAAACCAGTGCCGACCTGGCGCTGTTGTTGGCCATTGTTTCCAGTTTTCGTGATCAGGCTCTACCGCATGAACTGATCGTGTTTGGCGAGGTAGGCTTGTCGGGTGAAATTCGCCCTGTACCGAATGGTCAGGAGCGTATTCGTGAAGCGGCCAAGCACGGGTTCAAAAGAGCGATAGTGCCTAAGGCCAATGTGCCCAAGGAGCCCGTGCCGGGAATTCAGGTGATCGGTGTCAGTATTCTGGCTGATGCGCTTGATCAGATTTAGGCGCTTAATCTAGCACCATCTGTTCCAGTTCCCGTTCCAGCAGAGCCTCATCACCCAGGTTCAGTTCGAGCAGGCGGCGCAGGTGGGACATACTATCCAGATCTATTTCTTTGACAAAAAAACCGTAATTTGGAGGCTCAGCGTAATTCAGCTGGGTTTTCATGCGGATCAGTACGTCATTGGCGAGGTAAATGTTAATTTCTGCTTCGCCGCCAATATCCAGTGCCAGAGGGTGGTTGAACTGCAATAACACACCGCGCAGTGAAATATCGATCAGCTGCATTACAATAGCGCCACCGCTGTAATGCACTTCGCATTCGGCATCAAAGTTGATGCGGGTGAAGCGGCGGCGGTCTTGTTCGTTAGTGTTCACTGTGTTTTTCCTCATTAAATATCTCTCGCCTCTAACTGAATCAGGCAGGAGATTGATTCCATTTTAGCAAAACTTGCACAACAGCGTTAATCACTTGCTTTGTTTATGGAGTCTGACTTAAGAGTCAGTTATCCTTCTGATAAATTAACACATACTATCTGGCGCTGTCTGCTGCCACTGGATGGGAAAGGGGTGAATTGATGTATCCGATTCTTGAGTTGTTTTCAGCTCGGGGCCATACGCACTATTTTCAACATACGCGTAGCTTCTATACCTATCGCCGCGTGCGGGTTATTGCACTGATTCTGGCAGTTCTTCAAAGTGCCTGGATTCTGGTTGATCACTATTTATTACCGGCTGATGTGCAACTGCCGATCGCCATAGCGCGCGTGCTGAGCAGCCTATTCTTTCTTGGATTATTCTGTTGGGGACAGCGCCCCTACAGTCCTCGCTTGGCATTACTGCGTCAATTGCTGTTGTTTCTGGTGCTGACAGCGTTTCACACCTTCAGTACGGCGTTGTTGATTATTCACGGTCATGAGCAGAGTGTGGCCGGTTATCAGTTTTTCCCGTTCATGATTATCAGCATGATGGCAATTTTCCCCTTGGCTATCGTGGAAGTGCTGGGGTTGACCTTGTTGCTGCTGCTGGTCGAGCTGGTGACACAGCTTTCCAGGGGCAATTTGGGTGATGTGTCTGCAATCAATAATCTTTGGTTGTTGTTGGTGCTGGCGGTGGTTGCCGGTTGGGCCGCGGTGAATCAGTTGAATATGCTGTTGGTACTCTATCGGCAGGCTACCCGTGATGCGCTGACCGGGCTGGCTAACCGGCGCCTGATTCTTGAACAGTTGGATACCGATATGGCCTTATCAAAGGATGCCGGGAAACCGCTGGCTGTTCTGCTGTTCGATCTGGATAAGTTTAAGGGCTTTAACGATACCTACGGTCATGCCGCCGGTGATATCGTGCTTAAATATTTTGCCGGTATCTTGAAAAAGCATACGCGCAAAAAACTGGATCTGGCCGGTCGTTTTGGCGGTGAGGAATTCTTGATGGTGTTGCCGGGGATGAGTGCCGCTGAGGCTTCGGTTGTAGCTGAATCTATCGGCAAAACGTGCCGTGAGGTCAGTGTCCAGGTACCCAGTGGTGAGAAGGTCGGCTTTACCACCAGTATAGGGATTGCTGTATTGAAAAAAGGTGAGACTCAGTCTGAGTTGATCCGGCGCGCCGACGAGGCTCTGTATAAAGCCAAGGACAGCGGCCGGGATCAGTTTAAACTGGCGGATTAATGCATCCGCTTGTACTTGATGCGCTCCGGCTGGTGATCCTTGCCGTGGCGCTTGCGGTAGTCTTCAGCATACTCCGTGTAGTTGCCTTCAAAGAAGGCCACGGTAGAGTCCCCTTCGTAGGCGATCATGTGCGTACACACGCGATCGAGGAACCAGCGGTCATGCGAGATCACCACGGCTGAGCCGGGGAAAGCCAGAATGGCTTCTTCCAGGGCGCGCAGGGTTTCCACGTCCAGATCGTTGGTGGGCTCATCCAGTAGCAGCACGTTGCCGCCCTCTTTCAGCAGCTTGGCCATATGCAGGCGGTTTCGCTCACCACCGGACAGATCCTTGACGAACTTCTGCTGATCAGCGCCCTTAAAGTTAAAGCGACCACAATAGGCTCGCGCCGGAGTCTGATAGGTGCCAACCGTAATAATATCCTGTCCGCCGGAGATCTCTTCAAACACGGTTTTGTTGCCTTCCAGTTCACGTGACTGGTTAACATAGGACAGCTTCACCGTGCTGCCGATTTCAATCTCACCAGAATCAGGTTGTTCCTCGCCACTGATCATGCGGAACAGCGTGGATTTACCCGCACCGTTCGGTCCGATGATGCCAACGATGGCACCCGGTGGAATCGACAGGCTGACGTTTTCAAATAACAGCTTGTCATCATAGGATTTGGTGACGTTGTGTAGCTCAATGACTTTGTCGCCCAGGCGCGGTCCAGGTGGAATGTAGATTTCCTGGGTTTCATTGCGCTGCTGGAACTCGCGGGAGTTCATCTCTTCAAACTGCTTGATGCGCGATTTGGACTTGGCCTGTCGCCCTTTGGCACCCTGGCGTACCCATTCCAGCTCAGCCTGAATCGCTTTGCGATGTGAGGCTTCCTGCTTGGCTTCGGCGGCAAGGCGTTGGTCTTTCTGTTCGAGCCAGGAGGAGTAGTTGCCCTCGTAAGGGATACCACGGCCACGGTCCAGCTCCAGAATCCAGCCAGCGGCGTTATCCAGGAAGTAGCGGTCATGGGTGATGGCTACCACTGTGCCGGGATATTCCTGCAGGAAGCGTTCGATCCAGGCGATAGATTCAGCATCCAGATGGTTAGTAGGCTCGTCCAGCAGCAGCATGTCCGGGTGATCCAGCAGCAGACGGCACAGGGCCACGCGGCGGCGCTCACCACCGGAGAGTACCGCAACTTGTGTATCCCAGGGGGGCAGGCGCAGGGCGTCGGCGGCGCGCTCCAGGGCGTTGTCGAGGTTGTGACCGTCTTTGGCCTGAATCAGGTTTTCCAGTTCGGCCTGTTTTTTGGCCAGTTCATCAAAGTCAGCATCAGGATCCGCGTAGGCCGCATAGACGGCATCCAGCCCAGCCAGTGCATCTTTGACATCGGCGACGGCTTCTTCAACCACTTCACGCACGGTCTTGCTGTCATCCAGCTCAGGTTCCTGTGGCAGGTAACCCACCTTAATGCCGGGCATAGGCTGGGCTTCGCCGATATATTCCTGATCAAGGCCGGCCATGATTTTCAGCAGTGAGGATTTACCGGAACCATTCAGGCCGAGTACGCCGATCTTGGCACCAGGGAAAAACGACAGTGAAATATCTTTTAGAATTTCGCGTTTGGGTGGCACGATTTTGCCAACGCGGTTCATGCTGTATACGTATTGAGCCATGCAATGCATCCGTCGAAAAATGAGATACGGGAAATGATAGCTAAATTCTACCCGTGTGAGTCAACGAATGCGAATGACAAACAGCAACTCGGTGGCTGAGCGACAATAAGGAAATTCAACTAGGCATGATGCGCTTTCATGTGCGTTATGGGGTGGCTTTGTACTATAATGTGCTCCTTTTTTCGAGGTGTCCGGATTTCCGCGCCTGCTCGGTTAAATACAGAGGAAAGTCATGTTCAGCAAAACTATGTCTATTGCCGGTTTTGATCCGGAACTGTGGTCTGCCATGCAGTCAGAAGCGACTCGTCAGGAGGAGCATATCGAACTGATCGCATCAGAAAACTATACCAGTCCGCGTGTCATGCAGGCACAAGGCTCTGAACTGACCAACAAGTATGCTGAAGGCTATCCTTCCAAGCGTTATTACGGTGGTTGTGAGTACGTTGATATCGTTGAAGATCTGGCGATCGATCGGGCTAAAGCTTTGTTTGGTGCCAGCTATGCTAACGTACAGCCGCATTCCGGTTCACAGGCAAACGCCGCCGTGTTTATGGCACTGTGCAAGCCGGGTGATACCATCCTGGGTATGAGTCTGGCACACGGTGGCCACCTGACTCACGGTGCCTCTGTGTCCTTTTCTGGTCGCATCTACAATGCCGTACAGTATGGCCTGAACGAAGCCACTGGCGAGATCGACTATGATCAGGTTGAAGCGCTGGCGCTTGAGCACAAGCCACGCATGATTATTGCAGGCTTCTCTGCCTATTCACGCATTGTTGATTGGCAGCGCTTCCGTGATATCGCCGACAAGGTCGGTGCCTATTTGTTTGTTGATATGGCACACATTGCTGGCCTGGTAGCGGCCGGTGTTTATCCGTCTCCAATAGAATTGGCCGATGTTGTTACCACCACTACCCACAAAACCCTGGGTGGCCCGCGTGGCGGTTTGATTTTGTCAGCGCGTGCTGATGAAGAGTTGCAGAAAAAGCTTAACTTTGCGGTCTTCCCCGAATCTCAGGGCGGTCCGTTGATGCATGTTATTGCTGCCAAGGCTGTTTGCTTCAAAGAAGCCATGGAGCCTGAGTGGAAAGCGTATCAGGCGCAGGTGGTCAAAAATGCCCAGGCGATGGTCAAAGTCTTCCTGGATCGCGGTATAGATATCGTTTCCGGTGGCACCGAAGATCACCTGTTCCTGGTGGATCTGATCCGTAAGGACATTACCGGTAAGGATGCGGATGCCGCCCTGGGTCGCGCGTATATTACTGTGAACAAAAACTCGGTACCGAATGATCCGCGCTCTCCGTTTGTCACCTCAGGTCTGCGTATCGGTACACCGGCCGTGACCCGTCGTGGTTTTAAAGAAGCCGAAGTGGAGCAACTGGCTGGCTGGATCTGTGATATTCTTGACGATATCAATAACGAAGCCGTTATCGAGCAGGTGAAGGCACAGGTTAAAGCCATTTGTGCCCGTTTCCCTGTTTATAAGTAATCAACTCTGGCTCCGCAATGCGGGAGCCAGGCTTAACGCTCTTTAGGTTCCGAGGCAACTGATGCATTGTCCATTTTGTGGCGAACATGAAACCAAGGTTGTTGACTCCCGGCTTGTAGCCGAGGGGCAGCAGATACGGCGTCGACGTGAATGCATCAGTTGCCATGAGCGTTTCTCCACCTTTGAAGTGGCCGAGCTGCTGATGCCCAAGGTGGTCAAGAATGATGGCACCCGCCAACCTTTCGATGAAGACAAACTGCGTGCCGGTATTCAGCGAGCGCTGGAAAAGCGGCCGGTCAGTGTAGAAGAGTTCGAAGCCTGTCTGACCCGTATCAAACATCGCCTGCGTGCAACGGGTGAGCGCGAGCTCCCCTCTCGTGAAGTCGGTGAAGCGGTCATGGAAGCCCTGCATCAACTGGATCAGGTGGCCTATGTTCGCTTTGCCTCCGTCTATCGCAGTTTTCAGGATATCAATGAATTCCGCCAGGAAATCGACCGGTTGTCTTTAACTAAAAACCCCGGTGGGGACGAGTAATGGCGTCTGCTGACGATCATCAGTTTATGGCGCGTGCCCTGCAATTGGCTGCTCGTGGTCTGTACAGCACTCATCCCAACCCGCGTGTCGGTTGTGTGTTGGTGCGTGATGGTCAAATTGTTGGTGAAGCCTGGCATCAGCGTGCCGGTCAGCCGCATGCTGAACCCTTGGCGCTACTCCAGGCTGGCAGTCAGGCGCAAGGGGCAACGGCTTATGTCACTCTGGAGCCCTGTAGTCACTTTGGCCGTACACCACCCTGTGCTGATGCGCTGATCGCCGCCGGTGTAAGTCGTGTCGTCGTTGCCATGCAGGATCCGAACCCGCTGGTGGCGGGGCAGGGCTTGCAGCGGTTGCAGCAAGCGGGCATCGACGTTACCAGTGGCCTGATGGAAGCTCAGGCCCAACTGATCAATCCGGGCTTTATTACCCGTATGCAGTCAGGCCTGCCCTTTGTGCGGATAAAGTTGGCGATGAGTCTGGATGGCCGTACCGCCATGCAAAGTGGTGAGTCTCAGTGGATCACCGGGCCTGAGGCGCGTGCTGATGTACAGCGCTTGCGTGCACGTAGTTCCGCTATTATCAGTGGTATCGAGTCGGTACTGCTGGATGATCCGCAACTGACTGTGCGTGATCTCAGCCTGCTGGGCGAAGAGGGTCTGCTATGCCAGCCGTTACGTGTGGTATTGGACTCGCAATTGCGTATACCCTTGTCAGCCAAACTTCTGGCTACAGAGGGTCCGGTGATGATCGTAACGACTGAAATGGCTGACACCAGTAAGCTCAAAGCACTGCAGGATTTAGGTGTCGAGCTACTGCCCTTGTCACTGCGTGACGGGCAACTTGATCTTGAAGCGCTGCTGAGGCATCTGGCGCAGGCACATCAGTGTAATGAAGTATTGGTAGAAACGGGTGCCCGACTGGCTGGCAGCTTTGTGGCGCAGCAACGGGTCGATGAAATGGTAATTTATATGGCGCCGACCTTGCTTGGCAGTGATGCTCGCCCATTGATTGACCTGCCGTTAACCCAGATGTCACAACAGCGGCGTCTGCACATGACCGATCTGCGCCAGTTTGGACAGGATATACGTATGACTCTGCAGCCAGTAACGGAGAGCTGAAATGTTTACAGGTATAATTGAAGCCGTCGGTGAAGTCGCTGATATCCACATGAAAGATGGCGATATGCAGTTGACCTTGCGCACCGGGAAACTCGCGCTCAGTGATGTTAAACTGGGCGATAGTATTGCGGTCAATGGTGTGTGTCTGACAGCGGTACAGTTACCCGGTGATGGTTTTGTCGCCGATGTGTCACGCGAAACCCTGGCGCATACCCGCTTTGAGTCGTTGAAAGTTGGCGAGCCGGTGAATCTGGAAAAAGCGCTGATGCCGACCAGTCGTCTGGGTGGGCATCTGGTCAGTGGTCATGTAGATGGCCTGGGTGAAGTGGTTGAGCGTCATGATGATGCCCGCTCGATACGTTTCACCTTGAAGGCACCGGCTGAGCTGAGCCGTTACATTGCCCATAAGGGCTCCATTACTGTTGATGGTGTCAGCCTGACAGTGAATGCGGTGAAGGGCGATAGCTTTGAGCTGAATATCGTCCCGCACACCGCGCAGGAAACCATTATGGAACACTACCAGAGCGGCCGACAGGTACATCTGGAAGTGGATTTAATTGCGCGCTATCTGGAGCGCTTACTCACCGGTTCAGTAACCAGTGAGGGTTATGCACAGCCCAGCATCAGCGAAGGTGTCAGCCTGGAAAAGTTGGCAGAATACGGTTTTATGAGTCGCAGATAAGTATCCGGAGAGTAAACCATGGAGCTGAATAGCCCCGAAGAACTGATTGAAGATATCCGCCAGGGTAAAATGGTTATCCTGATGGATGATGAAGACCGTGAGAACGAAGGTGATCTGGTTATCGCGGCGGAAAAAGTCCGTGCTGAAGATATCAACTTTATGGCTACCCATGCCCGCGGTTTGATCTGTCTGACGCTGACGCGTGAGCACTGTGAACAACTTAAGCTGCCATTGATGGTCAGAAGTAATGGTGCCCAGTTTTCTACCAACTTCACCCTGTCTATCGAAGCGGCCAGTGGTGTAACGACTGGTATTTCAGCGGCTGATCGTGCCCATACCGTGCGTACCGCCGTCAAAGCCGATGCCAGGCCTGAAGATATCGTTCAACCTGGGCATATTTTTCCATTGATGGCGCAGCCCGGTGGTGTGCTAAGTCGAGCGGGTCATACGGAAGCGGGTTGTGACCTGCCGCGTTTGGCTGGACTGATTCCGGCATCAGCCATCGTTGAGGTGATGAATGATGATGGCAGTATGGCGCGTCGTGCGGATCTGGAAAAGTTTGCGGCCCGCCATGGACTTAAAATCGGTACTATTGCCGATCTGATCCATTACCGCACACTGAACGAACATACCATCAGCCGTGAAGCGGAAGGTGAGTTGCCTACTGAATACGGTACCTTCCGCTATGTTACCTACCGGGACGAGATCAAAAACTGTACGCACCTGGCTTTGATTAAAGGTGATATTCAGGCTGACGATCCAACCCTGGTACGTGTGCATATCCGTTCCGAAGTGTTGCGCGATGTGGTGGGCGCGATCACCAGTGAAGAGAAAAAGTGGACCATGCGTCGTGCCTTACGTCGTGTGTCCGAAGAAGATAAGGGCGTAGTCTTGTTACTTGATGGTGGCCACCGTATCGATCTGGGTGATGCCGTCGATCAGATACTCAACGGCAGTCAAGCGCGCTCTAAAGTCAATGTCAGTGCGTCAGGTGCTTATCTGACGGTTGGCACCGGTTCACAGATTCTGCGGGATCTGGGTGTCGGAAAAATGCGCTTGATGAGTGCACCGATGAAATTTAATGCGATTTCTGGCTTTGATCTGGAAATTGAAGAATATATTCCCTACCAGGACGAATAACGGAAACTTACTTATGTCAGTAAAAACCTATGAAGGCGACTTTGTCAGCGCCGATGGAAAATATGCGATCGTTGTCGGTCGCTTCAATGCGTTTGTTGTTGAAAGCCTGCTTGAGGGCGCGCTGGATACCCTGAAACGCCATGGTGTCAGTGACGATAACATTCGTATTATTCGTGTACCTGGTGCCTTTGAGATCCCTCTGGCGGTGAAGAAAATTGCCGGTCAGAAGTGTGATGACGCCATTATCGCACTGGGTGCGGTCATTCGTGGCGGTACACCCCATTTTGAATATGTGTCTGCCGAAAGCTCCAAAGGCATAGCACAGGTGATGATGGACTTCGATCTTCCGGTTGCCAATGGCATTCTGACGGTCAATAGTATTGAACAGGCGGTCGAGCGTTCCGGTACCAAAGCGGGCAACAAGGGTGCGGAAGCAGCCATGTCAGCGCTGGAAATGGTCAGCCTGATGCGTCGCCTAGAGGCTTGATAGAAATGACTGATACACCCGGCCCAGAAAAAAAACGTAAGCTGTCGCGCACCGAAATGCGCCGCAATGCGCGGAGTTATACCCTGCAAGCGCTGTATCAATGGCAGATGGCGGCGCAGCCAGTGAATGAAATTGAAGCGCAGTTTCGCGTCAATAATGACATGGCGGATACCGATGTTGCCCTGTTCGGTGAGCTGTTGCGTGGCGTAACGGCCAGAGCCAGAGCCCTGGATGATGCCTATTCGCTGTTCCTGGATCGTTCAGTGGACGACCTGGACCCGGTGGAACTGGCAGTGCTCAGAATCGGCGCTTATGAATTGATTGAACGCCTTGAAGTACCCTATCGGGTGGCCATCAATGAAAGTGTTGAGCTGGCAAAAATCTTTGGCGCCACAGAAAGCCACCGTTACGTGAATGGTGTGCTGGACAAGCTGGCACATAAAGTACGTGCCGCTGAAGTTATGGCAAAACGTGGGCGTTAATGGGCGAATTTGAGCTGATCCAGCGTTACTTCGCTCGTAATCAACCAACCTCCAGTGCGGTGAGGCTGGGGATCGGTGACGATGCCGCCTTGCTGCAACTGCCGCTGGGCGAGTTGCTGGTGGTGTCGGTGGATACCATGGTAGCGGGCACCCACTTTCTCGCTGATACCCCGGCGGACCTGATTGCGCAGCGGGCGCTAGGTGCGGCGGTGAGTGATCTGGCGGCTATGGGTGCCAGACCGCTTTGGTATACCCTGGCACTAACTCTGCCCGATGTATCAGAAAGCTGGATGGAAGCCTTTGCCCTGGCGTTGGCGCAGCGTTCTGCTGAGTTGGGCATCATTCTGGTAGGCGGCGACACAACCCGTGGACCCCTGTCACTGACGCTAACTGTGCAGGGGTCGGTTCAGCCGGACCTGGCCTTGCAGCGCAAGGGCGCACAGGTTGATGACATTATTGCCGTCACCGGCACACTGGGTGATAGTCGGGCTGGGTTAGAAAGCTTGTTACATCCACAAAAAGCGGCGATGGCTGATCTTGACTGGTTGAGACAACGTTTCTATCGTCCTGAACCGCGTTTGCAGTTAGCGCAGCAACTGGCGCCCCTGGCGCACTGTGCTATCGATATCTCGGATGGCCTGATGGCTGATCTGGGGCATCTTCTGCAAGCCAGTCAGTTGGGCGCGGAGCTGGAGCTCACAGCACTGCCGTTATCAGCGGCATTGAAAAATTTCAGTCAGGATCAGCAGCGCTTGCGCGACTGGGCTTTGACTGGTGGTGAAGATTTTGAGTTATGCCTGACTTTACCAGCGGCTCACTGGGCACAGGCGCAGTCACTGGCGGCCAATCTAGACATTCCACTCACCGCTATCGGTCGCATTATTGCAGCGCCAACCCTGTGTCTGCTGGAGGATGGCCAGCCAGTACCTGCCAACCAAGTACGTCAGGGTGGTTATGATCATTTCAGGAGAACGCATGACTGAAAAAACGCCTGCTTCTGTTTGGAGCAATCCGGTACACTTTGCTGCTTTTGGCTTCGGCAGTGGTGCCGCGCCCGTGGCTCCAGGAACGTTTGGAACCCTGGCCGCAGTTCCGTTATGGCTGTTTCTGGCCCCCTTGTCGACCGATGCTTATTTGCTGGCACTGATCGTAGCCTTTGTCATCGGTGTCTGGTTGTGTGATCAGACCTCAGCCGATATCGGCGTGCATGATCACGGTGGTATTGTCTGGGATGAGTTTGTCGGTCTCTGGATTGCTTTGTTTGCTGTACCGCTACACTGGTTCTGGGTGTTGCTGGGTTTTGCCCTGTTCCGTCTGTTTGATATCTGGAAGCCTTGGCCGATTGGCTGGGTGGATAGGCGTGTCAGTGGCGGTATGGGCATTATGCTGGACGATGTGATTGCTGGCGTTTATGCGCTGGTGATCATTCAGTGTTTACTTTATTTTTTCTACTAACAGGTACTGATCTTGTCTGTTGAGTTTGTTGCGGATTCCAAGCTACCGACCCCTTGGGGCACTTTTACCATGGTGGGGTTTGAAGATACGGCTACCGGTAAAGAGCATGTTGCTCTGGTGTGTGGCGATGTTAGCGGTGATACGCCGGTGCTGGCGCGCATGCACTCTGAGTGTCTGACCGGTGACTCCTTGTTCAGTCTGCGCTGTGACTGTGGTTTTCAGCTACAGGAAGCCTTGCGCCGTATCTCTGAAGAAGGTCGTGGTGTACTACTGTATTTACGTCAGGAAGGTCGGGGTATTGGCCTGCTGAACAAAATCAAGGCGTATCATTTGCAGGATCAGGGTGCCGATACCGTTGAAGCGAATGAGCAACTGGGGTTTGCTGCCGATATGCGCGATTACAGTATCTGCTTGCCGATGCTGAAACACTTGGGCATCAACACGGTGCGTCTGATGACCAATAACCCGCGCAAAGTGAAGGCCCTGGAAGCCGCTGGTGTTACTGTGGCTGAGCGAGTGCCGCTACAGGTGGGCAAAAACTTTCATAATGAAGGTTATTTGCAGACCAAGATGGGCAAGCTCGGGCACATGATGCAGGATGAGCACTTCCGCGATCAGGACTGATGCGTTAAACGTTTCTCTATCGCCGCCTGTATCCCTTCACTATCTAATCCACACAGAGCCAGTTGTTCATCACGGCTGGCATGCTCTATCCAACGATCCGGGATGCCCAGCATCAGCAAAGGATTATTGCGCCTCTCGGTATGTAACCACTCACTGACCGCCGTTCCCGCTCCGCCTGCAATGGCGTGATCTTCCAGTGTGACAATTAACTGATGAGTGTCTGCCAGACTGGCCAGTTGCTGGGTATCCAGCGGTTTGACGCAGCGCATATCGACCAGTGTCAGGTTGAGCGTTTCGGCAACACGCAGGGCGTGATTCAGCAGTGGGCCAAAATTAAGCAGCAGAGTTTGCTTGCCCTGTCGCAGTAGCTGGGCTCTCGGTAAGGCTACTGGCGCGGCCAGGTCATTGAGCTGGACCGTTTCACTGCCTCTGGGGTAGCGCACGGCTACCGGGCCGGGCGTGTCGTAGGCATAGTCCAGCATGCGTTGCAGTTCGGCATGACAAGAGGGCGTCAGTATCTGTAATCCGGGTAAACAGCGTAAAAAGGCGATATCAAAGCAACCGGCATGGGTAGCGCCATCTTCACCGACTAGCCCGGCGCGGTCGATAGCCAATACAACATCCAGTTTTTGTATGGCAATATCGTGTATCAGTTGATCATAGCCACGTTGAAGAAAAGTAGAATAAATAGCGACCACCGGTTTCATGCCACCTATGGCCAGACCGCCAGCCAGGGTCAGCGCATGCTGTTCGGCGATGGCAACATCGAAGTAACGGTCCGGATGCTGCTGCGAAAAAGCGATCAGATCAGAGCCTTCGCGCATGGCTGGTGTAATGGCACAGAGGCGGTTATCTACGGCGGCTTTGTCGACCAGCCATTGTCCGAACACGTTGCAATAACGCAGACGCCGACCAGTCGGTGGCTGATGCAAGGGTTCAATTTTAGTGATGGCATGAAATCCGACCGGGTCGGCTTCAGCTGGCGCATAGCCCTTGCCCTTGCGAGTGATGATATGCAAAAACTGCGGCCCTGACCGATTCAGTGCTTGTTGAAGTGCTGGCAGTAGTTGCTCAAAATCGTGACCATCAACAGGTCCTGTGTATTCAAAGGCCAGCGCTTCAAACAGCGCGGCAGTTGTGGCTCCAGCCAGACGGTTGCGCAGGTTATTGGCCAGGTAGGTTGCCAACCCGCCTTCGTTGCGGGAGATCGACATGTCATTGTCATTTAGAATAACCAGTAGATCAGCACCTGTGTGTCCGGCATGATTCAGCGCTTCAAAGGCCATGCCAGCTGTCATCGCACCATCACCTATAACCGCTACACTTTTATGCGGCTGTTGTTGCAGTCGAGCGGCTAAGGCCATTCCCAGAGCGGCACTGATGGAGGTGCTTGAATGTCCGGTACCAAAACAGTCGTAAAGGCTTTCATCGCGTTTGGGAAAGGGTGCCAGGCCAGCTTGCTGGCGCATGCTCAGCATTTGCTGTTTGCGACCGGTAAGGATTTTATGTGGGTAGCATTGATGCCCCACATCCCAGATCAAGCTGTCTTCCGGGGTGTTGAGCAGGTAGTGCAGTGCGATAGTCAGTTCGGTGACCCCTAAGCCTGCACCAAAATGTCCGCCAGTTTGCCCCACACTGTAAAGTAGCCAGTGACGTAATTCTTCTGCCAATACCGGCAGTTGTTCACTAGACAAGCGGCGCAGATCAGCCGGTGACTGAATCTGGTCCAGTAAAGGGGTCGTGGGTGGCGTATCGGGCAGTTTATCCAGCATTAGTAGCTACGTCGTACAATATAATCAGCCAGTTGCAGCAACGGCCTGGCCCTGTCAGCACCAAGTGGCTTTAGGGCGGCTTCTGCCTGATGTAACAACTGCTCTAAGAGCGCTTTACAGGGTTCCAGTCCGAGTAGGGCCGGATAGGTAGGCTTGTTGCGTGCCAGGTCAGAGCCACTGGGCTTGCCGAGGGTGTCAGTATCGGCTTCGATATCCAACAGGTCGTCTTTAACTTGAAAAGCCAAGCCTATATGCTGACCAAACTGTCGTAGAGCAGTGAGTTGTTCGGGTTTTTTGCTATTTGCGGCCAGTGCCCCGAGTTCCAGTGCTGCGGTAATCAGTGCACCGGTTTTTAGCGCATGCATCTGTTGCAGGGCTTCCAGGGATAAGGGTTTGCCGACATGGCTGAGGTCGAAGGCTTGCCCTTGCACCATGCCACGCTCGCCAGCGGCACGGCTCAAACACTGTATCATTGCCAGTTGCTGTGCCGGTTGATATCTGTCTCCTGGCTGGCTGAGGAGTTCGAAGGCGCTGGTCAGCAGCGCATCACCAGCGAGTATGGCCGTGGCTTCATCGAAGGCAATATGGCAAGTAGGTTTGCCCCGGCGCAATTCATCGTTATCCATGGCCGGCAGGTCGTCATGCACCAGTGAATAGCTGTGCACCATCTCTATAGCTGCTGCAGGCAAGTCAGCCTGCTCGGCGCTACCGCCACAGAAGTCGCAGGCCAGATACACCAGTACCGGTCGGATGCGTTTACCGCCATTAAGCAGACTGTAGAGCATCGCTTGTTGTAGTGGTGGGTGAATGCTGTCCTGATGTGCCAGGCAGTCTTGCAGCACCTGCTGGTTACGTAATGCCAGCGCTTTCAGTTGTTGCTCAAGCTTCAAGAGTTACTCTCATGGGATTCAAAAGGAACTGCTTTAATCTCACCGGCTTCTTCAGTCAGCAATTTTACTTTCTGTTCGGCCTGTTCAAGTGTCTGTTGGCACTGGCGGGTCAGGCGTATACCTTCTTCAAAGGCCTGCAAGGATTCTTCAATGCTGAGTTTGCCTTCTTCCATCTGGCTGACCAGGGCTTCCAGGCGTTGCATTGAAGTTTCAAAACTGTGCTTGTCGTCGGTATCAGACATGGGAGTCAACCTTTGTGAAATAACGCTGCAACTTACCCAACCTGGGTCATCGGGTCAATCCGAGTTTAACAGGAAATACTGAAATATCGGGTGAACAAGTGTATAAATCTGCTATTATCAGCACGAAAAGCAGTGAGATAAAGGCTTAGCTGCCGTACTTTGAGGTCTGTTCGTGGATATAGCAACAATCGTAGGTATTATCGGCGCCTTCGCGATCGTCATCATGGCGATGGTCTTGGGAGGGGATTTAGGGATCTTTATTAACCCACCTTCTATGTTGATTGTATTTGGTGGTAGTTTGTTTGTGGTACTGATCAAGTTTACCCTGGCGCAATTTCTGGCGGCAGGTAAAGTCGCCGCTAAGGCATTCATGTTCAAGGCTGTTAATCCTGAAGATATTATCGCTGAAACAGTCGACATGGCTGATGCCGCACGTAAAGGTGGGCTCTTGTCACTGGAGGATAAGCAGGTTTCCAGTGATTTTATGCAGCGTGGTATTCAACTGCTGGTGGATGGGCATGATCCTGAGGTGGTAAAGCAGTTGCTCAATAAAGAAGCCAGACTGACCTATGATCGCCATGATTTTGGTGCCAGAATCTTTGCCGCGTTGGGGGATGTGGGTCCCGCTATGGGGATGATTGGAACCTTGATCGGCCTGGTGGCGATGCTATCCAATATGGATGACCCTAAAGCCATAGGTCCGGCAATGGCCGTTGCGTTGCTGACCACGCTGTACGGTGCAGTGATGGCTAATATGCTTTGTATCCCAATATCTGACAAACTGAATCTGCGTCGCGATCAGGAGGCACTTAATAACTCACTGATCATCGATGGTCTGCTGGCTATTCAAGCTGGACAAAACCCACGGGTCATTGATCAGATGCTGCGTAATTACCTACCGGAGAAAAAACGTTTTGCCAATGCTGAGAAAGCTGAAGGATAAGCGTTTATGAGTGCCGAGGAAGAATGCAACTGTAAACCCTGTAAGCCTGGTTTGCCTGCCTGGTTGGCTACCTTTGGCGACCTGATGTCGCTGCTGATGTGTTTCTTTGTACTCTTGCTGTCCTTTTCAGAAATGGATGTGCTGCGGTTTAAGCAGTTGGCCGGATCTATGCGTGAAGCCTTTGGCGTGCAAGCGCAGATTAAGGTTGAGGATATTCCCAAAGGTACGTCAATCATTGCGCAGGAGTTCAGCCCAGGCCGTCCTGAACCGACCCCATTGAATGAAGTGCGTCAGATGACCACTGTTGTCGAGTTGCATACCTTGGATGTGCGCTCAATGGAAGGCGAAGCTGTGGTGCATGATCGCGAGTCTGCGGTAGATCAACAGCAGCAACAAGAACAGCTAGAGCAAGCACGGCAGGATGCTATAACCTTCTCCATGGCGCTCACCACCGAGATAGGCGAAGGTGCCGTTGAGATCGAAACAGATGGCACTAAAGTGATTATCCGCCTGAGAGAGCAGGGCTCGTTTGCGCGGGGTTCAGCTTATGTCGAGGATGACTATATTCCAGTATTGGCAAAAATCAGGGACGTATTGATCACCATACCGGGAGCCGTGGCAATAGAAGGCCATACCGATTCCATCCCTTATACAGGACAGGAGTTCGCTTCGAACTGGGATCTTTCAGCCGCGCGTGCGCTGGCTGTTGCCCACGAGCTGTTTGCCGACCGGCGCGTGAATGAATCCCGCTTTACTGTTTCAGGTCATGCTTCAAGCAGGGCGCGTGTACCGAATGACTCTGAGGCAAACCGTGCCCGAAATCGTCGCGTGGAAATCATCATTGAGCGCGGTCAGGACGAGCAAGCGGTGCCTATCCAGACTCGACCTGAGGGTGATACCGAAGGCGAGCGGCTGACCCCTAACGATATTTTCTAATCACTCTTCGCTTCGAAATGTGAGCTGAAACGCCCTGTTGCACGTACCGCAGTGAAAAGGAGCAGGCCGTGACAAAAACACACCAACGAGCGGTACCGGCAGGGCGAATCTCACGCATGGCACACATGGGCGGTCTGGCAACGCGCCTGGCGGGCGGTATGTTGGCAGAGGGCGCCCGCCAGATGGCCTCGGGTAAACGTCCATCTTCCCGTGATTTGCTGATGACACCGGCTAATGTTCGCCGAGTAGCCGATAAGCTTTCACACCTGCGTGGTGCAGCGATGAAAATTGGGCAACTGTTGTCAATGGATGCCGGTGACCTGCTTCCTCCTGAACTGTCTGAGCTGTTATCGGTATTGCGTGCTGGCGCAAACCCCATGCCCATGCTGCAACTGGCGACAATCATGGAAACCTCTATGGGTGAGGATTGGCAGTCACATTTCAGTCAGTTTGGCTTCACTCCGGTTGCGGCGGCATCTATCGGGCAGGTACATAAAGCGCTGGATCATCAGGGTCAGGCCCTGGCGCTGAAAATACAGTATCCTGGCATACGTCAGAGCATCGATTCAGATGTGGATAATGTCATTACCCTGCTGAAAATGTCCCGGCTGCTACCCGCTGGCGTCATTGCGGATGAGTTGATTGACGAAGCCAAAGCTCAGTTGCATGCGGAGGCAGACTATCATCTGGAAGCACAACACCTGCAGGCCTATAAAGCGCTGCTGGCGGATGATCCTAGTTTCCGAGTACCGCAATGCTATACGGAACTTTGCAGTGAAAACCTGCTGGTGATGTCATTTGAGCAGGGTGTTGCAGTTGAGTCTCTGACGGCTTATTCACTAGCGGAGCGTAATCGCTGTGCCGGGCTGTTATTGCAGCTGCTGTTTCGTGAGCTGTTCGAGTTCGGTCGCGTTCAGACAGATCCCAATTTTGCCAACTTCCTCTATGACCCTGATAACGGCCAACTGGTATTGCTGGATTTTGGTGCTACACGTCTTTATTCCCCTGCACTTGTAATGGCCTACCGTCAGCTTTTTCATGCCGGGCTAAACCAGGATCGTCAGCAGTTATTGGAGGCAGCTACGCAGATCGGCTATTTTAGTGAGCAGGTCACTGCTTCGCAGCAACAAGCGGTGCTGGCACTCTTCGAGTTAGCCTTGGAGCCCTTGCGTTCGGATAGGTATGACTTTGCAGCCACAGATCTGGCGCGGCGCATAAAAGATCAGGGTATGGCGTTGAGTATGCGTGAAGGCTACTGGCATTCTCCTCCCGTCGATGCGCTATTTTTGCATCGTAAGTTGGCCGGGCTGTATCTGTTATTTGCCCGTCTCGGTGTTTCTTTAGCATGTCGTGATATACTCCGACCTTGGTTAACAAACTGATTATTCAAGGCACCTATTTAAGGAATTATCCATGTTTACACAGACAATCACGCCCGCTTTTTACGATACCGATGGTCTGGGGCATATCAATAACACCCGTGTGCCGCAGTGGTTTGAAGGGGCCAGGAACGAACTCTTTCGAATTTTCACTCCCGATCTGGATATGAAAAAATGGCAACTGATACTGGCACGCATTGAGGTGGATTTTGTGGGTGAACTGTTTTATGGCAAGGATGTCGAAATTCGTACTACAGTCAGCCGCATCGGTAGCAGCTCCTTCAGCGTACATCAGGAAGCCTGGCAGCAGGGTGTGCTTGGTGCCAAAGGTGAAGCTGTGATGGTACGCTATGATTTTGCCGCTGCTAAAGCGTTACCCCTTAGTGATGAGCAAAAAACCGCCCTGGAACTTCATCAGGCATAAATCAGTGGGCAGAGTGTAAGGAATCCAATCCTGTTACGACTAGGGGGTTAACCAGTCACTGCAACACACGATTCAGGATAAGGTTATGAAAGATACTCTGCCACTATTGATAGCAACAGATTTTCGTCCGCTAGAGCGTGAAGGATTGGCTGTACTGCAGGCGAATATTACCCTCAAGTGCAACCAATCCTGCTTTCACTGTCATGTTGCCTCCAGTCCCAAACGCACTGAAATGATGAGCGATGAGGCATTGGAGCTGCTACTGCAAATGCTCGATCAACACCCGGAGATACATACGCTGGATATTACTGGCGGTGCACCTGAACTGCATCCACGGTTTCAGTGGCTGGTCAGACAGGCGCGTCAGCGCGGTGTAACGGTGATTGATCGTTGTAATCTCACTATCTTGTCCGAACCTGGTTTTGAGAGCATGGCGGCCTTTTTGGCTGAGCAGCAGGTCGATATTGTCGCCTCCTTGCCCTGCTATTCAGCCGACAATGTTAACGCGCAGCGCGGAGATGGGGTCTTCGATGCCAGTATTGCCGGGCTAAAGCAGCTAAATGCATTGGGCTATGGCGTAGACGGCACCGGCCTGACGTTGAATCTGGTGTATAACCCTTTGGGTCCGGCTTTGCCGCCCTCGCAGGTTGATCTGCAAGCGGCTTATAAGCGCGAGTTGAAGGTGCATTTCGGCATAGAGTTTAATCAGCTGTTTACCCTGGCGAATATGCCGATTCAGCGCTTTGGCAGTACCCTGATCAGTAAGGGTCAGTTCGACAGCTATATGCAGCTATTGAAGGATAACTTCAACGCCGCAACGCTACCTGATCTGATGTGTCGCAATACCCTGTCAATGGATTACTTAGGGCAGGTGTATGATTGCGATTTTAACCAGCAGCTTAAATTGCATGCCGGCAGCTCAGTTGAGCCCCGGCATTTACGTGATTACCTGGATCTGGACCTGAAAGGCCTGCCAATCAAAGTGGCAGACCATTGTTATGGCTGTACCGCCGGACAGGGTAGCAGTTGCGGTGGTGCGCTATCCTAACAGTTGGATGGCGGTTATTTTAACAACAGGCTGATCCGCTCACAGGTTGCACTATCCATCGCCTCCAGCGGTGTCACCAGACCGCTGGCCAATGCACTGTGGGCAATAGATTCCGGCCAGGTTTGTGCCAGCTGTTTAATCGCGGCCAGGGCAATTTTTTGTGCTGTCTGTGCATTTTTCATCAGATTGCCGATGGCATAATCAGCACTGACATGGGGCTCTTTAGGGTGCCAGCAGTCATAGTCTGTCACCATACCCAAGGAGGCATAGGCTATTTGTGCTTCCCGCGCCAGACGCGCTTCCGGCATGTTGGTCATACCGATAATCCCCGCCCCCATACTTCGGTACCAGTGAGATTCTGCCTGGGTAGAGAACTGTGGCCCTTCTATACAGATATAGGTTTTATGCTGGTGCAGTTTGACCGCATCGTCGCCTTGCAGTTGCTGCACGGCATCGGCGAGCAGGCTGGTCAGGGCGGGGCAGACGGGTTGAGACAGGGCGACATGGGCCACGGCTCCGGCGCCAAAAAAACTATTCGGTCGTTGCCGGGTCATATCGATATATTGATCCGGCAGTACCATATCCAGCGGTGCAATCTCCTCACTCAGGGAGCCTACTGCTGAAAAGGAGATCAGGTAGCGCACGCCCAGCTGTTTCATCGCATAAATATTGGCCTGATAGGGGACTTCGCCCGGCAGTAGCCGGTGCCCTCGTCCGTGGCGTGCCAGAAAAACCACCGGGATGCCCTGTATCCGGCCACTCACTAGGCTGTCTGAAGGAGCACCATACGGGGTGCTGAGCTGGTGTTCCTGACGATCTTCAAGGTCTGGCATATCGTACAAGCCACTACCGCCAAGAATGCCGATTTTTATGTCTGTCATACTGTTATCCTAATACACTGCGTGCGTCATCAAGTCTGCACAAGGGGTTTGAGGCAGATACTTAGACTGAGTCGAAGCCAAGTGTTAAAACTTACACCAGCTGTGTAAGGAAACCCAGTTGAATCCGACTTAAGTGTAAATAGAATCAACGAAAACAGGGCCATAGGAGTTGCCGTGCCAAAACGCCTTATCCTACTCGGGGGTGGTCATGCTCATTTGCGGGTACTTAAACATTTAATTGAGCATAAGCCCGCTGAATTAGAAGTGCTGTTGGTGTCGCCATCTCCCTGGCAATACTATTCAGGCATGCTGCCTGGGTTGCTGGCCGGTGATTATGCGTTGCAGGATTGCCGTGTGGATTTGGCCAGTATAGCCCGACGTGCCGGTGTGTCACTGATTATAGCCGCCGTAGAGCACTGGGATGCGCCGCAGCGCTTGCTGGACCTTAGCGATGGCCGATCACTGAGTTATGACTTGCTGTCGGTCAATACCGGCAGTGAAACACAGCTTGGCGAACTGCAGGCGGTAGGCGATGTGTTGTTACCCATCAAGCCGCTGGACCACTTTTATCAACGCTGTCAGCAGCTGTTTGATGCCTATGCTCCAGGTGATACAGCGACAGTGGCTGTGGTGGGCGGTGGTGCGGCGGGTGCTGAAATCGCCATGGCGGTGCAGCAGGCATTGCAAACGCGCAGTTTGTGTGCAGATACTCTATTAATCACTGGGAAGTGTGGCGTATTAGCCGGGCATGCAAACGCGGTGAAGCGTCGACTGCGGCAGTTGCTCCAGCATAAGGGTATTGAGGTGATCGCCTCGCGTGCCCGTGCGATCGAGCCGGGCAGGCTAGAGGTGGGCGACAAACAACTGAGGGTGGATCTGCTGATTGCTACAACGGGTGCACGCGCCCCCGACTGGTTAAAGCCAGCAGGTGTGTCTCTGGCCAAAGATGGTTTTATTGCGGTGAATGCCTGCCAGCAAAGCCTGTCACACCCTGAAGTGTTTGCCGTTGGTGATGTCGCCAGTCGCGTGGACAAACCGCTGGACAAATCCGGTGTCCATGCCGTTAAAGCGGGTGGGGTGTTGTGCCATAATCTGCTGGCCGCCGCTAAGGCACAAACACTGAAACCCTATAAGCCCCGTCCGGTCAGTCTGTACCTGCTAAATACCGCTGATGGCAAGGCGCTGCTTTCCTGGGGGCCTTTAACGGCTCAGGGGGCTTGGGTGCTTAAATGGAAGCACTGGTTGGATAGCACATTTATCAGGGAATTTAATGAATAAGCCTGCCGATATTTCGATTATTGTGCCTATCCTGAATGAGTCAGAGACGATTGGGCGTGAGCTGCCACGGCTACAGCAGTTGAGTCAGCAAGGCTGTGAATTGATCTTTGTCGATGGTGGCAGTCGGGATGATTCAGTAGCACAGCTAAGTGCCACAGGAATGCGTGTAGTGCACTCAGCCCCTGGGCGGGCCAAACAAATGAATCTGGGAGCCGGTCTGGCGACTACCGAGCGGTTGTTATTCTTACATGTCGATACCCGTCTGCCGGATCAGGCTCCGGCCCTGATCTGTACCGCGTTGAGCAAAGATCAGAGCGGTCAATGGGGACGATTTGATGTCAGCATTGAAGGTCAGCACCCAATGCTCAAGTGTGTGAGCTGGATGATGAATCTACGCTCCCGGCTGACCGGAATGGCTACCGGGGATCAGGCAGTGTTTATCCGCCGTGACCTGTTTAATCGGGTAGGTGGTTTTCCACAGCAACCCTTAATGGAAGACATTGAGATCAGTCGGCGCTTGAAGCAACAGGCTCGTCCTGTCTGTCTCAAAGCCAAGGTGCAGACGTCCGGGCGGCGCTGGGAACAGCAGGGCGTTTGGCGCACAATACTGCTGATGTGGCGGCTACGCTTTGCCTACTGGCGCGGTGTGCCCGCCGAGCAACTGGCCAGGTTATATCGATGAACACACGTATCGTGATTTTTGCCAAAGCCCCACGGCCAGGTCAGGTCAAAACCCGTTTGATTCCAGCGCTGGGGGCTGAAGGCGCCGCCCGGCTAGCGGGTTATCTGCTCAACTCGACTGTTAAAGAAGCCTTACAAAGTCAGGCGGATAGCGTGGAACTCTGTGCATCCCCCAGTGTTAACGATCCTGCCTGGGATGGGGTTAGTCTTCCCGAGGGTGTCAGATTGAGTGCACAAGGAAGCGGTGATCTGGGTGAGCGTATGGCAGGGGCCGTTCAACGTGTATTGCATCAGGGGGAGCAGGTCATTCTGATTGGTACGGACTGTCCGGGTTTAACCCACCAGCGCTTGAACCAGGCGATAGCAGCGTTACAGACCCAGCGTGCAGTGATGTTTGAAGCACTGGATGGCGGTTATACCCTGCTGGGGTTGCAGGCGTTTGATCCTTCATTGTTTCGGCAGATTGATTGGAGTACCGAAAAAGTCAGTGCGCAAACCCAGCTGGCTTTTTCCAAGTTAGGCTGGCAATGTAAGGTTTTGGGACAGCTAGCGGATATTGACCGGCCAGAGGATCTGCGCTGGTTACCATCTGCCTGGCTGGCTGAAGTCAAAGCGCCTATAAATAAGTGATCTTCAAGCTATGTCTGAGCCAGACACACACAGCCCGACGGCTGAAGCCAATGGGGTAAATACACAGGATACGGCCGACCTGAATCGACGTTTGGGTAATTTGCGGCCCAGACTACTGGCGTTTGCCCGTTTACAGCTGAGTGATCGGGACATGGCTGAAGATGTGACTCAGGAAGCTATCACCGCCGCATGGCAGGGGCTGGCAGAGTTTCGTGGCGAATCGCAATTTGAAACCTGGGTATTTGGCATACTGCGCTTCAAAATTATTGATGAGATTCGCCGTAAGAAAGCCTTCAAGCCGATGAGTTTTGATGAGGCAAGTCTTGCGGATATTGATGGCTTTTTTAAAACCAGTGAAACCTGGAGCAAGGCCAGTGCACCTGCAAGCTGGAGTGAGCCTGATCAAGTGCTGGAGCAGGATCAGTTCTGGCAGGTGTTTGATATTTGTGTGTTTCATTTGCCGGAAAATACCGCCAGGGTGTATTCCCTGCGCGAGATGATCGGTCTGGATACACAGGAAATCTGTGATTTGTTGCAGATCAGTGAACAGAACTGCTGGGTGATTCTGCATCGGGCCCGCCTGAAGCTGCGTGCCTGCCTGGAGAATGGCTGGTTCCTGAAAACGAGGTAATGAACCAATGAAATCGATGCGCTCCTGTAAGCACGCAACTGAGTTGATGTCCCAGCAATATGATCGCAGCCTGAAAAGACCTGAGCGTTTCTGGTTAGCCGCGCATTTGATGCTGTGTTATCACTGCCGGCGTTGCCATCAGCAATTCAGCCTGCTGGAACAATCCTGCCAGGCGCGGCGTGAGCAGATGGAACAGAGCCCTAAAGGCAAACAGGATGCGTGATCTATGCGTAACCGCCTGAAAACCCTGATTCCACCACCCGTCTATCTGCTGAGCTTTGCCGCGTTGATGTGGCTGATGAGTACTTACGTCCCACTCTATCATTGGCTGGATATGCCCTGGCGCTATGCCGGTCTGTTGTTGATTTTTCTGGCTGGACTTTCCGATCTCTGGTCACTGAGTTTGTTTCTGAAGCTCCATACCACCCCCAACCCCATGCGACCTGGTGCGGCGACACACCTGGTGACCACCGGGTTGTATCGCTACTCACGTAATCCTATGTACTTAGGCATGCTGGTGATGCTGATCGGCTGGTGGATCTGGCTGGGCAGCCTGACTCCAGTATTGCTGCTACCGGTGTTTATCTATCTGCTGGTAAAAATGCAGGTTGAACCGGAAGAGGAAGCACTTGAAGCTCACTTTGGTGATCGCTATCGGGAATATAAGAGCAGCGTTCGTCGCTGGCTTTAAATGCCTGTAATCGCAAATGTCAGGACGCCGCCGCTATACGCTCTTCCAGGCGGCTGCGAATATAGGCGACATGCAAGCGCAGGTTGTAGAACTCTTCCATGTAGGATAGTGGCACTACGGTATCGGCGACGTCATTTTCAAAGTTTCGCACCAGTTCCAGATCACTTTGCAATAGCGTCAGGGGGACGTCCGGCTTGGCCAGATCGTCATCAATAATGCGCAGTTTCTTATACCAGCGGTAGATGCGGCGGCGAATACGCCAGCGGAAAGCTGGGGGTGCCATACGCATCAGTGGAATCATGATCGCGAGTAGCGGAATGATCAGAATCGCCAGTCGGTCGACGAGTGACGCGAGCCAGAAGGGCAGATGACGTTGGAGTATATTGGGGCCGCGATCCAGGTAGTATTCGGCATCTGATGAGATGGTGAGATCAGTTTGCTCCAGTGATGGGAAACGATTGTTATCAGCAATCAGATTGATACGACTCTGGTCCTGTTTGGCAGCTTCAATCAGCAGTTGCACCATCGAGCGATGCACATCATTGCGGATGGCGATATAGGTGGCTGGCGCGATGAGTTGGATATCAGTTGCAGGTAGATTGGCGTTTAGATCGACAACACCCTGATACAGGGTGACGCCCGTCAGGTAGGGTAGGCGACGCGCCAGTGCCTGAGCGCGAGAAAAATTCATCACTTGCAGTGATGGATCAGAGAGTAACTCCATCATTAACGGCGCGTCGGGTGCCATAACAAAGGCAGCGGCATCAATTTCCCCTGCTTGTAATAGCGCCATCGCTTGTTGTCCGCCGTGCTCCAGTAACAAGTCATTATCGAGTGCTATATCCAGCAGTCCCGCTTCGTCTAGCAGGGCTGTAACCAGTTTGCGGGTGCCGCTACCTTCACCGCCTATGGCTACCTTCAGACCGCTGAGTTGGTCCAGGCGCGCGAGTTCTTGTGTATCTGACAGATTGACCGCATCCGGTCGGTAAAATACAAACAGCGGTTCCAGCGCCACGCTGACCACCGCTTGAAGTGGCAGGTCTTCGTCTTCAGGCAGCGTGCCACTCTGCACCAGCGCCGCATCCACTTCACCACTGAGCAGACGTTGCCAGTTATCTACCGAACCGGCGGTGTTGACCAGTTCCAGCTCAAAGCCACTGTCAGCAAAGGATTCGGCGTAGCGCTGCCCGGTTTGTTCGTAAGCACCGCCACTGCCACCAGTGGCTAGACTGAAACGGCTCGGCGGAGCAGGTTCAACGAATTGCCAGGCGATATAGAAAAACACCGCACCCAGCAGAATGAAGGGAATCAGTACGCGGATCGAGTCACTGATCAGGGCAAAGAACAGACGCAGGTTTCTGGGCATTGGTTCGCTTTCCTTGTGGCTAACCCTTGAACTTTACCATGCTCAGTGATCAGCGCAATCGCTAGCGTACTTCAGCCCAGTATCAATAACCTGTGGTCAGTCTCAGCGCAACAAGAGTACAGGGATCTGGCTGTTCTGCAGCAGCTTGGTGGTGGTACTGCCAACCAGAAACTGACGTATGCGGGAGTGGCCGTAAGCACCCATCACCAGCAGGTCAATATTCAGTTCTTTCACGGTAGCATTGATCACCTTGTCGACATCACCGGCACGAATTTCCTGAGTCACGTCAAATCCGGCTTTTTCCAGTTTGCTGGCGGCGGCTTTGAGTTCTTCGCGCAGGGTGTTGGTGTCCGCGCCTATGGTCAGCAGCGTACAGGGAATGCCTTTGAATAAGGGGCTGCTGGCGACCATGTCGACAACTTTTTTGGTGGTGGCGCTGCCGTCATAGGCGATCAGGAAGCGTTCCGGTACCCTGAAGTCACCCATGGTGATCAGCATCGGACGGTGCATTGTCCGGATAACGCTTTCCAGGTGGGTGCCAATATGTGATGCACTGTTTTCGTGGCTACCTTCACGGCCCATGACCAGCAGGCGAATATCACCTTCTTGATCAGACAAACTCTCAATCAGGTCGCCATGCAGTTGCAGGGTTTCGGCTGTGTTTATGCCAGCGTCAGTGACGCGTTGCTTGGCGTCCTGCAGCATCAGGCGACCTTGCTCCTTGATGATTTTTGAACGCTGTTCATCCAGTTGCGAAAGTTCATCCAGCAGGTGTTCCCGCGTTCCCAGGCCGATATTGCCGCTCAGGTTAGCCTTGGCTGGTTTATCTGCTTTTTCAAGGATATGCAGGATCACCAGAGGCGCCTGCATTTGCTGGCTGGACCAGGCGGCATAATCGCAAACGGTTTCAGCCGTATGGTTAAAAGTGTCGATACACGCGATTACTTTGCTCATTATGTCTTCCTTATTAGTGGCTCATCAGCTTATCGACAGCATCGGGCTTATCATGCACACCAAAGCGGTCAACGATGGTGGCGCTGGCTTCATTCATACCGATGATTTCCACTTCTATGCCTTCGCGACGAAACTTAATCACGACCTTATCCAGTGCGGCAACGCCGGTAATGTCCCAAAAATGTGCGCGGCTGAGATCAATCACCACCTTATCAAGATCCTCTTTGAAGTTAAAGGATTCGGTGAACTGGTCAGATGAGCTGAAGAATACCTGTCCCACCACGGTGTAAACGCGAGTGGTTTGTTCTTTAAGTTCTGATCCAACATACATAAACTTGCCCACTTTGTTGGCAAAGTTGATCGCGGCAATCAGTACCCCGACGAACACCCCATAGGCCAGGTTATGTGTGGCAACGACGACAACGACTGTGGCAACCATAACAACATTGGTCGACATAGGGTGTTTTTTCAGATCTTTGATCGACGTCCAGCTAAAAGTACCTATAGATACCATGATCATTACCGCCACCAGTGCGGCCATGGGGATCTGGCCGATCCAGTCACTCAGGAATACCACCATAAACAGCAGGAAAACACCGGCGGTCATTGTTGATAGCCGTCCGCGACCGCCTGATTTAATGTTGATAATAGATTGGCCAATCATCGCACAGCCGGCCATACCACCCATCAGACCCGCACCAATGTTGGCAATCCCTTGGCCTTTGCATTCACGGTTCTTGTCACTTTTAGTATCGGTCAGATCATCGACAATGGTTGCGGTCATCAGTGATTCGAGCAGACCCACTACAGCAAGCGCTGCGGAGTAGGGGAGGATGATCCACAGGGTTTCCAGATTCAGGGGCACATCGGGCCAGAGGAAGATCGGCAGGGTATCAGGTAGCTCGCCCATGTCGCTGACAGTACGGATATCCAGATCGAGTAGTAAATAAAGGCCTGTCAGCACCAGAATGCAGACCAGCGGCGAAGGGATGGTTTTATTGATGTAAGGGAAGAGATAAATAATGGCCAGGCCGCCCGCTGTCATGGCATAGACATGCCAGCTGACATTGGTCAGTTCGGGTAACTGCGCCATAAAGATCAGAATTGCCAGCGCGTTTACAAAGCCGGTAACTACTGAACGGGAAACAAAGCGCATCAGACTGCCGAGTTTTATGTAACCGGCAATAATTTGTAATACACCGGTCAGCAGGGTGGCGGCCAACAGGTACTCCAGACCATGATCACGTACCAGTGTGACCATCAGCAACGCCATGGCGCCGGTCGCGGCAGAGATCATACCGGGACGGCCGCCTACAATAGCGATAATCACGGCAATGCAGAAGGAAGCATACAGGCCCACACGCGGGTCAACGCCAGCGATAATGGAGAAAGCGATAGCTTCGGGGATCAGGGCCAGGGCAACCACTATGCCTGCCAGCAGGTCACCACGAATATTACCAAGCCAGTCTTGGCGCGTCGAAGAAAAAAGCATAGAACATTCCGTTTAGTCAGTTAACGTAGTGGCTGAAATCCTGGCGGAGTCAGCGTCATTATAAGAATAGGTTGATCAGATCAATGCAAAGGCCATGCCCGGCTGTGCTGCTGCAGGATGGCTAAATGGGGGGGCAGACTAACATGGCATTGTTACAGCACTGGGTAGTGCAGGTGTTAGTCGCGCGGTGAGCGCTAGGGCGGACTCATGATCAGAAACAAAATGGTATCCCGATAGGTGTGGGTTACTTGAAGGGCGAAAATTGTACAGAAATCTTCCCGCTAAGTAAATTTAGCCTGGAGAAAGGTGGTGCAAATCATTGCAGTATCACTGTAATTTGTAGGTAAACAGGCTAAAATGCGCGCTTTCCACAGTAAGGTTGTTGGTATTATCCATGAGCGAACAGAATCAGAACGCTGATCCGTTTCAGTCGATTCGCCCCTATCGAGACACTGAAGTTGCAGAAGTCCTGAGCCGCATGATCCGGGATAATGAGTTGGTCGATGTGATTACTCACTACCAATTTCCCCGCGTGCCCCGTTTTGTTCGGCGTTTGCTAAGACCCGCGGTCCGCATTGGCCTGGCGGCCAAGGTGGGTGATATAGAGAATATCACCAGCTTTCAGAAGTTGATCGCTAATTATATGACCAAGATGATTCATCGCTCGACCAGTAAGCTGAGTTGCAGTGGTATTGAACGACTGGACCCGCAAGAATCCTATCTGTTTGTGTCCAATCATCGTGATATTGCTATGGACCCGGCTTTCGTGAACTGGGCGTTGTATCAGTACGGCTTGAACACGGTGCGTATTGCTATCGGTGATAACCTGCTGCGCAAACCCTATATTGCGGATTTGATGCGGCTGAACAAGAGTTTTATCGTCAAGCGCTCGATCAAGGCTCCGCGCGAAATGATGGCGGCGATGACCTTGCTGTCAGGCTATATCGATCACAGCATCGTTACCGGTCATTCTGTCTGGATTGCGCAACGTGAAGGGCGCTCCAAAGATGGCAATGATCGCACTGACCCGACGCTGCTGAAAATGTTCTATATGTCACACCGAAAGCAGCGTAGTTTTGCTGAAATGGTTGAGCGTCTTAATATCGTGCCTGTATCTATCTCTTATGAATTTGATCCTTGTGATGCCTTAAAAGCCAAAGAGCTAGCGGCGAAAGCTACCGAGGGCTCGTATCAGAAATCCGAGTTTGAAGATATCGACAGTATTGTGAAAGGCATTACTGGCGCAAAAGGGCACGTGCACGTTGATTTTGGTGAGCCAATCAAGGGCAATTTCGAAACCCCAGAGTCGCTTGCAGCTGAAATCGATCGGCAGATACTCAGTGGTTACTATCTGCACCCAACTCACCTGGCCGCTGCCGAGCGCACCGAATCGGCTGCGGCCAAGCAGTCACTGCAAGAGCGCCTGGTGCAGGTGGACGAGCTGGCACAACCCTATTTGAAAAATATGTATGCTAATCCGGTATTCAATCGTGAACGGATTGAGCAAGCCGTCAAGGGAGAAGAGCGTGCTTAAACTTCGTGCCTTATTGTTTGCTGCGGGTTTTTATCCCTTAACCATGATTTACGCCATACCCTGTTTGCTGATCGGTCCATTGCTACCGTTTCGGGCAAGGTTTATCTTCCTGACAGGGATCAACTACTTTTACATCTGGTGGCTGAGGGTGACCTGTGGTGTTAAAACCCAGGTGACAGGTCTGGAAAATCTACCTAAAGACCGACCCTATGTGGCCTTGTCAAACCACCAAAGCGAGTGGGAAACCCTGTATTTCCAGTTGGTTTTTCGGCCTCAGTCGGTCGTGCTTAAGCGCGAGCTGTTGAAAATCCCTTTGTTTGGCTGGGCGCTGGCGCTACTGAAGCCGATTGCACTGGATCGCTCACAGCGCCGTGAAGCACTCAAACAACTGCTTCGACAGGGTAAAGAGCGGCTGAGTGATGGTATTCCGGTGGTTATTTTTCCGCAAGGCACGCGTGTGCCAGTTGGAAAAGAGGGGCGTTTTAACAAGGGTGGCACTATGTTAGCGGTGAGCCAGGGTGTACCTGTTGTTCCCGTGGTGCATAATGCCGGCATCTGCTGGCCGGGCAAGTCCTTCGTAAAATACCCAGGTACAGTACAACTGGTCATCGGTGAGCCGATTGAAACTCAGGGACGCAGTGTTGATGAGGTGCAGCAGGAAGTGATGGCCTGGATGATGGCGCAGATGAAAGCGATCGGGGCCGCCTGACAGGTCTAGCGGAAAAAACGCAGGAAGGCGGCTTCCTGCTGTTGTGCTTGCTCAAGACTGATAGCGCGTAACTGCACTGTCTGGCCAGGACGAACTTGTGCCAGCTGGTCCAGACTGCGCAAGGTGACAAAACCGGGTTTAGGATAGCCACCAATGCTTTGGCGCTCATTCAATAGAATAATGGGTTGGCCTGAGGGCGGTAGTTGTACTGTGCCTGCAGCGACACCTTCTGATATTAAGGCGCAGGCTGCTGTTTCCAGCTTTGGACCTTCCAGTAATGCCGCCATGCGGTTCGAATTGCTGGATAGGGCCCAGTTGCTGTTCAGTAGTGACTGAGTGATGTCAGCACTGACTTGGCTGTGTGGATTAGAGTAAAAATCCAATGGCACCGGCGGACTATAATCCGGGATAAACTGGTTGGGAACGGCTGTCAGTGCACAGCGATGCTCTGCTTGGGTCGGCTGATAGGCGAGACGATCACCGATTTTCAGGGCTGAACCCTGTCCGTCCAGTCCGCCGAGTTGCTCACGTAATATACAGGAGCGGCTTTCTCCCAGCCCTTTGGGTGTTTTCCAGCCGCCACGAATGCATAAGTAAGCGCGCATACCGCTGACAGCATAACCGGTTTCCAGCAAGTCACCCGGCTTAACGGACTGGGTTTGCCAAGGAGCGATGGCTTGGCCATTCAGGCGGGCTTTCAGGTCCGATCCGGTCAGCGCAATCTGTGTGGCCTGAGTAAAACGGCCCTTCAGACCGCCGATGGTGATTTCCACCGCGGCCGCTCCCCAACGATTACCAACCAAACGGTTGCCCCAGGCCCAGGCATGGCGATCCATCACGCCGCCGGTGGTTAAGCCGATATGTGCACACTGCTGGCGACCGGCATCCTCAATCAGGCTAAGCACACCAGTGGCGGTAATTTCCAGATAGTGAGATTGATCAGTCATGGGATGATTTTCCACTGAACTGATCATCCAGTTCGCCGCCTAGTTGAATAAAGGTTTCTCTATCCACTGGATGAAAGCGCACCCGTTGACCGGGTTGCAGCAAGGCGGGTGGGTCAGCTTGCACATTGAAGAGTTTCATCGGCGTGCGACCCAAAAGCCGCCAGCCGCCTGGTGAGTCGATCGGATAGATGGCGGTCTGGTTGTCGGCAATGGCTACGCTACCAGCCGGTACCCGTACTCTGGGTGTTTCCAGGCGCGTGATTCGGAGGTCAGGGTGGGTTTCTCCCATATAGGCAAATCCGGGAGCGAACCCTAGTGCATAGACTCGGTATTCCTGATCACAGTGACGCTGAATAATGTCTTCGACAGTGCAGTTTTTCTGTTCGGCCAGTGCGGTCAGGTCAGGTCCTGTGGTGTGTGGATCGTAATAGACCGGTATGTTGATTGGATCAGTGTCTGCCAGCGGAGTGTCAGGGGACAGGTTATTCAGTAAAGGCGTAATGAGAGTCAGTAACGAGGTCTGGGTGTCCTGCAGCAGGTCGTATTCAATCAGTAGCGTGGTGTAGGCGGGTGTCAGATTCAATATCCGATCACCTAGCGAGTTTTGTAGTCGCAGGCTGACCTGGTGAATTCTGGCGCTGAGTTCAGGACTCATCGCATCGCCGAAACGCAGCAATAGCGCATTAACGCCTGCGGTTTCAGCCGACCAGTGCATCTTAGTTCTGCCTCAGTGCCTGGTGGATGGCTCTCACAGTAGCGATAGATTCTTCATTGTCACCATGTACGCAGAGGCTGTCAGCTTTGAGCGTTAAGGGGCCAGATGGGGTTGTGACGCAATGTTGTCTTGCCAGGCTAATCGCCTGCGTCAATATCAGCTCGCGGTCCTGGTGTACGGCGCCAGCTTTGCTGCGCGGCATTAGCGAGCCGTCAGGGGTATAAGCGCGGTCTGCAAAGGCTTCAAAAATCAGTGGCAGTTGATACTGCTTGGCGAGGGCTTGCACCGCGGTATTATCTGCTCGACCTAGCAGCATCAAACTCAAAGGTGTCTGGCCGGATTGATTGAGCGCGGCAATCGCTTCCATCACGTTCTGCAGTAGGGTGGGGTCCGACATCATGTCGTTATAGAGCGCACCATGGGGTTTGACATAATCCACCTGGCCACCTTCGGCCCGAGTGATGGCCTGCAAGGCACCGACCTGGTAGCGAATTAACGCACGTAACTCATCACCACTAACCTTAAGGCTACGTCGACCAAAGCCGATAAGATCTGGATAGGCTGGATGAGCACCGATACTGACCTGATGCGTTAGCGCCAGGGCAACAGTTTTTTGCATGGTAAGCGGATCTGAGGCGTGAAAGCCACAGGCGATGTTGGCTTGATCCAGCCAGGGAATGACTTCGGCATCTCGACCCAGGGTCCAGATGCCGAAGCTTTCACCTACGTCCGCATTAAGCAGCATAGGTTGGTGTGCTTCAGTCGTTGTACTTCTGCAGTACCAGCGTTGCGTTGGTACCACCGAAGCCAAAGCTGTTGGACATGACGCGTTGCAGATCGACATCATCCTTGCGCTCGGTCACGATCGGCAGGCCTTTCGCTTCCGGATCCAGCTCATCAATGTTGGCCGATGCGCAGATAAAGTTATTTTGCTGCATCAACAGACAGTAGATAGCTTCCTGAACACCGGTGGCACCCAGTGAATGACCGGTCAGTGATTTGGTGGAGCTAACCGGTGGCATTTTGTCAGCAAAGAAGGTCTGCATGGCCTTCAGTTCCTGGATGTCGCCAGCTGGCGTTGAAGTGCCGTGCGAGTTGATGTAATCCACCGGGCCGTCAACGGTTGACAGGGCTTGCTGCATACAGCGCACAGCACCTTCACCTGAAGGCGCAACCATGTCGTAACCATCGGAAGTTGCACCATAACCGACGATTTCAGCGTAAATTTTCGCGCCGCGGGCTTTGGCGTGTTCCAGTTCTTCCATGACCAGCATGCCACCGCCACCGGCGATAACAAAACCATCGCGGTTGGCATCATAGGCACGTGAGGCTTTTTCTGGTGTGTCGTTGTACTTGCTGGACAGGGCGCCCATGGCGTCAAACATGACGCTCAATGACCAGTGAAGTTCTTCACCGCCGCCGGCAAAAATCACATCCTGCTTACCCAGCTGGATCAGTTCCATAGCATTACCGATGCAGTGGGCGCTGGTGGCGCAAGCGGAAGTGATGGAGTAGTTAACCCCTTTAATTTTAAAAGGTGTCGCCAGGCAGGCGGATACTGTGGAGCCCATGGTGCGTGTCACACGGTAAGGGCCTACACGACGCACGCCCTTGTCACGCAGAATATCGGCGCTTTCAACAATATCAGCTGAGGATGCACCACCAGAGCCCGCAATCAGGCCGGTACGGACATTGGAGACCTGGTCTTCTGTCAGCCCTGAGTCTTCAATGGCCTGCTTCATTGACAGGTAAGCATAAGCCGAGGCATTGCCCATAAAGCGACGTAGCTTGCGGTCAATCAGGCTTTCAAGGTCAATGTTTACTTGGCCTGCTACCTGGCTACGGAACCCCATTTCTTTGTATTCCGGCTGGAAGCTTATGCCAGAGCGTCCTTGTTTCAGTGAATCAAGGACTGTTTCTTTATCATTTCCAAGACAGGAAATGATGCCCATTCCGGTAATCACAACGCGTCGCATGTGCTGACTCTCTCTGCTTTTAACGTAACGTTACGTGTTTGTTATAATTGATTCGACAGTGATCTGGTTTAGAAGTTGTCAGTAGAGGTGAACAAACCCACCCGCAGATCTTTGGCTGTGTAGATTTCACGGCCATCTACCGACATGCTGGCATCTGCAATGCCCATCACCAGCTTGCGCTCAATCACGCGTTTCAACTGGATGTGATAGGTAACCTTGCTAGCTGTTGGCAGTACCTGTCCGAAAAACTTCACTTCACCGGCGCCGAGCGCTCTGCCGCGCCCTTTGTTACCTTTCCAGCCAAGGAAAAAACCTACGATCTGCCACATGGCATCCAGACCCAGACAGCCCGGCATTACTGGATCGGTCGGAAAATGACAATCAAAAAACCATAAGTCGGGACGGATATCCAGTTCAGCAATGATTTCGCCCTTGCCGTGTTCGCCACCGTCAGCGGAAATGGTGGTAATCCGGTCCATCATCAGCATATTGCCGACTGGCAGTCTGGCGTTGCCGGGTCCGAACATTTCGCCGTAACCGCATTTCAGAAGGTCTTCGCGTTCAAAAGATGAGGGTCTAGTCATGAATTAATATCTGTCCAAAAAACAATGAGATTTAATTTAATCTTGGGATTATACCGTTAGAGTGTAGCAGAGGCACGACCTGTTGCTGATTATTTGCACAGCTATTTGCCTGGCGTTATTTTTTACGCGCAACGGCGAGGCCTGCCAGCTCAATCAAAGTTGTTTTGAATGAAGAGTCTGCTAACTCGTTGATGGCGTTGATAGCCTTATCAGCTTCCTGCTGTGCAGTGGCTTGCGCATAGTCGATAGCCCCGGTATTTCTGACAATATCCAGTACTGGCTGCAGATCTTCCAGGCCGCCTTGGCGTATGGCATTACGGATGAGGGTGCGCTCCGCCTCGGTGCCACACTGCATGGCTCGAATCAGCGGCAGAGTGGCTTTGCCTTCGGCCAGATCATCGCCAACGTTTTTGCCCATCTCTTCAGCGGTGGACAGGTAATCCATCACATCGTCGGTAATCTGGAAAGCAATGCCAATGTGACGACCGAACAAGCGCAAGGCTTCACGATCAGCGGCTGATGCGTCGGCCAGAATGGCACCGCACTCAGTGGCGGCTTCAAACAGCATGGCCGTTTTACCCAGAATCACCTGCATATAACTGTCTTCGGTGGTGTCGGGGTTGCGCTGGTTGAGCAGTTGCAGAACCTCGCCTTCGGCGATCACTGTGGTGGCATTAGAGATAACCTGCATGATCTCCATGCGGCCTATCTCCACCATAATCTGAAAAGAACGCGAATAGAGAAAGTCGCCGACCAAAACGCTGGGGGCGTTGCCCCATTTGGCATTGGCGGTGGCATTGCCGCGGCGCAGTTCGGAATTATCGACTACGTCATCATGCAGTAATGTGGCGGTATGAATAAATTCAATCACAGCAGCCAGACGGATATGTAGCTCACCCTGATAACCACACGCATTTGCACTTAGCAGTGCTAAGAGTGGGCGTATGCGTTTACCGCCACTCTCGACAATGTAATGGCCCATCTTCTCAACCAGCGGTACGTTAGAGCCCAGGTTGTTGAGGATGAAATCTGTTACAGCGTCGAACTGGGGTTCGATAAGTGGGTTTAGCTGATGTGGCTGCATGTATTCGGATGGCTGGAAATTAATGATGGCTGAATGCTAGGGAGTGCAGTGCCCGATGTCAAGAAAGTGCGGTATATTCCATAACCAGGCAGTTTACTGCGACTTGTATAATAGAAGGAGACGGGGTGTGAAGAAACGTTGTGGCTGGTGTAGCGATGATCCGCTCTATATTAAGTATCACGATCAGGAATGGGGTGTGCCGGCGCATGATGATCGCCACCTGTTCGAAATGTTGATACTGGAAGGTGCGCAAGCAGGGCTGAGCTGGATTACGATTCTGAAAAAGCGCGAGAGCTACCGTCAGGCTTTTGATCAGTTTGATGCTGTGAAGGTCGCCGCTTATACGGATGAGGATGTGCAGCGTTTACTGAGTAATGCTGGCATCGTACGCAATCGTCTGAAAATCGCCGCGGCGATTAAAAATGCCCGAGGCGTTTTACAGATTCAGCAAGAATTCGGCTCACTGGATCGTTATCTCTGGGGGTTTGTTGACCACCAGCCAGTGCAGAATAACTGGGAGAGTTTGCGAGAGGTGCCGGTGCAAACGGATGCGTCGGTGCGCATGAGTAAAGACCTGAAAAAGCGTGGTTTTGGCTTTGTCGGCCCGACTATTTGTTATGCGTTTATGCAGGCTGTCGGCATGGTCAATGACCATGAACAAGGGTGCTTTCGTCATGCGGAAGTTAAAGTGTTGTCCTGCGCGTAATTAACAGGTGTCGTGCTCTATATGGGTGAGTACAAACTAAGCTGTTTATTGCTTGATCTGTAGTAAGTGTGTCTGTATAATTGCGCGCCCTGAGCTTGTCCAAATCATCGCTCCCTGTTATAGGGTTTTATCGCTTGAAGAAGCAACCCTTAGAAGCAGGTTTCGTTTCAGTAGCCGGACAAGCGTAACCTGGAGAAATTTATGTTTGCAGTGATTGTGAGTGGCGGTAAGCAGTACCGTGTGCAAGAAGGTCAGACGCTGAAGCTGGAAAAGCTGGTAGCTGAGCAAGGTGCTAAAGTTGAATTCGATCGCGTATTGCTGGTAAGCAATGGCGATAACGTAACTGTCGGTGCGCCGGTAGTTGAAGGTGCTAAGGTCTCTGCTGAGGTTGTTAGCCACGGTCGTGGTGATAAAGTGACTATCATCAAATTCCGTCGTCGTAAGCACCACATGAAGCGTCAGGGCCACCGTCAGTGGTTTACTGAAGTTAAGATTACCGGTATCAGCGCTTAATTACGCTGCCGAAAAACGTATAGGAGAGATACAATGGCTCATAAGAAAGCAGGCGGTTCCACACGCAACGGCCGCGATTCGCAATCCAAACGTCTGGGTGTAAAGCGTTTCGGTGGTGAGGCAGTGATTGCCGGCAATATCCTGGTTCGTCAGCGCGGCACTAAGTTCCATGCTGGTACCAACGTAGGTCTGGGTAAAGACCACACACTGTTTGCAACAGCAGACGGAGTTGTTAAGTTTGTTGTGAAAGGTGCTCAGAAACGCAAGTACGTAACTATCGTACCTGCCTGAGAAACCTGCAGCTAAGCATAAAAAAAGCTCCGCCTGGCGGAGCTTTTTTTATGGATTAAAATAGAAAGGTACTACCTTTCGGGAGAGTTAAGATGAAATTTGTCGATGAAGCATCCATTACCGTAGAAGCGGGTAAAGGCGGAAACGGCTGTATGAGCTTTCGGCGGGAAAAATTCATCCCGAAAGGTGGTCCAGACGGTGGTGATGGCGGTGACGGTGGTTCGGTTTGGGTTGAGGCTGATGAGAGCCTGAATACCCTGATCGATTACCGTTTTACCCGTCACTACAAGGCACCCAGTGGACAGCAGGGTCGTGGTTCTAACTGCACCGGTGCCAAGGGCGATGACTTAACCTTGAAGGTACCAGTAGGTACCACCATCGTTGATGTCGATACTGACGAGGTGCTGGCTGACCTGACACAGATAGGTCAGCGGGAAAAAATTGCTCAGGGTGGTTTTCACGGCCTGGGTAACACCCGTTACAAGAGCAGTGTGAATCGCTCGCCGCGTCAGACAACCAAAGGCTCGCCTGGCGAGTTGCGTAACCTGCGTCTGGAGCTGAAAGTGCTGGCCGATGTGGGCTTGCTGGGCTTGCCGAATGCAGGTAAATCCACCTTTATTCGCGGTGTATCGGCGGCCACGCCTAAAGTGGCGGATTATCCGTTTACCACGCTGATTCCGAATCTGGGTGTGGTCAGAACCGATGCGTTTCGTAGTTTCGTGGTAGCTGATATCCCCGGTATTATCGAAGGGGCGGCTGAAGGTGCAGGTTTAGGGATTCGATTCCTCAAGCATCTGGCGCGTAACCGTGTGCTGTTGCATATCGTTGATATGGCACCCTGGGATGATACCACTCCTGCCCAAGCGGCGATCACCGCAACCAAAGAGCTGAAGCGTTTCAGTCAGACCTTGGCGCAGCAGCCTCGCTGGTTGGTATTGAATAAGCTGGACCTGCTGCCTGAAGATGAGCAGGAAGCGGCTTGTCAGGCTGTGGTGGATGCGTTGGAGTGGCAAGGGCCGCTGTATCGTATCTCGGCGTTGAATAAAACCGGCCTGAAGCCATTAACGCATGATCTGCAAAACTTCCTGGATGCGCGTAAAGAAGCGATTGCTGAAAATCCTGAGTTGCTGGATCAAGAGCACGAAACCCGTCGTATTATCGATCTTGAAGCGCGCGAGAATCTGGCCAGATTGCGCGAAGAGCTGCGTGCCAAGCGTGAAGATGATGACTGGGATGATGATTTTGATGACGACGATTACGATGTCGAAGTCGAGTATGTTCGCTGACGGAGAGAGAAAAGCATGACGGGTCGTGAGCGGCTGGTTCGTCGAGGGCGTTGGGTTGTCAAAATTGGCAGCTCATTGTTAACCAATGATGGTCAGGGTTTGGATCAGCAGGCGATTGCCCGCTGGGTCGAGCAACTGGTGTCGTTGCGTGAACAGGGTATCGAAGTCATTCTGGTGTCGTCCGGCGCAGTGGCTGAGGGCTTGAGCCGTCTGGGTTGGAAATCCCGGCCGAGTGAAGTGTTTCGTCTGCAAGCGGCGGCGGCTGTCGGTCAGATGGGCCTGGTACAGACCTGGGAAGCCTGCTTCTGGAAACATGGCGTGCATACCGCTCAGGTGTTGCTGACTCATGATGACCTGTCTAACCGTAAACGCTATCTGAATGCCCGTTCTACCCTGCGTACCTTGATTGAGCTGGGTGTGGTAGCGGTAGTTAATGAAAACGATACCGTGGTCACCAGCGAAATCCGTTTCGGTGACAATGATACTCTGGGTGCCCTGGTTGCCAATGCTGTTGAAGCCGATGCGTTGATCCTGCTGACGGATCAATCGGGTCTGTTCAGTGCCGATCCACGTCAGGACCCAACGGCTGAGTTAATTGGTGAGGCGCGGGCTGAAGATGAGCGCGTGCTGGCTGTAGCCGGTGATGGCGGTGCACTAGGTCGCGGTGGCATGATTACCAAGGTGCGTGCAGCACGCCTGGCAGCGCGTTCCGGTGCGGTAACGGTGATTGCCAGTGGTCGTGAAGAAAACGTCCTCAGGCGTCTGTTTGAGGGTGAGGCGTTGGGAACCCTGTTGACCCCAGATCGTGAGCCGATGGCAGCCCGCAAACAATGGATTGCCGGGCATCTGCAAGCGCGTGGCACCTTGATGGTGGATGCAGGTGCGGTGAAAGCCTTGACCGCAAGTGGGCGTAGTCTGTTGCCAGCCGGAGTGCTCAGAGTTACCGGTGACTTCTCGCGTGGTGAGATGGTGATGATTATTGACGAGGTCGGACGCGTGATTGCCCGCGGTTTGGCAAATTACGGCGCTGAAGATGCCAGTCGCATACTCGGTCACCCAACACGCGCGATAGAGTCGATTCTGGGCTTTATGGGCGAGGAAGAGCTGGTGCATCGCGATAATATGGTATTGGCTTAGGGGTTGTGTATAGGGTTCTCTAGGCAATAGGCACAAAAAAACCGGCGAATGAGCCGGTTTTTTTTGGATATAAGACTTATAGTCTTAAGCCAGTGCTTTGATCTTCGTAGACAAGCGGCTCTTGTAGCGAGCAATCTTGTTTTTGTGGAAGATGCCTTTGTTGACGGAGCTGTCCAGAACTGGTTGAGCAGTTTTGAATGCAGCTTCAGCAGCGGCTTTGTCGCCGGTTTCAATAGCGGCGATGATTTTTTTCATGTAAGTGCGTGCTGTGGAGCGCAGGCTAGCGTTTTGCTGACGACGCTTCTCCGACTGGCGAGCACGTTTACGGGATCCTGCGGAATTAGCCACAGTCTGGCTCCTTTAAACTTGGGTTGATCAAAATACGGCGGTAGTAGTGCCGAAAAACAGACGCGAGATTATTCATGTTAGCGAACAATATGTCAACTGTTTATGCCATTCTTCTCGCGATTCTATGCTATGAGTGGCGCAAAAAGAAAGCTATTATTTGCGCCTCTTGCCGATCGCGGTAAAGGATAACACAGAACGGGTGGAGTAAAGCGGAATTGGAAAAGGTGGAGGCTAAAAAAGCTGGGTTGCTGAGATCCAGTGGCACTGTTGGGATCATGACCCTGTTTTCACGCGTATTGGGGCTGGTTCGAGATGTCACTATCGCATCGATTTTCGGTGCCGGTGGGCATGCGGATGCGTTTTTCGTGGCCTTTAAAATTCCCAATTTTTTGCGTCGTCTGTTTGCAGAAGGGGCATTTTCGCAGGCGTTTGTGCCGGTTCTTTCGGAATATCGTACTCAGCGCGACTTGCAAGCGGTGCAGTTACTGGTCAATCGGGTGGCTGGCACCCTTGGCATGACGCTGCTGCTGTTGACCCTGGTGGCGATGATGGCGGCGCCAGTATTGGCAGCGATCTTTGCTCCCGGATTCTATCTGGCCGGTGATGAGCGCTTTGCGCTGGCCTCGGAGATGTTGCGCATCACCTTTCCCTACCTGTTACTGATCTCGCTGACAGCCTTTTGTGGGGCGATTCTTAACAGTTACGAGCGCTTTGCTATTCCCGCCTTTACCCCGGTGTTGCTGAATCTGTGTCTTATCGGCGCGGCGTTGTGGATCAGTCCGTTGATGGATCCACCGATCATGGGTCTGGCCTGGGGTGTGTTTCTGGCTGGGGTGATGCAGTTGCTGTTCCAGTTGCCCTTCCTGGCACGTTTGCGTCTGTTGCCACGACCGACGATGGGGTGGCGTGATGAAGGGGTGCGGCGGATCATGAAGTTGATGGTGCCGGCCCTGTTTGGCGTGTCGGTGGCGCAGATCAACCTGTTGCTCGATACCGTGTTGGCGTCCTTTCTGCAAGATGGCAGTGTGTCCTGGTTGTATTACTCTGACCGGCTGGTGGAATTGCCTCTGGGGGTGTTTGGTATTGCGATCGCTACGGTGATTCTGCCTGCCCTGTCACGTAATCATGCAGACAAGAGCGATAAGGTGTTTTCGGCGACACTGGATTGGGCGCTGCGGATGATTTTGTTGATCGGCTTGCCTGCCGCCCTGGCGTTGGTGGTGCTGGCCGAGCCGATGATTGCCACGCTGTTTCACTATGGTGAGATGCAGGATAGGGATGTGATGATGGCTGGCATGAGCCTGAAAGCTTATGCACTGGGCTTGCTGGCCTTTATGCTGATCAAGGTACTGGCAACCGGTTACTTTTCCCGCCAGGATATGAAAACGCCGGTGAAAATCGCGATCTGGGCAATGGCAGCGAACATGCTGTTCAACCTGATTCTGGTTTGGCCGCTGGATCACGTGGGACTGGCGCTGGCGACTTCGCTGTCGGCCTTTTTGAATGCCGGTATGTTGTTATACGGTTTGCTCAAGGTTGGCGTATTGCGCTGGCAGCCAGGCTGGGGGCGTGTGTGGCTGCGTAATCTGTTCGCCAATGCACTGCTGCTGACCTATCTGCTGAGCCTGAGTGCCAGCACCGATGACTGGTTAAATGCCGGTTTGTGGCAGCGGGTTGAGTGGTTGTCGTTGCTGGTGATCGGGGGTGGGTTGGTCTATCTGGCGGCACAGTGGCTCGCCGGGTTGCGCTTACGACATCTGCGGGCCTGACAAAAGCCTTAGCGGGGCTGATAATGGTGCGCTTTTTCGACTATAATGCGCGGTTTAGATTCTGACCCAAGATGATGGCATGGAACTGATCCGAGGCTTACATAATCTGCGCGACAAACACCGAGGCTGTGTGGCCACCATTGGTAATTTCGATGGCGTACACCTGGGTCACCAGAAAGTACTGACGCAGGTGAAGCAGAAAGCGGCTGAAATGGGCCTGCCGAGCGTAGTGATTATCTTTGAACCTCAGCCGCGTGAGTTCTTTGCTGGTAGTGATGCACCACCGCGGCTGACGCGCTTTGATGAAAAGGTTCGGCTATTGCGGGATCAGGGCATAGACCGCGTGCTGTGTCTGACATTTAACGCCCGTTTGCGCAGTATGTCGGCGCAGGCGTTTGTCGATGAATTACTGCTCAATGGCCTGAATGTGCGGCACTTTGTCGTCGGTGATGATTTTCGCTTCGGTTGTGACCGCACCGGTGATTATGCCATGCTGGAAGCGACTGGAGCCGCGCATGATTTCTCGGTAGAGCATACGCATACGCACCTGATTAACGACCAACGGGTCAGCAGTACGCTAATCAGAGAAACGCTGATGCGCGGTGACTTTGAATTGGCCGAACAGCTGCTGGGTCGTCCCTACCGTGTGACCGGGCGGGTGCAGCATGGTAATAAACTCGGTCGTGAGCTGGGTGTGCCTACCGCCAATGTGCGCATGCACCGCTTTCGTTGTCCGTTACAGGGGGTCTATACGGTAACGGCTCGCGTTGGTCAGCATGAGCGTGAGGCCATTTGCAATGTTGGCGTCAGGCCGACGATTAATGGCCGCTTGCCGGTATTGGAAGTGCACCTGTTCGACTGGGATCAGGACCTGTATGGGCAGTTGATGCAGGTCGAGTTTCTGCACTTTTTGCGTCCCGAAAAGCGCTTTGACGGACTTGATGCGTTAAAAACACAGATTTTTTCAGATATTGAAACGGCCCGTCTCTGGTTTGCTAACAGCACCGGGCAGAATTCACTTGCGGAAGTTAACTGATATGACCGATTACAAACACACTCTGAATCTGCCGGAAACCGAGTTTCCGATGCGCGGTAATCTGCCCCAGCGAGAGCCTGCCCGTTTGGCTCGTTGGGATGAGATTGATCTTTACGCTCGCCTGCGTGAAGAAGGGCAGGGTCGTCGCAAATTTATTTTGCACGATGGCCCTCCTTACGCCAACGGCAGTATTCATATTGGCCATGCGGTTAACAAAGTGATCAAGGACATGATCGTCAAGGCGAAAACCCTGAGTGGTTTTGATGCGCCCTATATTCCGGGCTGGGACTGCCATGGTTTGCCGATTGAGCACAAGGTCGAAACCACCATCGGTCGTGCCGGTGACAAGGTGCCCTTCCGTGAATTTCGTCAGCAGTGCCGTGACTATGCCACCAAGCAGATCGAAGGGCAGAAAGCTGACTTTATCCGCCTGGGCGTGATCGGTGACTGGGATAAACCTTACCTGACCATGAATGCCGAAACTGAAGCCAATATCGTGCGCTCCCTGGGCAAGATCATTGAAAACGGTCATCTGGTGAAGGGCTACAAGCCTGTCTACTGGAGCGTGGTCGGTCAGTCGGCTCTGGCGGAAGCTGAAGTCGAGTATCAGGAAAAAACCTCTATCGCCATCGATGTGCGCATGACCGTAGCGGATGAAAGCGCCGTGCTGGCTCTGTTCAATACCACAGCGGGCGAAGGTCCTGTGTCCATTGTGATCTGGACCACCACCCCTTGGACCATCCCGGCCAATCAGGCGGTATCGCTGCATGCCGAGTTGAATTACGCCCTGGTTGAAACGGCGATCAATCATGGCAAAGAGCGCCTGATCGTTGCGGCTGAGATGGTTGACACTATCATGGCACGCTGGGGTATCCAGCAGTACCAGGTACTGGCAGAGTGCAGTGGTAAAGCGCTGGAAGGTCAGCTGTTGCAGCATCCGGTGTTTGACCGTCAGGTGCCGGTGATCCTGGGTGATCACGTGACCACTGAAGCGGGTACGGGTGCGGTGCACACCGCGCCAGATCACGGTATGGAAGACTTTGTCGTGGGTCAGGAATATGGCCTGGATACACTGAACCTGGTTCAGGCCAACGGCACCTACAGTGATGCGGCTGGCGAATTTGCTGGCGTGCATGTTTACAAGGCTGATGAGCCTGTCTGTGATGCACTGGAGCGTGAACACAAACTGGTGCACATGAAAAAATTCCAGCATAGCTACCCGCACTGCTGGCGCACCAAAACCCCGCTGATTTACCGTGCCACCCCGCAGTGGTTTATCTCTATGGATGATAAAAATCTGCGTGCCGATGCGCTTGACGCAATCAAGGGTGTGCAGTGGTTCCCTGGTTGGGGTCAGGCACGTATCGAAGCCATGTTTGAGCAAAGCCCGGACTGGTGTATCTCACGTCAGCGCACCTGGGGTGTACCGATAACGCTGTTCACTCACAAGCAGACTGGTGAGTTGCATCCACGCACTCAGGAACTGATTGAAGCCGTAGCGTTACGTATCGAAAAAGACGGCATCGATGCCTGGTTTGAGCTGGATGCTGCCGAACTCCTGGGTGATGAAGCCGCCGATTACGATAAAGTCACCGACACCCTGGATGTCTGGTTTGATTCAGGCACCACACACAATTCTGTGCTGCGCACTCGTGAAGAGCTGCAGTTCCCGGCTGATATGTATCTGGAAGGCTCAGATCAGCACCGTGGCTGGTTCCAGTCATCGCTGAAAACTTCTATCGCCATCAACGGTGTGGCCCCTTACAAGCAGGTGCTGACACACGGTTTTGTGGTGGATGAGAAGGGCTATAAAATGTCCAAGTCCCTGGGCAATGTAATCGGGCCGCAGGAAGTGACCGATAGCATGGGTGCTGATATTCTGCGTCTGTGGGTGTCAGCCACTGACTACTCAGGTGAGATGGCGGTATCTAAGCAGATACTGCAGCGTACTGCCGATGCCTATCGACGTATCCGCAATACCTCACGCTTCCTGTTGGCAAACCTGAACGGTTTCAATCCGGCCACTGATCTGGTTGAACCGGAGCAGATGTTGGCACTGGATCGTTGGGCCGTAGATGCCGCCTGGCGTCTGCAGCAAAAAATCATTGCCGCCTATGATGACTACCGCTTCCTGGATGTCTATCAGGCTGTGCACAACTTCTGTGTACAGGAGCTGGGTGGTTTCTATCTGGATATCATCAAAGATCGCCAGTACACCACCCAGGCGGATAGCCTGGCACGACGCTCTTGCCAGAGCGCGCTGTACCATATTGCCGAAGCGCTGACCCGCTGGATCGCACCGATCCTGACCTTCACCGCTGAAGAAATCTATGAAGTGCTGCCGGGCAGCCGTCGTGACAGTGTGTTGCTGAGCAACTGGTATGAAGGCTTGTTTACCCTGTCTGCTGATGATGAACTGGGCGATGCCTACTGGCGCCGTATCATGTCGATCAAAGATGCGGTGAATAAGTGTCTGGAAGATGCCCGTGGCGAAAAACTGGTCAAGGCTTCTCTGGCAGCTGAAGCGATACTCTATGTCAGTGATAGCATTCAAACCGATCTGGAACGTCTGGGTGATGAGCTACGCTTTGTCCTGATTACCTCCGCGGTCACGCTCAAGCCCCTGGCTGAAGGTGCTGAGGCAAGAGAAACCTCTGTGGACGGTTTGAAAGTCACAGTTGCGGCTTCTGAGCATCCCAAGTGTGCGCGTTGCTGGCATCACCGTGCCGATGTGGGTGAACATGTGGAGCATGAAGAGATTTGCGGTCGTTGTGTAGACAACGTCAGCGGCAGTGGTGAACAACGCTACTATGCCTGATCAGCAGATAAATACTCCAGTCAGTGCCTGGCGCTGGCTGTTGCTCACACTGCTGGTCGTGGTGCTGGATCTGGGTAGCAAGTGGCTGGCTACGGAGATGTTGGTGTATGCCCGTCCCGTCCCGCTGCTGCCGTTTTTTGACCTCACCCTGCTGCACAATCCCGGTGCCGCCTTCAGCTTTCTTGCCGGAGCCGGTGGCTGGCAACGCTGGTTCTTTGTGGGTGTTTCTCTGATTGTCAGTATCGTGCTGTTAGTCTGGCTAACGCGTACACCGGCACAGCAGTGGTGGATGCGCCTGGCATTGGCGTTAATTTTGGGAGGTGCACTAGGTAACCTCTATGACCGTATCCTGCATGGGTATGTAGTTGATTTTATTTCATTGCATTATGGCGGTTGGTATTTTCCGGCATTTAATCTGGCTGACAGTGCCATTAGTGTCGGCGCGGCCATATTGATTATCGACATGCTGTTTATCTCTGGTCGCGCTGATAAGCCGGCCCGATAGTCCGAGGGCATTATATGAACGAAAAAATTCTGGGTGTAGGCACGGCAATAACCATGCACTTCGCCCTAAAACTCGAAAATGGTACGGTGATCGATTCCAACTTTGATGCCGAGCCAGTACAGTTTGTATTTGGTGATGGCAATATTCCTGAAGGCTTCGAGCAGGCACTGATTGGCCTGAAAGTGGGTGACCATCTGGATCTTACCATTGCCCCTGAGCGTGGCTTCGGTATGCACAACCCTAGCAATGTCCAGGTCATGCCGCGCAGTCAGTTCACCAATATGGATCTGGAACCGGGTTTGGTCGTCTCGTTTAAAGAGCCTGGTGGCGAAGTTCCAGGCGTGGTGACTGAATTCAGTGATGAGCGTGTCACCGTGGATTTCAATCATCCGCTGGCAGGGAAAACCGTGTTGTTTGAAGTGAAGATTGTTGATCTGGCGGATGCCGTAACTGTAAAAAACTAGTCGTAATGGCTGTTATTGGTGCCGCTGTCGGACTTGACGCCGATAGCGGGGCGTACTAGTCTAAAAATTCGCTGAAGCTAAGGATAGCTTCATTAACTCACACTTTTTCAGGGACGGAAAAGCCATGCGATCATTTACCCTCTCTTGCCACCACCAACGCGGTGTTGGCCTTCCCGAAGTTATGATCACACTGTTACTGCTCAGTAGTGGCAGTCTGGCGCTAACTCAACTGCAACTACGCAATCTGCAAACGGCCTACCAGAGTCAGCTACTCACGCAACAAACGCTGGCACATACCGAAGCCGTTGAGCACCTCTGGCAACAACGCTGCTACCTGGCCGCATTGAATAGTGAAGCACGTCAGAATTATCTGCTACAAGGCTACTCGACCTTGTTCAGTGCCTCACCCGATGATCCGACGTCACCGGGACAACTCTGGCAAACCCACCGACCTGTAACAGCCGACTGCTAAGATGCGCGCCCAACAAGGCTTCAGCTTAACGGAGCTGCTGGTAGCATTGGTGATCAGCACGATATTATTGCTCGCCGCCTCAACACTGCTAGTCGCTGGCAAGGAAAGCTGGCGCTCTCAGCAGCGGCTGAACTCGGCGCAGGAGATCGAGCGTTACACTGTGTTACAACTGCGCCGTGCTATACGCCAGGCACAGCAGGTTAATCTGGACAGTGATGAACAACAGGCCAATCTGACATACCTGGCGCAGGACGGCAGTCGCAATTGTCTGGGTCAGGAGCAAACAGCGGGTACCGAGTTCATAGATCAGTTTCGGGTTAATGATGACCAGCTGCGTTGTAACGGACAGGCCTTAATTGCTGGCGTGGCCTCGCTGACCTTTGCCTATGGTGCCGATCTCAATGGTGATGGACGTATCCTTGAGGATGAGCACCTGCCTGAACCTCACTGCTGCATTCCGGTACGCAGCCTGCGCTTTCGACTGGCCTTCTCGGGTATTAATGCTGATCGAGCTCCGGTGGAATACAGCGCTGCACTGAGGCGCAACTGAACAGGGTACAAGGAGGTATCCCATGCAATTACAACTGAAATCCATGCAGGGTAACAGCTTGTTAGTGACGCTGATTTTCCTGTCGGTCATCGCTATGCTGACCTTCAGCGCCGCGGTTAACTCGCAATTGCAGCAGCGTATGAGCCACAACCTGCATCTCAAGGCTCAGACCGATGAAGCCGCCGATGCTGGGGTGATGGCGTTCTATACCTGGCTATGCGCCGATCCGGATCACTGGGAGAGTGAGGATTGGGATAGTCTTATTAATGGCGAAATTGCTGCACATAGCTACTACGAGATTCTGGCCGATCAACTGGATTGGGACGGTGATTATGTCACTGTGACCGTACGGGGAGCGGTGAAGAGTGATCTGGATGATTTAAGCAACAGTTTGTTGCGGGTGGAGTTTTATCGCTCAGAGGAAGATGGCCGGGTTTATTTGCATAACTGGACTGAGTTGCTGTGAAAAGTCTAAGCCAATATCCGCAAGCGCATCAGCTTGGGTTGAGCTTGCTGGAACTCCTTGTCGCCATGGTGCTAGTGGTCGTGTTAACCACGGTAGCCGTACCCTCTTTCTCCGCTCTGCTGGAAACAACACGTCAGGAGAGTGCCGCCGAGCGCTTGAAAACACACCTGGCATTAGCCCGAATCGAAGCGGTCAGCCGACAAGCCTGGATTACGTTGTGTCGCACAGAGGATGGCGAACAATGTGTCAGCGATTCCTTAAGCGGCACAACCCAGTGGCAAGCGGCGTTGATGTTTATCGATACCGAACGCAATCGCATGGTTCCTGATAGTGACGCGCTACTGCGGGTGGATCGCTTTGCTCAGCCTATTAGTGTGCACTGGAATCGCGGCGATAGCCTGACGTATCAGCCGGATGGCAGTGTCACCGGCTTTTCCAATGGCACGTTTCGTATTAAGGCCGGGCAGTCGGAATCGGAGCATCGGCTGGTGATATCTATGGCAGGGCGGGTGCGAGAGGAGGTGGATTGATAGAGATATCTGGATTGGTTGATCATGTAATGTTTTAACCATGTAAACGAGTACTGTTGCGGCTCACTAGATCGACAAGGAAATTGGCCACGGCTCGCGTGCGGCGTGACTGTGCCAGATCAGATTGGATGACCAGATAAAGTGGCTGGCTGACGTCTATATTCGAGTCGATGCAGGTCAGTCCAGCATCTAGAGCGATAAAATGCGGTAGCACTGCAAGCCCTATCCCTGCTTTAGCTGCCACAACCTGAGTTGAGATCGAGGTGGTGGTCAGTACTGGCTCACGTCCCTGCAGTATTCGCTCAACCCATTGTGCGGCAGGGAGGTGTGCTTGCATGTCGCTCCAAGTAATGAAGTCATCGTTGTCATAGCATCCCGGAATCGGGTTGATTGCACGCTGGGTTGCGTAGTCTGGGCTGCAGTAAAGTCCATACCCTAAGATGCCGAGGCGGCGTAATGTGACATTGCCACGCTCAGGTTTGACCATTCGTAAAGCAAGATCCGCATCACGGCGATGCAAATTGACGGTTGCAATGTCAGTCACGAGTTCAATCGTGAGATCAGGATACTTTTTGCAGAACTCTGGAAGTGCTGGAAGGATGAGTCCTGTCGCCAGACCCTCAGCTGTCGCCAGACGCACCTTGCCTGTCATCTGCGCCTGGGCAGCGGCGTTGAAAGAGAAAGCCAGCGCCGCCGCTTCCAAAACTTCGGCCTTTTCGACCAGGGCGGCTCCATCCTCTGTTAGTTGATAACCTGATTGCTGGCGTACAAAGAGCGGTAACTTCAGCGCTTTCTCGAGACGCTCGATGCGCCGCGAAAGCGTTGCAATCCCCAGATTAAGTTCTGATGCTGCACCACTCAGCGTGCCATGCCGACCGACGGCCAGAAACGCGCGCGTATCATCCCAGACCCAGCCTCGTGGCATCTGTTTTTCAAATTCGGAAAACTCTTTATCTAAATAGTTCATTTTTTTCATTTTCAAATAGTGCCACGATGTGTCTTCAAGATTCAAGGAGAACTATGATGAACAACCGAACATCCCGGCAACATCAATCATCAAACCGGTTAGAGGGTGATATTCAAATTCGCATAAAGGCACCCGGAGGGCCGGAAGTACTCGAGGTAATGGAGTCCTTCCCGCAAGAACCTGGACCGGGAGAAATCCGTATTCGCCAGCATGCCATTGGCATCAATTTCATTGATATATACCATCGAGCCGGGCTCTATCCGTTGACAGAGCCCCATGTTCCGGGTGTTGAGGGGGCTGGGGTCGTTGAAGCCGTTGGTGCTGACGTCGAGGGCATTCAGGTTAGTGATAGAGTGGCCTATGCTGGAGTTCCAGGTGCTTATGCATCGACTCGGATTTTGCCAGCCTGGCGGGCGATTCGACTGCCTGAAAACATTCCTTTTGAAATCGCGGCGACATCAATGCTGCGTGGACTAACCGCCCATATGCTGCTAACGGTCAGTTATCCGGTTAGCTCTGGATCAGTCCTGCTGGTTCATGCCGCGGCGGGTGGTCTTGGTGTAATGCTAACGCGTTGGGCCAAGCATATGGGAGCCACTGTGATTGGAACTGCCAGCACCAAAGAAAAGGCGGCTTACGCCATTGCCAAGGGTGCAGATCACGTCATTGTTGGCCGGAATGCCGATGTAGTCCGAGAAGTATCCGATCTGACGAACGCAAGCGGTGTCGACTTCGCGATTGATGGTATCGGTGGGGATATGCTAAGAAAATCACTCGGGTCTGTCCGTCCCTTTGGTGCCGTTGCCAGTATTGGTTGGGTGTTGGGACCGGTCTCTCCGATCAGCATCGAAGAGCTGGGTACTGCCTCATTAGCTAAACCGAGTGTCATGGCCTATTCAGCCGATCGGGAGCGTTACACACAGGCCGCTGAAGAAGTTATCAAAGTTTTCGGCGTTGGTATCGTTGCTGATGTCGGCGGAGAATACAGGCTGGCGGATGCTGCAAAAGCACATATGGAGCTCGAACTTGGCCGCACAACCGGCAGTCTGGTCCTTTTGCCCTGATGTAACTTTAAGACTCAAGGAGATCTACCATGAAAATGCGAACGCTTGGTGCCAATCTGTCCATTTCTGCTATTGGACTGGGTTGTATGGGTATGAGTGAGTTCTATGGTCCTCGGGATGACAACGAATCACTGCGAGTGCTCGCGCGTGCCGTCGAGCTTGGCATTAATTTTTTCGATACGGCTGATATGTATGGACCACATCACAACGAGCAACTGATTGGTCGCTTTCTGGCCCATAATAAGCAGCCAGTTCATATTGCGACCAAATTCGGTATTGTGCGTAACCCAGGTGAATATAGTCGCAGTCTGGAAAATAGTGCTGACTATGCGCGAAAAGCCTGCGAAGGTTCACTGCGCCGACTCGGCGTGGAACAAATTGATCTCTATTACGTTCATCGCATCAACCGTGAGCAGCCGATCGAAGAGACAATCGATGGACTTGCTCGGTTGGTTCAGGCCGGAAAAATCGCTCGTATCGGACTCTGTGAAGTCAGTGCTGAAACGCTGCGCCGGGCGCATGCCGTTCACCCAATCACGGCAGTACAGACCGAATACTCACTTTGGACACGTGAAGTGGAGCGAGAAGTGTTACCCACCTGCCGTGAGTTAGGCGTCGGTTTCGTACCTTATTCTCCCCTGGGCCGAGGGTTTCTGACTGGGCGCTTTCAGCATGCTGCAGAGTTTGGAGAAGGCGACTTTCGTACCAACCTGCCACGCTTTGCTGAAGGAGCGATTGATATAAACCGTCAGGTCGCTGATGAGATTGCTGTAATAGCCAAGCAGAAGGGCTGCAGTCCGGCGCAACTTTCGCTCGCTTGGCTCTTGTCAAAAGGGCCCGATATCGTGCCTATCCCTGGTACAAAGCAACTGCGCTATATTGAGGATAATGCCGCTGCGGCGCAGATCACGCTTAGCATCGAGGAACAACAACAGCTAGAAATGGCTACTGCCCGTTTGCCGGTGGTAGGTGAACGCTACACCTCAGAGGGAATGAAAGGAGTGAATGCATGAATGCCATCACGGCGGCAAAATCTGCTTTCACATCCAGTTGATCCGACAGAATCGGTCTGCTGGACAGGGTTCTAGATAAGGTTGACTTCATGGCATTCGAAATGTAGGGTTATTGTTGCTAAAGGAAGTTATAGCATTGTAGTTAGATAATACATATCGGTTTATATCAAGGAGAGATGCCATGACAACCAGTCTTTGTCCTGAAGAGCTACGCAGCTCAGCCACCAGTTTATTTCCCACCGTTGATGTATGCCAAACGCTGAAAGCGGAGTATGGCATTAGTATTGTTGCAGCAGCAGATCAAAAGTATTTAGTCACTCGAGTTGCTGCCTCTGGCAAACCTCCTTTTCGCTATCTTGTCGCTAGAGAAGTCGGTCATTTTATTGGGCCAATGGTAGGGTTGCTGGAACCGTCTGGGGCGAGAGGGGTGATGCTTATAAATATTCGTTTAGAGGTTGAGAATTGTTACGCCAATCATGGGGATATACATTGGAAGTCTGATACATTGAGGTTGATTCCTCAGGACCCCTTACAGGCAGTTTTGAGGGTGGCTGAACATGATAGTTGTAAATTTGAAGACCTATGGAATAAGATTAAACATCTATAAACGGAGTTATAATGAGCAAGTTTCGTTGGTCTTTTATTATCATCGGTTTATTTGGCAGCTTTTTAAGCACTTCAGTGATTTCTGAGACACAAGCTTTAGAATATGAGCAATACAAAGAGATTAAGTCAGAATATAATGCATATATAAAGCTGAAAGTTGATGAAATCCAAGAAATTTTTGATCAATATGCCGATCAAAAATCATCTTTGGCTGTAGCAAACTATAACTATACAGAAACAATAGAATACCCGCTAATATTCGAAGTAGTTATGTTTGGTACACCAGAGCAGTTGGATACAATGATTACTGCTGGTGCTGATGTAAACGCCTTATTTCCTGGTAGGCACCCTGGAATACCACCTATAACGCCTATTTATTTTGCAAATAATGGTTACCATCCGTACCGAGCTACTGCGTGGTTTGAATGTAGACCGGATCAAGCCAGGCGGCTGTTAGCCGCGGGCGCCAGAATAGAGCAGCCATCATTTAATAGTTACAGTCTTCTTGGACGATATACTGCCCCCAGTATGTTCAAGGGGTGTGCTGAAACTCTTTCTTTGTTAATTGAGGAGGGCGCAGATGTGAATGCTCAGGATATCCTCGGAAGAACTGCACTTTCAGATGCTCTACAAGTTAATGACATAAATGGTGTCGAATTATTGCTGGCTGCTGGTGCCGACCCTAATCTTCAGGACATCACCGGGCTAAGTGTTTTTGAACACGCGCTACAAATGACTTTAAGTTATCTTCCAATGGAAGATTCAAAGGATTCACAGCCTAATACCCTTCGCCGCTTTATAGAACTGGCTGTCGATAAGAAGTACGAAGAAAACATCGACATGCTGCGTCAGCAGCGAGATGAATAGAATAACCGGTCACACTAGCATCCTGCTGATAAGTCAGGCTAGAACTGGCTCTTATCCCACAAACATTGCAAAATAGACGCTTCGGGGGTGCTGCTGTAACAGTTGGCCCTTTTCTTCAGACAGAGCAGACGAGTTTACTCACGCAATGACCGATACCTTACGGGTCGCTATGGCCCAGTTGAACTTCCTGGTGGGAGATATTCCCGGTAATACCGACAAGATACTGGCGGCGGCGGTGACGGCGCGTGATCAGCATCAGGCGGATGTGCTGCTGTGTTCTGAGTTGGCGATTACTGGCTATCCGCCGGAAGATCTGTTGCTGCGGCCGAGTCTGGAGCCGCGGATCGAGAAGGCGTTGCAGCGGCTATGTCAGGAGTTGCAGGGGATCACGCTGGTGGTGGGCTACCCGCGTTATAACGAGGGTCGGCTCTACAATATGGCGGGTGTGATTCACCAGGGTGAGTTGATCTTCGAATACGCCAAGCAGTGTCTACCTAATTTTCAGGTCTTTGATGAGCAGCGTTATTTTGTCGCGGGTCATCAGTCAGGTACCTTCAGCTTGAAGGGTTGTCGTATTGGTCTGACTATCTGTGAGGATATCTGGCACAGCGCGCCGGTTGAGCAGTTAAAAGCCCAGGGTGCTGAGCTGATTCTGAACCTGAATGCCTCGCCATTTCATGCCGGTAAAACTGGTTTGCGTTTGCAGGTGCTGGCGCAGCGTGCGCAGGAGTGCGGGGCGCCGATTATCTATGTGAATCAGTTTGGTGCTCAGGATGAGTTGGTGTTTGATGGCGGCTCGCTGGTGGTGAGTGCCGAGGGTGAGCTGGTGTTCAGTGCTGCGCACTTCAGTGAATCGCTGGACTGTGTCGACTATCAGGTTAGCACGGGCAAGATTAACCCGCTGCAACCCTCTCATCCGTTTCCGGATTATGAAGCGTCTGTGTATCAGGCGCTGGTCACGGGTGTGCGTGACTATGTTGAAAAAAACCACTTTCCCAAGGTAGTGCTGGGGTTGTCCGGTGGTATCGACTCGGCGGTCACCGCGGCTATAGCGGTAGATGCTCTGGGGCCGGAACGTGTGGAAGTGGTGATGATGCCGTTCCGTTATACCGCTTCCATGAGCGTAGAAGATGCCGAAGGGCAAGCCAAAATGCTGGGGATGCGATATAGCGCCATCTCCATTGAACCCCTGTATGACAGTTTTATGCAGCAACTGGCCCCCGCTTTTGCCGGACTGAAGCCAGATACCACGGAAGAGAACCTGCAAGCGCGTTGTCGAGGTGTGCTGCTGATGGCTATCTCGAATAAAACCGGTGCCTTGGTACTGACCACGGGCAACAAGAGTGAAGTGGCGGTGGGTTATTCGACCTTGTATGGCGATATGGCTGGCGGTTTCGATGTGTTGAAAGATGTACCGAAAACGCTGGTGTACCGTCTGGCGAATTATCGTAACAGCCTGTCACCAGCAATTCCGCAGCGGGTGATTGATAGACCGCCTTCGGCTGAATTGGCACCAGGGCAGCAGGATCAGGATTCGCTGCCGGACTATGACGATCTGGATCGGATACTGGAACTCTATGTTGAGTGTGATTTTAGTGCCCATGCCATTATTGCCGAAGGGTTTGATGAGGCGGTGGTGCAGCGGGTGATTCGACTGGTTGATGTGAACGAATACAAACGGCGCCAGGCACCGATAGGACCGCGTATCACTCAGCGTGGTTTTGGTCGTGACCGGCGTTATCCGATCACCTCTGGCTGGCGGGCAGGCGAGTAATCCTTTACTCTTTAAAACTGACTTACCACTCACCCTCTTCGGCTTCATCCCAGTCGTAGGGGGTGATCTGAAAGGCTTCCAGTCGATAACCGGCTGTACCCATATCGTGCCTGTAGGTCACCGTGGTTAGACGTCCGGTTATCCATACCGCATCCCAAAGGTTTTCCACTTCTGTGCCGGGCTCAAAATGCACATCGATAATCTGGTTTGATGGCGGTGGCGGTACATGGATACAGGCGCCAAAGTAAGGGACCAGGAAAAAGCGGAATACTTTGGTTTGTTCAGCTTCCAAGGGCACCACGAATCCGGGAATGCTGATCATCAAGCCATCCAGTTCGCCGCGAACCGGTGCTGAGGCCAATACCTGCAGCATGTTGTCCATCATCCGTTCCGCTTCCGGGCTGTAGTCATCAATCATGTCGAAGTTGTAGGGATCGAAATTCGAATCGCCGATCAGGTCACTGAGCGACAGGGTATAGTCTTCCGGCATCAGCTCATCCCAGGTAAATACCCTGGGCTCTTCAGTTTCTTCGGCCTGCAGCGGCAACGCTATCAATAGTGCCAGCAGCAAAGCAGTAATTAGTTTCAGCATAGGTATCCTGTATCTGTATCAGGGTTTCAGAGTCTTGGTGTCAGACCATCCGCCAAAGTATAGCGGTAGGCGCGCCAAGCGGGAATCAGACCGGTCAACAGTCCGGCCAGTTGTACGGCACCCAGGAATAACCACTGGCTCTTGTCCGGCCAGCCAGGGTTGAGAAAAATACCGTATTCCAGTGCCAGCCAATCCTGAATACCGAAGGTTAGCAAGGTCAGCAGCAACATTCCCAGCAGAATTCCCAGGAAGGTTAATAGCGTGGCCTCGAACAACAGCAGTGCGACAATACGCAGTGGGCCTGCTCCTACAGCACGTAGCACCGCCAGTTCACGCCGACGCTCGTTGAGGCTGGTTAACAGCATGCCTAGCATGCCAGTAAAGCCTGCAAACACCACAAAGCCGGAAATGACCAGCAGGGTGCGCTCGGCAACCGCCATCACCTGCCACAGCTCCTGTATGGCAACGCCTGGCAGGATAGCCTGCAGAGGTTCGGCACGAAAGGTATTGATTGAGCGCTGCAGATGAAAGGTGCTGATAGGGGATTCCAGACCCAACAGAAAGGCGGTGATCTGTTTCGGAGTCAGATCCATTTCACGGGCTTCATCCTGACTGGCACTCAGGCCTGGAATACGGGTGCCCGCCCGCCAGCCAAGGTGAATTGCCTCCCAAGCCTCAAGTTTGATCAGCACGTTACGGTCCACCGGTGTGCCGGTAGATTGGAGAATGCCGGATACAGTAAATGGCATATCGTCATGGTTGGCGAAGCTGCCTTGTCCCAGTCCATGTGCAATCACCAGCTTGTCACCCAGGCTGTAGTTCAGTGCACGTGCCACTTCGGCACCGATAACCACATCAAACAGGTCATCAAAGGCGTCACCTTGACTAAAACTCAAGGGCTGCTGTTTACCAAAGCGGTAATAGCGGAAGTAGTCCTCAGTGGTGCCCACTACCCGAAAGCCGCGGTGTGAGTCGCCCAGGGTGATGGGAATGCTCCAGGCCACCTGATCCTGCGCGGCTATCTGCTCGTAGCTGCTCCAGCGGATATTGTTGGTGGGCTGGCCGATATTGAATACAGAGTAGAGCAGCAGCGGCAGCGAACCGCTACGTGCGCCCACGATCAGGTCGGTGCCGGCGACGGTATTAAAAAATCCCTGGCGAGCATCCTGACGCAGTTTCTCTACCCCTGTGAGCAGCAGCACGCTGATCGCCAGGGTGAGTAGGGTCAGTGCCGCAGTGCCACGACGATTCCAAAGACTGCGCAGTGCCAGAGCCAGCATCAGTTAGTCCCTTTGCAGCGGTTGATATCGCCCAGATTAATGACCCGGTCAAAGTGTTGGCTGAGGCTAAGATCATGGCTGACAAACACCAGGGTGGTGTTATTCAGGCGACTTTGTGTTGAAAGCAGATCCAGAAACTGGTCACGGGTGTCGCTGTCGAGTGCTGAGGTGGGCTCATCGGCAAGCAACACCTCTGGTTGGCCGATCAGTGCCCTGGCGGCGGCAACACGCTGTTGCTGTCCTATAGACAGCTCAGCGGTCGGTACCGGGCGATCAATAAAGGCGCCAAGTCCCAGTGCTTCCAGTAACGTCCTTGCGGCGGTAACCGGATCACCGGCTTTGCGCTTGCGCTCGGCTGAAAAACGGCAGGGCAGCACGACATTATCGATCAGGCTGAGATAGGGCAGCAGGTTGAATTGCTGAAACAATACGCCGATATGATCAGCACGAAAGCGATCACGCTGGCGTTGTGACAGTGTATTGAGCGATTGATCCAGCAACTCGATTTCACCCTGCTGGGGTTTCATTAACCCCCCTAGCAGGTTCAGCAGGGTGCTTTTACCACTACCGGATGCGCCGCGCAGAAACACCTGCTCACCCCGGGGGATGGTTAAGGTGTCGATCTGCAAAACCGGCCGGTGTGGTTTCCAGCCGAAGCTCAGTTGGTTCAGTTTGATAGCGCTTGTTGGCGTCATTCTTTTAGTCTGAGAATATTTTGTCCTGCATTCAGGGTGAGGCCCTGTTGACCGTCTGGGGTGATCAACTGTACCTGTAGTTCCTGCAGAGATGGATAGGTATTGAACAGATTGACACGGATTTGTTCCAGTTGTTCCGGATGCTCGCAGCTATAGTAATAATCTACAATCACATCGCTGTGAGCCGCGTGGTGATCCTGCTCATCTTCATGGTCGTGGTCATGGTCGTGATCTTGTTCATCTTCATCTTCCAGCAGATGGTGCTCAACATGAATATCTTCAGCTTCACAGACTGCGGCTTCGGGCAAGCTCCAGAAGGTTTCAGGCAGATTCATGCGCCCGACCAGGTCGTACACCTGAATGATCTGGTCTTCATTCTCTGCGATATGCTCGAATCCTACCAGGTCGGCAGCGGGTGCTTTAAGGCTAGCCAGCAGCATAGCGCCCTCAAGCACGACATCCAGCTGTGCCATACCGTGTACATGGGAGTCAAGCTGGCTCTGGTCATGTTGATGATCGTCGTCGTGCTTATGATCATGGTCGTGGTCATGTGTGTCGGCAAAGCTGAGACTGCTGGCTACGAGTAACAGGGGAAGGGCGATCTTGCGCATGCTGTGCTCCTGATATGAACTGGTTGTTAATTTGTTATAACATAACAGATGCTGGGTTGATCAGAAAGTTCCCTGTAGGCCTTAACGCATTGAACCACCCGAAGGTGGTCCAAAAGACAAGCGACTTTCTGGTCGAGTATTATTGACGCTGCTCGATCAGTTCACCGCTTTCCTGTTCGTCGCTGCCATCACTGCCAAAGGTGCCGAAGGTGATGCGGTGCAGCAGTGAACGGTTGTCGCTGGAGCTGTCGGCACGTTGGCCTTGCTCTTCGGCTTCACGTATCCGATCGGGATTCACTGGCCGTGCCGGTGTGGCTGGCTCAATTTCACCCAGCAGACCAAAGCTGGCGGTGTAGAGCAGATCGAAGCGCTGTGGTGAGAAAGGACGAATCACGTAGTCTGGATAGTTCAGACGCAGGACTTCTAAGGCATTTTCAGCCAAATCATTCATGCCCATTTTGGTGTAAGACTCGGCCATGATCGCCAGGGCATCCGGCACGGCCGGGGTTTCCTGCAGATTCTCGACCACATAGCGACCACGGTTAGCCGCAGCCACCCAGGCTTCACGCTTCATGTAGTAGCTGGCCACATGAATTTCATAAGTTGCCAGGCGGTTTTTCAAATACTGCATACGACGCTGAGCATCCGGTGCAAACTCACTGTTGGGATAGCGGTTCAACAGAATGGAAAAACTCTCAAACGAGTCCATGGCTGCACCCGGATCACGCTGAGTTTCATCCAGCGGCAGGAAGCGCGCAAGAAAGTTGCGATCCTCTTCAAACGACGTCAGGCCTTTCAGATAGTAGGCATAATCAATATGGTCGTGATTGGGATGCAAACGAGCAAAGCGATCTGCGGCGGCACGGGCAGCGGCGGGCTCACTATTGCGATAGTAAGCATAGATCAGTTCCAGTTGCGACTGCTCAGAAAAGCGCCCAAACGGATAGCGCGCTTCAAGCAATTGCAGCTTCTCAATCGCCAGAGACCAGTTGCCAACATCCAGAGCGCTCATGGCCTCATCGTAGAGTACCTGCTCGGGAATATCGGGAATCGTTTTATCGCCACCAAACCACGAGCAGCCGGAAATCATGATCAAAAGGGTCAGAGCGCCAATCACTTTGACAAATTGCATATCGCTTTATCCTGAGATGTTGACCGAATCCGGCGTTTCAGATCGGTTTCGGTTATACTGGAAGTACGTTCATTCCGGCCTATTAAAACACAACCGGATGCCAAGCTAAAACATCCTAGAGTAAAGATTAGAATTCGATGTCAGAACAGGTTGATTTAAATGCCGACGTACCGGCCGAAATGTACGGTTTAAGGTTGGATCAGGCCGTGTCGCAGTTATTTCCTGAATACTCCCGCTCACGGCTGCAAAGCTGGATAAAAGAGGGAGCTCTTCAAGTCAATGGCGAAGCCCGCCGTCCTCGCGACAAACTTAATGGCGGTGAAAAAATTACCGTATCGGTCGAAATCGCTTCGATCGATCGCCATGCTGCTCAGGATATCCCCCTGGACATCGTCTATGAAGATGACGATATCCTGATTCTGAACAAACCCTCAGGCCTGGTAGTGCACCCGGCGGCTGGCCATGCCGATGGCACCTTGCTGAATGCGCTGCTGCATCATTGCCCCGCTATTGGGCATGTGCCGCGTGCCGGTATCGTGCACCGACTGGATCGGGATACAACCGGCCTGATGGTGGTAGCAAAAACCATCCAGGCGCAAACCGAGCTGGTGGCGCAGCTGCAAGATCGCAGCATGGGGCGTGAATACGAAGCCATCGTACATGGGGTGATGACCGGCGGTGGTTGCGTCGATGAGCCGATGGCGCGTCACTCTAAAAACCGCTTAAAGATGGCAGTAGTAGGGGTTGGCAAGGAAGCGATCACTCACTACCGTGTACTGGAGAAATTCCGTTCGCACACCCATATCCGTCTGAAACTGGAAACCGGTCGTACCCATCAGATCCGCGTGCACATGTCACATATCAACTACCCGCTGGTCGGCGATCCGCTTTACAGTGGCCGTGTCCGCTTGACCAAAGGCGCCAGTGAAGAGATGAGAGAGTTGCTGAAACACTTCCGTCGTCAGGCGCTGCATGCTAAAAAGCTGGAACTCTGGCATCCGCAAACCGGTCAACAGATGAGTTGGGAAATCGATCTGCCCGCTGATTTTGAAGCCCTGCGACGGGTGCTCAAAGAGGATGCCGATAACTGCGACTACGAGCTGTAAACTATGAAACTGATCAGGGCCAGCTGGCCGGTAAAACCAACTATTCATGCCCTGACCACCACCCGTATGGATGGTGTCAGTCAGCCGCCCTACGACGGGTTGAATTTTGCCTACCACGTGGGTGATGATCCGTTACTGGTTGAACAGAATCGTCAGATACTGCAACAGGCGATGGGCCTGAAAAAGCCGGTACAGTGGTTGGAACAGGTGCATGGCACGGCTGTGGTTAAAGCCAGTGATGATGACTGCCCTCTGGCCGCCGATGCCTGCTGGAGTGATGAACCCGGCATGGCCTGTGCGGTAATGACCGCTGACTGCCTGCCGGTGCTGTTTACTGACCGTGCCGGTACACGTGTAGCCGCCGCCCATGCCGGTTGGCGTGGACTGGCTAACGGCGTGTTGGAAAATACCCTGGCGGTGTTTGCCAACCCGGCCGATGTGATGGTCTGGCTGGGCCCTGCCATCGGTCCACTGGCCTTTGAAGTGGGTGATGATGTGTTTCTGGCCTTCTGTGAAGATAATCCGCTGGCCTCGGCCGCCTTTATCCAGGCACCGACTAATCCTGGCAAATGGCTGGCTGATATCTACCGGTTAGCACGTATTCGTCTGGCAGCGGCGGGTGTCACCGAAGTCTATGGCGGTGATTTCTGCACCTTCACCGATAGTGAGTACTTCTATTCCTACCGGCGCAACAACCAGACCGGCCGTATGGCCAGCCTGATCTGGATCGAAGGCGATTAAATAAGCTGATTAAAATTTAATCACTTGAATTGCTCAAAGCCCAGCCCCATTAATTCAGCAACAGTAACAGATACCGCCGTTGGCCTGATCAACCGCCGTATCTACGCAGAATTAAGGAGAAGGGCATGCGTCCTGATAAATTCACCTCGAAGTTGCAAGACGCCCTGACTGAAGCTCAGTCACTGGCGGTTGGCAAAGACCATAACTTTATCGAACCGATTCACCTGCTCGCCGCGTTCATCGAACAGCGCGATGGCTCTGTGCGCCCTTTGCTGGGCCAGGCTGGTGCACAAATGCCATTGCTGAGCCGCAAAGTCGGTGAAGCACTGGATCGTTTACCCCAGGTTAAAGACCCGGATGGTGAAATTCGTCTGTCGCAGAATATGGCACGGCTGTTTAATCTGACCGATAAACTGGCGCAGCAGCGCGGTGACCAGTATATCGCCAGCGAACTGATGCTGTTGTCGATGGTGGATGATAAAACCGATGCCGGACGGGTGCTCAAGGAAGTTGGCGTTACCCGTGAAAAACTGACCGAAGCGATCAACAATATGCGCGGCGGTGCCGCCGTGACTGATCCCAATGTCGAAGAGTCACGTCAGGCGCTGGATAAATACTGCGTAGACCTCACCGAACGTGCGGAAAACGGCAAGCTCGACCCGGTCATCGGCCGTGATGAAGAGATCCGCCGTACTATTCAGGTGCTACAGCGTCGCACCAAAAACAACCCGGTGCTGATCGGTGAACCCGGTGTAGGTAAAACTGCCATCGTCGAAGGGCTGGCGCAGCGTATTATCAACGGCGAAGTCCCTGAAGGGCTCAAACGCAAACGCGTGCTGTCGCTGGATATGGGCTCGCTGATTGCTGGTGCCAAATTCCGTGGCGAATTTGAAGAGCGCCTGAAAGCGGTATTGAACGAACTGTCGAAACAGGAAGGTCAGATCATTCTGTTTATCGACGAACTGCACACCATGGTCGGTGCCGGTAAAGGCGAAGGCGCCATGGATGCCGGTAATATGCTCAAACCCGCACTGGCCCGCGGCGAACTCCACTGTGTCGGTGCCACCACCCTGGATGAATACCGCCAGTATGTGGAAAAAGATGCCGCGCTGGAACGGCGTTTCCAGAAAGTCATCGTCGATGAGCCTACCGAAGAAGATACCATTGCCATCCTGCGTGGCCTAAAAGAGCGCTATGAGATTCACCACAGTGTCGATATCACCGACTCTGCCATCGTCGCTGCCGCCAAGCTGAGCCAGCGCTATATCACCGACCGTCAGCTACCGGACAAAGCCATCGACCTGATCGATGAAGCCGCGTCACGCATCCGTATGGAAATGGATTCCAAACCCGAATCCATGGACCGTCTGGAACGTCGCCTGATCCAGCTGAAAATGGAACGTGAAGCGCTGAAAAAAGAAACCGATGACGCTTCGCAGAAACGCTTAAACGAACTGCAGCAAACCATCAGCAAGCTGGAAAAAGAATACTCCGATCTGGATGAGATCTGGAAAGCGGAAAAAGCCAGCCTGCAGGGCTCACAGAACGTAAAAGAGAAACTCGACCAGGCCCGTGTGGAAATGGAGCAGGCTCGCCGTGCCGGTGATCTGACCAAAATGGCCGAGCTGCAGTATGGCCGTATCCCCGAGCTGGAAAAACAGCTGCAGGCTGCCGACTCCGCCGAACAGGGACCACAGGAAACCAAACTGCTGCGCAATAAAGTCACCGAAGAAGAGGTGGCCGAAGTCGTGTCGCGCTGGACCGGTATTCCGGTGACCAAAATGCTCGAAGGCGAGCGCGACAAACTGCTGCGCATGGAAGACGCCCTGCATCAGCGTGTGGTCGGACAGAGCGAAGCCGTTGTAGCAGTAGCCAACGCCGTGCGCCGCTCGCGTGCCGGTCTGGCTGACCCCGCCCGTCCCAGTGGCAGCTTCCTGTTCCTAGGCCCAACCGGTGTGGGTAAAACCGAACTCTGCAAAGCCCTGGCACACTTCCTGTTCGACACAGAAGAAGCCATGGTGCGCATAGATATGTCCGAGTTTATGGAGAAACACTCCGTCGCCCGACTGATCGGTGCCCCTCCGGGCTATGTCGGCTATGAAGAAGGCGGCTACCTCACCGAAGCCGTGCGGCGTAAACCCTACTCCGTACTGCTGTTGGACGAAGTGGAAAAAGCTCATCCAGACGTGTTCAACATCCTGTTGCAGGTACTGGAAGACGGCCGCCTGACCGATGGCCAGGGCCGCACCGTCGACTTCCGCAACACCATCATCGTCATGACCTCTAACCTGGGCTCCGACCTGATCCAGGGTTTCAGCGATGACGACGATTACGAGCTGATGAAAAAAGCCGTCATGGAAGTCGTCGGTATGCACTTCCGCCCCGAAGTGATCAACCGCATCGACGAAGTGGTGGTGTTCCACAGCCTGCGCAAAGACCAGGTCGCCGGTATCGCCAACATCCAGTTGGAACGCCTGCGCAAACGTCTGGCCGAATTCGACCTGCGCATGACCCTGACCCCCACCGCCCTGGAAAAACTGGTGGATGTCGGCTTCGAACCTATCTACGGCGCCCGCCCACTGAAACGCGCCATCCAACAGTGGATCGAAAACCCGCTGGCGCAAAAACTCCTCGCCGGCGACTACCCGCCGGGCAGTGAAATCGGCGTAGACGTCGAAGCCGGTGAATTCACCTTCCGCTAATCCGCGACTAAAGTCCCTCAATCAAAGGCTTGCTCATGCAAGTCTTTGTTGTTTTAATCAAATACCCACAATTTAAGTAGTCCCACACTGTGATAGTGCACGGTCTGGGCGGTAGCGTGCTTGAAGGGTAGGGTACAGAGTTGTTGTACCTTGTTCGCGCTGGATAAGTCGAGTCAAATGCCTTACTATTAAAGTGGTTTTTGGTTGGTATGATTAAGTATTTTAAAATCCAGTGGATATGTGTCAGCCTGGTTTTTGTTGTATGAATTTAAGGTATGCCTGCTAATAAATATTATTAGGTCGAAGACCTCAGTAACGGACTGTTAGGTTAGATTAATCAAGGAGATATGATATGAATCGGTGTTACAATTCAGGGGACTTTAAAAAATATTTTAATGAGAATATGCAAGCTCTGGGGCTTCCAGTGCCTTCGAACTTATTTGATAGTTACAATTCTGCCGTTGCTCATGCCGCGGTTATGGTGGAAGCCTTAAGAACCCTAGGAAAGGGGGCTACAATAGGTGAGCTCATTGGTGCAACTACGGGCCTTGAAAAATTGAAAGTTGCAGCTGCTTTTGGCGCATCAGCTTATATTGGAGCTGTGATTGGGAGTATTGCGGTCGCAAGTGGTCGCTCTTTGGGTTGTGGTTATAGAATATCTGACATGTTCGCATTTTTAGAACATAACAACCTGAAATTCGATAACTGGAATGCGTTTTATGTTCAAAATCCACAGGTGCTAGATAAACATCATAGTTTTAGAAATAGCTTCGGCCTTAGAGCGAAAACTTCATCTGTATCATCAGAATATGCGTGACTACTATGATTAAGAATCTGCTTATATTGGTTGGATGTATTTTTATTGCTGCATTGTCATGGGGTGGGTATTATATTTTTGGAAATTATATAATCTCCATTTTTCTGACAGTAGTCCTTGTTTTTGTTCTTGTAAGGCCTGTCAAGAGTAAGTTTTCGAGCAAATCTAAGCCAGGCAAATAGCTGTACTCGGACGCATACTGATATGATACAAGGCTACAATGGTGTCGCTGCTGTTGATAATAAACACCGATCATCGTCGATGCTCACCCCTATGGCGCTGGTCAAGAGCAGCACACCCCCCCTGGAACCCATCTAATGGGTATACAGCGCCAGTTCCGACAGATTCCTTTAAAGCATCAGTGCCTGCGCCGAGCCAATCAATAAAATGGACGGCAAGTTAGCTTAGCATTGGGTGAACGCAAACCCTGTCCAGCTTTATCGAGAAGATGAAGCAGAAGATCGATAGCCCGATGGGACGCCATATCTACAGCCAACGTTTGGGTACGGTAGAACCGGTGTTCGGCAACCTGGAAAGCAACAAAGGACTGAATCGGTTTACATTGAGGGGCAAGTCTAAGGTCAATGCCCAGTGGTCGATGCACTGCATGGTGCATAACCTTGAGAAGATTGCGACACAGGGACAACAAAGGCATTGAGCTAAATCATAATCCACTAAACGGTGGTTGTGATAGCCTGAACCAAAGAGTATTGGCTGTTTGAATGAGTGGCAAAGTTCACTGATTTGAGCAGGCCATAATTAACAGAATGATGAGGCGCTGTTGATGCTGGGGATTGTGATTTCAAAATGTCTAATCCGACAGGCTCGTTATATGACTCTTGAATTACGATATCACATCGGAGAGATGGAAAATAAACAATGGAAAAAAATACCAAGTTTTTATTAGCTCTACTTACGAAGATTTAAAGGAAGAGCGTGATCAGGCGATAAAAGCAGTTCTAGAAATGGGACATATCCCTGTTGGTATGGAAATGTTTAGCGCTGGAGACGAAGAACAATGGCAGCTAATCGCTAGGCAAATAGAATCCACAGATTACTACGTAATTATCGTAGGCCATCGTTATGGCTCTGAGACACCTGAAGGAATTAGCTACACAGAAAAGGAATATGACTATGCAAAGTCATTTGGTATTCCTACGTTAGGATTTATTATTGATGGCCAAGCATCTTGGCCAGCAGATAGAGTTGATAAGGATAGCAATAAGAAGAAAAAATTAGACAAGCTTAAAGGTAAGGTGAAGTCCAAGTTAGTTAATTTTTGGAGCAGTAAAGAAGATTTACACGGGAAAATATCCATATTGAATCACACCGGCTTTCGTGGAGGCCTATTTCTTTGAGAGAATAAGGCTATGAAAAACTCTAACAGATACTCCCCCGAAGTTCGTGAGCGTGCCGTGCGTATGGTTCAAGAACACCTGAATGATTATCCATCTGAGTGGGCCGCTATTGAGTCCATTGCACCTAAGATTGGCTGTGTACCTCAGACCCTCCACGGCTGGTTACGCCGCCATCAGACGGATACAGGTCAGCGCTCTGGTCAAACCACTGATGAGCGTGAACGCATGAAAGCGCTTGAGCGTGAGAATCGAGAGCTGCGCAAAGCCAATGAAATTCTTCGACTAGCTAGTGCTTATTTTGCCAAGGCGGAGCTCGACCGCCGTACCAAACATTGATTGCTTTTGTTGATGAGTATCGTGACCAATACGGAGTCGAGCCGATCTGTCGAATCCTGCAGATTGCTCCGTCGGGTTACTACAAGCAGGTCGCCAGAGCTCGTGATCCTGAGTTGCGCCCTGACCGCAGTAAACGGGATGACCAGCTCTGTGTTGAAATCCAGCGTGTCTGGGATGACAACATGCAATGTTACGGTGTAGTCAAGGTCTGGAAGCAGCTTCTACGGGAGCAGGTTGAGGTGGCTCGATGCACCGTGAGGCGCCTGATGCAGCGTCTTGGCTTACAGGGTGTGCGTCGAGGCCAAGCTGTCCGCACCACGGTACCGGATGATAAAGCCGCCTACCCACAAGACAGGGTTCAGCGCTATTTCCATGCTGATCAGCCCAACCAGTTGTGGGTATCGGACTTCACGTATGTCTCGACCTGGCAGGGTTGGCTCTATGTGGCTTTTGTGATCGATGTCTTTGCACGTCGCATTGTGGGCTGGCGGGTCAGCAACCGTATGCAGACTGATTTCGTTCTGGATGCACTGGAGCAGGCCTTGCATGAACGTCAACCACATCGGGCCGGAGGGCTGATCCATCACAGTGACCGAGGTAGCCAGTATGTTTCCATCCGATACACTGAGCGCCTAGCCGAGGCCAATATAGAGCCTTCTGTGGGCAGTAAAGGAGACAGCTACGACAATGCATTGGCTGAGACCCTCAATGGCTTGTACAAGGCTGAGGTGATCCACCGCCAATCATGGAAGAGCCGTGAAGCCGTTGAGATGGCCACTCTGAAATGGGTGCATTGGTATAACCATCAGCGGCTACTGGGTTCGATTGGGTATATACCTCCAGCGGAAGCTGAGGCAAACTACTATCAGCACCAAACTGGTCAGGCTATAGCGGCCTGACTTAAAGCAAACTGCCTCCACAAAACCCGGTACGATTCAACTTGATCCTTAATATCAACCGCAATTAAACGGGAAGTAATCAACTCATGTTGTTTAACTAAATACTGAAGGCGCTTTAATGAATTAACTTGATAGGTGGTTAAATGAACAGTGTTTGAATCATCAGATTTAGGTTTTTGCTGTTGACAAGAAATATAAAATTCAAAATTTCTAATGTGATGACGTATAAGCTCAAGGAGTTCAACACTATTTAAAGGATCACAAGCATGTTCATACATATCTAATTCATGAATTTTGTATGTTTCATTTAACTGATAGAACGGAAACTTACCACACATAGTGATCAACAAAGACAATTTTTCTTTTGGATCTAAAGAATTGGGCTCCAATTGAATCAATATTTTTTTATCTGGCATGTTAGAAGCTATTAAAAGCAGGTTTTCTGCAATATCCAGACATTTATTTTCTAATTCCTGCTGATAGTCCATCAGATTGACTCCTTTTCAGATAACTGCTTTGAAAGCAAAACCACATTCACAAGGCGGTGCTTACCGATTCGCTCAGTTGGCAAATAGCCGTTTTCAATCCAACCACGGACAATCGACTGATCCATGCGTATCCAGTCGGCAAATTCACGCCACTGCATAAGCGGAGGGATTGGAGTTGCGACCGGGATCAGTTGTTGTTCCATGGTTGTACCTCTATAATCGGTTGTTGTGTATTTGGTTATACAAAATACTTAGCTAGTACTATGTACCATTCATAGTACTAATATTATAGTATGCGATATTATTTGTATATAGTACTAGTGATTAAATGTGTAAATTATGAGCGATATAACTTATAGAGCTTTACTATTGATGGGAAAAGCCAGCCTAGACGAGCTAACCAGGGCTGGAGAAACCAATTACCCAAGATGGAGTAACATCAAAAGAGGTAAAGCACGTTGCGGAGCTGAAGAGATTGAAATACTTGGTCAGATGTTCCCTGAATACGCTCTATGGCTGATAAGCGGGAAAGTAGCGCCAGAAGCAGGACAGACAAGCCCTGAACTGGAAGAAGTTAGACACTCAGACTCAGGGAAACAGAGCGCGGGATAAGACTTGCGCAAGAGGTGCAAAAACGATGGATGAAAAGGGAAAGGGGAACGGTCTGAACCTGGATTTTAAAATAGATCCAGAAGACATTATCAACAGACCAGGTAGAAGAAGGGAATACGAAGTAGTCAATTCAGAAGTACCATTATGGGTACATATCATGTTAGGTATAGTGGCTGGTTCAATCTTAATAGCAGTCTTATGGACCGGTTACTGGAAATACCAGGCGTATCAACTACACCAACACATCAAGCGTGCAGATGAACGTCAACAAACTGAACTGATGATAATGCGAGAGCAAAGAAACCTTCGGCAGCAAGCAATCGTCCAGGAGCAACAAAGACAAGAAAGAACCAGGCAAATGGCAACCCCACAATGCCGGTTCTGGACAGACCACTACAGAAACAACCCTGATCAGAAATCATTAGAGAACATGAGGCGCTATTGCCCCTAATGTGTCGCAAAAGTGTCGAAAACAATGCGGAATATAGCGACTCAATGGGATTTTTGAAAACAGGGAATTCAATAAAATCAGTGTATTGTGTAACGTAGTGGTGTAACGAGAGGGTGAGGGCAAGGGTTCGATCCCCCTAGACTCCACCAATTCAATACACCTACCAAGTAAACGTCCACTGACCGGACAAAAAAAGGACAAAAATAAACGGACGAAACTCATCCGTTGAAATCGCCCCCGATTACTTCCTGTGTAAATTCAATCTCTACCGTTTCATACGGCAGTTCGTGTCTCTCCTGATAATGCTGCGTCATAGCCTCTGAGCTATGTGCCATGGCATGCTGTATTTTCTTAATGTCATACCCGGCATCGACATCCCTCATACCTGTCGCAAACTCACTGACACTGACTACGCCTGATTTACCTTACCACGTCGTTTTTACCCCGCTCATGACAGGCGTCTATTCTCAGTTAAGCCAGTTTCGTGTGTATTAATGCTATGCTCAAGAGACAAACTCAAGAAAGCTTGTTGCCTCTTTTTGGTTTGATATGCCTAAGGTTCACACAACTTAACTGAGTACAGGTGTCACATGAAGAAGAATTTTACAGCTCAAATTGTTGATTATAAATCGATCAATGAAATACCCGGTGCTTGGTCAACAGCTGATTATAAGGCACTGTTAGCTGAAATGGGCTTGGGTGAGGGCTTAGAGGATTTAAGCGAAAAAGACATAAAGGACATGTGTTATATGTCATTAAATGATCTTGAACATGCTGAGGCCGCGAATGTAGTGCTGAGTTTTCTATTCTCAGAGGAGAAACTCACTGAAGGAAAAATTGAGCAGTTGTCTCATGATTTAGCAGAGGAAAAAATGTGGGAGAGGTTTTCGGATGTACGTTTTCACCATCGTCTTTTTAATGCCTATGATTTATTACGATCAGCCTATAACGGCATTTTTCCGCAACCCACTGGCGTGCAACTCACACTCAAAGTTACTGCAAAAGAACGCGATGATTTAACCATCTTTGATGAGGCTCCAAAACCATCTATCGTCAGGTTATTAGCACAGGGTATGGACGAGAATGTCACGCTCAATCGACTCTATTCTGATCAGATTTGCGGTGCTGCATTCCCGGAAGCTGAAGGCATTATCTGGTTATTAGAAGCGTTATCGAAAACAGATGACTCCCGAACTTATCTGCTGACCAGTTCCAGCTTTTGGCTGGAAGACATAAAAGAGCTAGACCAATTTGAAGGAGAGGTTCACGTTGATGAGCAAGAGGGTGACGGGCAAGCTTAATCTACTGACAACCTTGGTTGGACTGGCATTAATACTGCCCGCTTATGCGACTGATTTTTCCGCCATGGATGAAACCGCGCAAAGCTTTAGTAATATAAAAACGGTGCAGATCGCCCACAAGGGCGAAGTTATTTGGGCAAAAGCTTACAACGGCGCTAATCTTGACTCGGAAACCAATATCAAATCGGCGTCAAAAACTCTCATGTCCACTATCGTCGGAATCGCTATTGAACGTGGCATTCTTGAAGGTGCGGACCAGCCCATTGCGCCATTATTATCTGATCAACTACCCGCCAACCCTGACCCGCGACTAAGCCAAATTACCATTGGTAACCTACTGTCAATGCAAGCCGGATTAGAGCGCACCTCTGGCCGTAACTATGGACGTTGGGTGATGAGCGATAACTGGGTAAAAACCGCATTGTCTTGGCCGTTTGACGAAGAGCCCGGCGGCAACATGCAATATTCAACCGGCAGTACACATATGCTTTCTGCCATCATTAAGCGAGAATCTGGCGAGCATACTTACCGGCTGGCAAACAGATGGTTAGCTGGCTCCGGCGTGCGAGTACTGAGCTGGGAAACCGATCCACAAGGCATTCCCATGGGTGGTAATCAGGTAGGCATGACGCCTGCTTCACTGCTAGCGCTGGGTGAATTATATCGTCGCGGCGGTGTTACCGAAGACGGCAAGCGCCTCATTAGTAAACGGTGGATTGATGAAAGCTGGACGCAGCGTACGCAATCGCGTTTCCATCGCGGCGGATATGGTTATGGCTGGTTTATTCAGACCTTTGCTGGCGTTGAGGGTTATTACGGCTGGGGTTATGGTGGGCAGATGATTTATGTATTGCCAGAACTAGAGCTAACTGTCGCCATTACCTCAGAAGAAAATTTACCATCTGGCCGAAGCGGCTATCGTGACCAGCTTCATCAGATGTTGAGTCGAGATATTATTCCAGCGATTCAATCAGATGTCTTTATACAAGGCTGAGGTGATCTGGCGTCAATCTCTGAAAGACCCTGAAGCCGTTGAAGTAGCAGCACTGAAATAGATACATGGGTAAAGCCATCAGCGGTTGCCGGGATCTATTGGGTTGAAAATCACCGTATACCTTCAGGGCCAGCTGAGGCACACTACAGGAGTAACAATCCGGTCAGGCCATAGCGGCCTTAAGTAAAGCGAACTGTCTCCACAAACCTGGTGTAAGTCAGTCTGTATAAGAGGGATTGAACGTGAATAACAATAAATATACAGATCCATCCGAACTGCCATTTGCTGCACCCTGCAGAAAACTCAGCGATGATGCTCCACTCCGTTGGCTTCAGAAAGGTGTTGATGATTTACGGGCAGCTCCTCGACAAAGTCTGGTGTATGGCGTTTTAACGGTTTTACTCAGTTGGGCAATGACTGTCGCTACTATGCAATTTGGTAATATTGGTCTTTATCTTGGGCTTGTGAGTGGCTTCGTTTTTGCTGGACCCTGGCTGGCTTTAACGCTTTACGCGATCAGCTTACGGTTGGAAAGAGGTGAGAAGGTATCCTTAAGGCTATCAATAAGAGATGCGGGGAGCGTAATAGGATCAGCTATGATCTTTGCAGTGGTATTAGTGATTGTATTACTGGTATGGGCGCGCGCGGCAAACACCATGTATATCTTTTTCCCGGAAGTTGCCAACCCAAGTTATAGTCAATTGGCCGTCTTTTTGATTGCAGGTATTTCAGTTGGCGCTCTTTTTTGTTTGGTCGTGTTCGCCGTCAGTGCCTTTTCATTGCCAATGTTGATTGACCGTAAGGCCGATGCGGTGACTGCCGTTGTCACGAGTGTGAATGCGGTCATGCGAAATAAATACCCACTTTTGCTTTGGGCTGTAATGATATCCTGCTTAATCATGATTGCTGCGCTAACAGCATGGGTTGCGCTTGTCGTGATTATGCCTGTTTTAGGCCATGCCTCATGGCATGCCTACAGAGAAACAATCGATGCAGAGCAGTGGCCGAGTAATGAATTAAAAAGTAAGCGCCAAAGAATCAGCACCTACAATTTAGAATGTAACCGCTTCAAACTAACTCCATCAAATTCAATGTATGG
>NZ_JBLXDN010000015.1:0-104703 GCF_048264025.1 Nitrincola sp.
ACCAACGTGGGTCATGACAGAACGCTATTTGCTTTTACAGATGGCTACATCAATGATGAATCGCGACCGGTGTTAGGGCTTGGCTTTAAAGATTCGCTGGGCGGCTTGCTGACTGATTTCAAACCAACCCAAACCCGATTGCTTCCATTTTTCTCTAATCTACTGCCAGAAGAAAGGATGCGCCACTACTTGGCAGAGCGTGCAGGCGTGAACCCGGCTCGGGAATTTTTTCTATTGTGGGCACTCGGACAAGACTTGCCAGGTGCGATCACAGTAGAGCCAGCCAATGGTGAAGTGCTCCCACCAAATTATCACAACGAAACGCAAGGTGATCCGAAACGTGAGGCACCCATGCGCTTTTCATTAGCGGGTGTGCAGTTGAAATTTTCCGCCGTGCAACAGACAAAGGGTGGTTTAACGATCCCGGCAACAGGTCAGGGCGGCTCATGGATCGTGAAATTGCCGTCGTCTCGATTCGAAGCTGTACCCGAAAATGAATATTCGATGATGGAATTGGCACGTATGCTGGGAATCGATGTGCCAGAGACCCAGCTGCTGCCGATTAATCAGATTGCCAATATCCCGGAAGGGATCGGACAGTTTGGTGAAAGTGCCTTTGTGATCAAGCGTTTTGATCGTGCGGATGGCCGTGCCATACATATTGAGGACTTTGCCCAGGTGTTTGGCGTATACCCTCACGACAAGTACCAAAAAGCCAGTATGCGTAATATTGCTCAGGTGCTGGGCATAGAAGGTCAAGATGAAGACATTGCCGAATTTACCCGCCGATTGGTCTTCAATACGCTCATAGGCAATGCGGATATGCACCTGAAAAATTGGTCGGTGATATACAAAGATAAGCACACAGCATCGATTGCCCCCGCGTATGACTTTGTTTCGACCGTACCCTATATCCCCGATGATAGCGCGGCCCTAAAGGTCAGCCGCAGTAAAAAGTTCAGCGACTTCACGTTAGATGAGTTATCACACTTGGCCGCGAAAGCCATGTTGCCGGAAAAGTGGGTGTTGGAAATAGCCAAGGAAACCGTTGCAGGCTTCAATGAAGTTTGGGCGAAAGAAAAAGCGCACTTGCCCCTGACCCAATCCATGATCGAGGCTATCGAGCGGCACCAGCGCAGCATACCAATTTGAAGGTAAGTGTGGCACGGAAGCAATATTTGGGGGAAAAGGGTGTCTCACTTTGGATGAAATCCAGCATGAGCTATAGGGTGACTATCGATCATGCAGCTTCAGGGAACAGCGAAAAAATCACGAGGACTCAAGTAAATCATGGCAGACCCGTTCGGGCATATCGATTCACTTCTAGGTAGCCCTGACCTGCCCTCGGCATTTAATCCAACCGGCTTCTAGTAATGTTGTTGGTTGTTGAGTCTATTTCCTGCTGCCGGAACGCAGATGCGAACTCCAGAGGGGTCTGATAGCCCAGTGATGAGTGCGGTCGTTGTTCATTCTACGAGAAGTTCGGTTTTCAGTACTTTGATGGTGAGGAGGACCGCATGTTTCTCAACATTAAGGATGTAATTGCGGCTTTTGACAATGTTTGACCCCGCACAGGGCAGCACTTCATACGGCAGTCAGAAGTACCTACACGGTGATGAGCAAAAATCGGAAACCCAGACTTTTTCAACACTGATCAGAGCGCACTGTTAAATGACAGTGGTGTTTACAAACGCTCTCTAAGAGCACAGAACTCTGACCATGATCTGCAAAGGTTGCTAATATGACAACATATTCGTGGGACAAAGTCTGGCGCAGCGTTAAGCACGGCTCAATCCACTTTGCTGCCATAGAAGGATGGTTGGCATTGAAGCAGGTATTCCACCTATTTTTTCGGTATATCAACCAGACTCTTGCTTACCAAACACCTTTGCAGCGGGACCAAGTTAAAACTGGTTCATCGTTCACGAACTCCCACCCGGCTCATCCAGCTGATTGGATCCAATTCAGGGGGAAGGCCACTTTGAAGAGCAAGAGCCATGAGTGAATCAACATTTACAGCTAACAGCCACATACCCCAGCAACAGCGTCATGCCGCATTGCTAGCAGTGTTAAACATATTAGAAAAATGGGGGTGCACCACAGAGGAGCAGATGGCACTGCTGGGAGTTGAAACCGAAGCCGTATTTGACGATTACCTACGCGACCCAGTTACGATAGATATTTCACTGGATACCATGGAAAGACTTTCATATCTGCTCAATATCCATGCACTGCTGAGAACACAGTTTTCAGATCCGGCTTCTGTCTATAGGTGGGTAAAGAAGCCAAACAGCGCCCCTTTCTTTGATGGCCGTAGCGCTATGGACGTGATGACTCAGGGTAAAGTCGCAGATCTATATGAAATAATGCAGAGATTGAGCTTAGATTAATGCATCTCGGCTTCAAGGCATCCACTCTGCTTGCCTGGCGTCAGTTCGGAAATCCTCTAAGCACTGCGCCCCTATGACATCATTTCAGTGATATCTAGGTATTAAGCCAAGGAATAATACATATGACCGCCATGGTGGTCGGCGCAGCCTGAACGAATGAGATCTGGTCACAACCTGCATACATCTGGAGAACAACTATGAAAGTCATGACCCCGCAAACCATTGAAGCTGTCAGCGATGTTGTCTGCGATCTTTGCGGTGGTAGCACCACAAAGGGGAACGGATATACACCTGAGTTTGCCACGCTGCTTCGCACTGTCCGCCTATATCCCCGCCCATTCGGAGGCGAGGGTTTACGCGGAATTTTGCTAAGCACGGATTCAACTTTAAAGTGCGACACCCGCCTTTGCAGCTTGAAGGTATTCACGAAACACAACCTCAGGCTACCTGAACCCGAGACACTTACGGGGCCTTAGATTTAACCTTTTCTCTACCTGGCAAAAATCCTCGTAAGTAACTAATAGCAGATCCGTACCTTTCGGGATGAAGTGACGTAGTAGACCGTTAAAATTTTCGTTCAGCACTCTCCATTGAGGAGTTAGGATGAGCAAAATAAAACCGTGCATTCAATGCCTTGGCGATTGTTTGGTACTCTACACACTCGCTTCCGTTGTCTGCCGTGATCGTATATACATGATCAGTATAAGGCTTGAACATGGCGACAACCGCTTCACTCAAGAATGTCGCTCGTGTGGACTCAACTCTACGTACCAGATACAAGGGGCTTTTGCGTTCAGCCAACGTCACCAAAGCACCGGTTCCGTGTTTACCCAGTACTGTATCAATTTCCCAGCCACCAAAGCGTGTCTGTGCATCCACAATAGCGGGACGCTCGTCGACCGAGAGCGGCAATATGGCAGTAGATCCATTCATGACTGACCGGTAGACCAATGAGTTTACCAATACCGCTGATTTGCTCAGGGCTACATAACCAAGAAAGCGTCATTTCAACATACCTTACGACCAGTTCTGACACGCGACGTTTGTGGGAGCTAGCACGGCGACGCAGGCTCTCTGATGCGCATTCTCTGGCTCGTACATGTTCTGGTCGCCGTTACGCTTAACTCCCAATAGGCAGTGGAGCGGTGGACCTTAACTGCTCTTGCGATCGCTGCGGGGGATAGCCCGCGAGATTAACAACGGAACCGCTATTCCCTACTACTAGCCCACACAGTTGTGTATGTATTACGGATACGTTGCGCACCACGTCTGTATGTGTAACTTGGCCGATTAGCCCACCACGTCTGTATGTGTAACTTGGCCGATTAGCCCACCACGTTTGTATTTGCAACTTGGCCGATTTGCCCACCAAGCCTGTATGGGCAGTATGAATATACTATCTTAAGCAAAGTCTCAAAATTGGAACTGCTGGTAGGGTAGAAAACAATGCGTAAACGCAATTAGGACCTTTACAGACCAGAAACGGCGGGCTATTCAGTCTGGTTCGATATTTTTCCTAGAGGGCAGTTGAATATCAAAAAACTACGAAAAGTTGTGGGCAGCACTCAGAGGACGTTGGTGGGCAATATACAGCTGCCGGTGGTGCGCAACATACAGATCCCAGTGGTGGGCAACATACAGATCCCGGTGGTGAGCTACACACAGGGAGTGGTGGGCAACATACAACTGGGCTGAATGCCCTATCATTGCTAACATTTCACCAAGAACAACCTATCAATACCGCAGAACCCTCAAACCTCTAACGATAAAGTTGCATAACTGGTTTCAAATCGTATACCTGTTGCCGGCGCTGTTGCACTACACGATGGATATAGACTAGATCCAGCAGACACCAAAGGGCTAGGGCGAAGATTAAGTATTCCCATTTGGATATCTCATTCACGAAAAAATACACCGCCGCCACGCCCAGAATGGTCATGATGACCGCTGAGGCCCAGTTTCCTAGATAATACCGATGAGCACCGACAACACCCGCCAGCAATAGCAGCATGTAAGCGATGCTTTCTCGACGTAACCTGTCTTCATTTTGGAATGCTAGGGTATCGCGCATGTTTCAATCCGGTGCTATTTGTATCAACGTTCCGAGTATTTGACCGTCTAGGCCACGCATCAAAAATACTGTTTATTTATACAGATAAAATACCAAAAAAACCAGATCACATCGTGCTGTTTCTATTCGAACTCGCGGACCCTTACGCTAATAACCATGGGTATAGTGAGCCTTGGATCCGTTGAAAAATGCCAAATTCAAAAAACAGCTCCCCGATGAACAACAACCTCTACGAATGATATTATCGGCGCTTTACAGCACGGATGAAGGGTTACCTTTTGGGATCAAAGCAGTTCACCGCCAAGCCAGGATTCTGGGCAAGTCTGTTTCTACCCCGAAAATGGAAACTAGCCTTCACACCCAAGATCCCTGACCGGCTAAGGCTTTCACTCAAACAGTCCACTGAACTGCCGTTCGCCACGATCACAGCCATTGCCACCCGTAAAGGTCTCCTCTGGTCAGCTATTGAGATTCGCTCTACAGGGCGCACAGACATCCTTGGAGGGCTAAGTAGCGAGGCGGCGGTTACCCTCTCTGAACAACTACTTTGCGCAATCAATCATTATCTGGTTTCCACGATAGAGAGCGACAAAGCGCAGCTGATTGAGATCGACGAAGCGATCCAGACGCTAACCCGGAGCGGACACCAGTACCTGGCCCTTGGTGACATCAATCAGACGATTGCTTCCGTATCCGGTAATGCAGCCAAAGCCATTGCCCACCCGTTGTTCGATATTGAGCGAGTGCCACAGGCAATTGTTCATCAGTTCCCGGCATCCCTATCCATGCTGGCCGATCGTGATGAGCGCCAGCGCTACAACTCAAGATTTATCGCATCAGAACTAACCCGCTACGATATGTTTTTCAGTGATCTTGATGGCCGCTCACTATCACAGGAACAGCGTGAAGCCTGTATTCGACTAGAAAACAACAATCTGCTCATCGCATCAGCAGGCTCCGGCAAGACGGCTACGATGGTAGGAAAGGTGGCCTATGTGTTGGATAAAGGGCTGTGCCGGCCGGAAGAGATCCTGGTACTGGCCTTTAATAATGATGCTGCCAAAGAACTCCGTGAACGTCTGGCAGAACAGCTCAAGGTAAACGCAGCTAACCTTGTTTGTCAGGTTTCAACCTTTCATGCGCTGGGTCGAAGTATCATTCAACAGGTTGAAGGAAAACCACCTCAACTGGCCAATTGGGTTGACCATCCTGCCGGCGAGTCCAAGCTTATCGACCAGATGATCAACGAATTGCGGCAGAGTAACCCTGTTTTTGAGAAGCTCTGGACACAACTATTGGTTCTCTATCCCAAGGCGGATGCTCCGGTTGAAGTATTTGATTCCGAGGAGGATTTTCGCCGGTATATCAGTGATCGTAATCGCCGTAACGGAGCAACTATCTCCACGCTGTCGGGTATTTATGTAAAATCCCTGCAAGAGCAACGCATTGCTAACTGGCTTTGGTTGAACTCTATACCTTTCGAGTACGAGCTTCAGATACCCATCGGAGAAAAGGGCGGTGAACGGCGTTATGATGAATACTCCGACGACTCATTTCGCTGTGCAAAATTGAATCGCGGTATCTTAGGTTACGCTGCGCTTTGAAGGGCGGGAGCCGTCCAAAGCAGAGATAACGTGGCCGGTATTCTCGGCTTGGAGTCGGGACTTTGGCCCGGCTCCAACTGATCAGCCTCACGGCCTCTCAGAAAAAATTTAGCGGCAATGTTGTAGGTTGCATTCAGGTCGCAGTTGTACACCTTGCCGTTTTTGAATCTACAGACAGAGTAGTTCCCGTTGACGCTTCGCGTCACCTCGCCGCTGCCGTCGCAGGCCCATTTACTGGTGCCGAGTGCAGGTACGAAGGCCATACGGCCTGAGTGCTCGCGCCACTTCCATTCAGTGAATTCGACAATTCGACGGTGAAGCCACGTGTGGAACTTCTTTCGAAGACCGTAACGAGGGCCTTTGGGGCGCCAGCCCTTCAGGTTCTCGAACACCAGGGTGGTCGCACCCAGTGAGGCGGCGAACTTGACAAGCTCTCGCGTCATCTGGTGGGCGCTGTTCTTGGCAATATTGAACCCTTTGCGATACCACTTGGCGGCGAAGCCGCGTGACATTCGCTTGGTCTTCTTGGCTGCCGTACGGATCATCGACAGTCGCTTGTGCAAACGGTCTATGTCACTGGGGCGGCGGATGAACCGCCGTCCCAGTACAGTGCCGTCTAAGCGCACAACCGAAGCCGTGATCGATGTGTTGATACCGAGGTCTACAGCGCAGACAACTTCTGCATTCTTGGGACTCAGGGTGATTGTTTGTTCGAACGGAACAGCGAGCGAGACTTGCTTATCCGTACCACCAGAAGTGGGGAGGCCCGCTTCTGGCTCACGTCAGCGGCACGCTTACCGGTCTTCTTGATTGGTACCGTTAGCCACACCCAGTCATTGTTTTTATACACCTTGATTTCAGCGAAGCTGAGATCGTCGGCGTACTTGATGCACTGGCCTTTGTACAGCGACGGGAAGCTGTTGCTGACCCCGAACGTCGGCGGGCGCTCATGCTTGTGCCGTCGATCAGTGGCGGTTTGCCACTGATCGTACCGGCTCAGAAACGAGCGCACCTGCCCTACAGCATCCATGATCGCAGAACGCCGAAGGTAGGACGGGAACTTGTAAAACACCCGCTGGAAGTAGGCGTAGCGCACCGACGGCCGATTGGTCGTCGGGTGTATAAGACCTTCCACCATCATGATCACGTCATTACCGGTCAGGACGCCGATATTCGGCCAGTGGGCCATGCAGACAGACGACAGGGCACGCACGTAACGCTGGTACAGCGTTATCGTGTCGCGTAGTGCCTGTCGGTCGTCTGCCACAGGGCGTAATGTCCATTTTTCGGTGCGGGTAATCTTCATTGTGGGTTCAGGCTAACATAGACGCCCAATGAGTAAAGGAGGGGCGGTCCCGCTAGACTAACGAGTCATTCCGCTACGCGAAATTGACTCGTAGAATGCGCGGGCAAATGTTCAACCAGATTTCTACTACCCACAGATAGACACCTATCACGAGCACTTTGCCATCAACAAGGATGGTACGTCGCCGTTTGAGAATTACGTCGAACACACAGAGCAGAAGCGAGAGGGATATTGCCAGGCCGGGATCAGTTTTTTTGAAACCAGCAGTGCCCAAGCCAATGATGATAGCTTACTAGAAGTCCTCGAAGCTCAGCTACGCAAACGTGGCCTTAAACCAACACCACGCAGTCCAGATCAAATCCTGAATGCGCTGGAGCCGGATGTCATACGGCGGTATCACAATCTGGTCAGAGTCTGCATAAAACATATTCGATCAGCACAACTGACATCGGATATGCTCCTAGAACGTGCAAAAGCTCTCTGGCATGAGGCACGAGCTGATCGTTTCGCACGCGCTGTCTGGTTGCTGACTGAAGCATACTCCAGCAAGCTGAATGAAGCACAGTGCATCGACTTTGAAGGCATGATTGGAAACGCCACTAAACTCATCGAGAATGGTCACTACTCAAGCCCATTCAAGTTAATTCTGATTGATGAATTTCAGGATATCTCCGAACCACGAGCAAACCTGATCAAAGCACTGCGCTCACAGCGCCCTTTTACCAAAGTATTTGCCGTTGGTGATGATTGGCAATCCATCTACCGGTTTGCCGGCTCTGATATAACTCTTTTCACTCAGTTCGCACAGCACTTTGGCTCTTGCTGGATTGGAAAACTCCAACAAACTTATCGATGCAACCAACTGATCGCAGAGGTGGCCGCTAACTTTGTGCAGCGGAATCCGGGGCAAATGAGTAAGGATGTTCAATCTCTCCGACCAAAGATTCCACGGTCGATTCGAGTGATCCCTGTGAAGGTCGAATGGGAGAAGCCCAGCATGGAAAGTGCCTGTCAGCAACTCCTCAATCGACTGAATGGATTTGCAGCAAGAATTGCCACGAAATGGCAATCGGAAACGAAGCCCAAACTCAGTGTGTTGGTGCTGTCACGATACAATATACAAAACCCGTATCGAAGCGGATCTTCTGAGTTTTCACATATTGAAGTCCGCAGCATGACCTTTCACCGCTCAAAAGGACTTGAAGCTGACTACACGGTCCTGCTGGACGTTAGCGAAGGCAATTTTGGTGTACCCAGCCGGATAGAGGATGATGAGCTGCTACAACTAGTAATCCCATCACCCGAAACCTTCCCCCATGCTGAAGAGAGACGACTATTTTACGTCGCCATCACTCGCGCTAGCAGAGGCGTGTACCTTCTGACGAACCAAAGTAAGCCATCAAGGTACATTAACGAGCTGAAACAGATTGGGGGAGAAGAAGTCAGCCTGGAAACCTTAGACGGCCACCCACTGCAAGAGTGCCCAGCCTGCACGAAAGGCTTTCTGGTGAGTCGCGTGGGGAAAGGAGGCAATACTTTCGAGGGGTGCAGCGAGTACCCAACATGCCAATACACTGCCAGTAATTAATCTGTAATTTCATATACGCTAGAGGTTTCCACCCCACCGAAGTAAGTCCTAAAGAGGGGGAACGTTGGCTATATGGTTGGAGAGGACGTAACCGATAATCCTGAACAAGCACCGGAGCTCGATCTGTTCTGATGCCGCAATTCGAGCCATTGTTGAGGAGAGGAGCTTGGCTTGGTTAGGACGGAAACGTGTGTTCAGCGCAAAGGGCTCAAGATGGACTCGTAGGACAGACCGTGTTGAATTCCCCTTGCTGCTAACATCAGTACTGAATATAACCAATCGGTTATTTTTTTATTCATCATACGCCAGCAAGTTATCTTTATAACCGATCGGTTACATTTTCATCAAAAGGTTCTGGTGTCCTATATACTATAACCGTACGGTTATTTTGGAGGACGGTATGAAGCTGCAAATCGAGAGCGTGGAGGACATCGGAACACTTGTCCGGCTTACACGTAAAGCCCAAGGGCTTCGTCAGGATGACTTGGGAGCCATGGCTGGGTGCAGTCACAAGTATGTGGTGGATGTCGAAAAGGGCAAAGCTACGATCCAAACCGGGCTCTTGCTGAAATTACTGGAAGAGCTGGGTATCGAGGTAACCGTTGATTTACCCGGTGATGCGTCCGATCTACTCAAGAATGCGCTGCTTTCTCCAGATACAGCTATTTCCAACCATAGGCGTGAAAAATGGCTGTCTCAGATCGCACGTTAGTGGTTTGGTCGAACCACACCAGAGTCGGCACACTTCGGGAGCATAACAACCTATGGGCTTTTGATTACGATCCAAAATGGACGATGTTTGACTTGTGCCCAATGCTGCCGCGTTCAGCAGGCAGCATTGAGGATGGATCGAGTAGGCGACCAATACAGTGGTTCTTCGATAATTTGCTCCCTGAAGAGGGCGCACGTGCGCTGCTGGCGGCAGATGCACAAATTAGTGAGGCTGATGCCTTTGGACTTCTCTCTCACTTCGGCGCTGAGTCAGCAGGTGCGCTGACCCTTTTAGGCCCTGAAGAGACTCCCGGCCATGGAGGACGACATCCGCTTTCATGTGAGGACCTTTCAGCCCGTATCAAAGCCCTTCCGGATGTCCCGCTGTCTCAGGGTGGGAGTAAGCGTATGTCACTGGCTGGTGCCCAGCATAAGCTGCCCATCATTTTCGATAACGGGGAACTGTTTGAGCCTGATGCCGCTGAGCCGTCTACCCATATTCTGAAACCCGATCACTGCAAACCTAACCAGTATCCGCATAGTGCCATTAATGAATTTGTGATGATGAAGCTGGCGCGTGCCGCAGGGCTTATCGTGCCGGAGGTCAATCTGATTCGCGTACCGGAACCTGCCTACCTGGTAATGCGTTTCGATCGATCATTTGAAGGCGATGTGGCGAAGCGGATGCATGTCATTGATGCTTGCCAGCTGTTGTCTCTGGACAGAACATTCAAGTACACGCAGTGTTTGCCGGAAACGCTTACGGCGATAGTGGAGCAGTGTCGAACCAAGGCGTTAACGAGGAAATTGTTGTTCGATTGGTTTGTGTTCTGTCTATTAATTGGTAACACCGATAGCCATCTCAAGAACCTGTCGTTCTATATGTCGCCAGAAGGAGTGGTTCTGACCCCACATTATGACCTGCTCTGTACGGCGGTGTATGAGCCTGAGAATGGTTGGTTGAATACAAGACTGGAGTGGAAGATTGGCTCGGTGAGGACTTTAGGGGAGGTGAGTCCCGCCTATCTGGCAGAACTGGGTCGTGTTCTCAAAGTCCCTCCACGCTTACAAAAGCAAACAGTTAGTCATATGATCAAAGCAGTTCAGCAGCAGCTCCCCGTGATCTATGAAGAAGTCGAGGCAACCCCGTGTCCGGCAGGGGTCAGTAGGGAAGGCGAATTGCGTTTGCTCCAGCAGATACGGCACGGAGTGGTAGCAGATATGGCAGCACGATTGGCAGTCTGACGTGTGCTCGATACTTTTTTGTCATTCCGGCATCTATTTCGTTATTAACTCGGCCATTTAGTGCGCTGGTATCGGTCGTTTATTAAAAATAGAGAGTTACCACTATGAGCTCACTCGTGTTCAACAGCATTTTTGATGCAGTGACCAACGACCCTGAAGAGGCGTCAGAGCTGCAAAGCCGGTCTGACCTGATGATCATAATTCGCTCTATCGTTGAAGAGAAGGGTTGGACACAGGAAGAGGCAGCCGATCATCTGGGACTAACTCAACCGAGTGTTAACGACCTGCTCAGTGGCAAGATCGATAATTTCTCTATTGATGCTCTGATGGCCTGTTGGTCCGGAGTTGGTTTGTGATTCAAGCCCGAATCTAGAATTTACTAACTTGCAGCGCCGGTCCAGCCAAGTCTGCGACTGAGTCAAAAGTCGACTTCAATTGAGGAAAATGATCATGAGAGTCATAGCTAAGAAGGTTTGTGATGTGGTTGAGGATGTTCGCTGTGATGTCTGTGGTGCCAGTACGTCAAATAATAGCGCTCATGAGCCTGAGTTTGGTGTTCTTCAGGCTGATTGGGGGTATGGTTCCCAGCATGACGGAGAGCAGTACGAGCTGCACCTGTGTGAAACTTGTTTTTTCTCGGCTTTGGCAACACTTAAGGCAGAGCGTAGTGCGTGCCACATGCTAGATGACGACTCAGAAAAAGATGGGGTCGATGATTTTGGCCGTGTGTAGCTGCCATCCGGTAAGTTGAAGCACAACCACCTCCCTGGACCTTTCCGGTGAATCGCCTTAGCGACTATTATTATGTGCAACAGGCCCACGAAGAAAATGCTGGTCCAATGACAAGAGCTCATTCAGGGGAGAAGGTATCTGTAGTCGATTAATTGGGGGGAAGCGCTAAACTATCCAGTCTGAGGCAGCGAAAATGAACTTCAAGAGACCTGTGAGGGCTTGAAGCCACTAGCTAGGGTGAGGGAACATCGGATTGACTGGTGCCCTATTCAATCTAAATGAAAAATAATGAATGTGAATAAATACACCTCCTCTTCTGAGTCGAAGACTCCATTGGGTAATGATAATAACCAGCAGTTTGCAGTGATAGATCACGACGGCATACAAGGCTACGCAGAAACCGCTTATTTGATGGCTAACCCCAAAAATGCAGAACGCTTGCTGCAAGCTATAGCTCGTCTAAAGGCTGGCGAATACATAGATAGACAGCTGGTTGTAAAATGAGATTGTTTTAACATGTCCCCCTGTGCTTTGCTGATGTGAGTAGATTTCCCATTAGGCATCAAGAAGGATTTTAGGGATACTGAAGATGAATAGGCCGTTGTTGTGTCTGGACTTAGAAGGCACTCTGATCAGCAATGCAGTGAGTCAGATTCCAAGGCCGGGTTTGCACGAGTTCCTATCTACAGTTGGTGAAATGTGCGATTTGCTCATTTATACAAGTGTCAGCGAAGAACGTGTTACCTCAATACAGAGCCTACTTGTAGCTGAAGGAGTCGTGCCTGAATGGTTTGCGGATCTAGCGGTCATGGTATCCACGGGCAACCTGAAGCCAAAGTCTTGCTGCGGAAGGGACCGGGCCTTTCTGTTAGATGATCAACCTTCGGTCATTGTGCCGGGGGAGGAGAGCTGGTGGATTGCCATTCCTGAGTATCTGCCCCCATATTCCGAAACTGACCAAGCATTTAAGGCTGTACTTGATGTTATTTCTCAGCGTGTGCTTTAGCAATAATTGCACTATCCTGATGTCTGGGGGCTCCGCTGGAGAGTGCAGTCAAGACTATCAACGTTTGGCAGGCAGTCATGACTAACCATCTTCTGCACTTAACCAAAAAGGGGGAAGCATGTCAGTGATAGAACCATCTTCAAGTGTTGTATCTGGTGAAGCTGCTGCTGATAGGCTATATGATCGTGTTCATGAAAAATTAGAATTGAGTCCTAAAGGGCAAGCTGAAATCCTTGAAGCGATTACAAATCCCCCCTTAATTAGCCCTGACTTGCTTACCATAGCAACTAAAATGAGGGAAGACGACGGAATTTTCATCGAATTGTAAGTAACTTATTGCTTCACTTCTGAGTGTGACTGAAGGTCAGATTAACCACAACCGTCCGCCGAACCTATTTTAAGCCCCTAGTTGTCTGCTGGCGATAGTGCCCGCCTTTTCACCAATCCTATTGCCGGTCACTTAGGTAGCACCGACATCAGCGTGTGCTGGCGGGAGCATTTGTTTCGAGACCCCGTGAATTGTCACGGCAGCTAGTGTCATCGCCCGGCGCTGAAGTGGTTTTACAACCGGCTTCTTCACGAATATCCGACTTCAGATACATCTTCTTGAGCAGGGCATTTTCAGCTTCGAGCTCCCTCAGACGTTTCATCAATGTTGGTATGCCACTGGCAGATCGTAGCTCCGTTGAAGCTGTGCTTTCGGGCGAGGTCCGGCACGGATACACAGTTCTCGTGCTGTTTCAAAATCGCTATGATTTGGCTTTTGCTAAAACGTGACTTCTTCATAGATCGCTCCTGATCTCCTGATCATAAAAACGCTCTACTTATAGCCCCAATTACTTCTTAGGCTGATTACAATTCAGCCTCATCATCCATTGGTAATGGGGCGTCCAGATTCACATCTATATCACCAACAAGGCATCGGATATGGAGGGCTAGTTCAGATGTTAGAACTTTAAGGTCGGAAGGAGTGCAGTGCATGTCATGTGCTATATCGGTCAAAAAGCTAACACGCGCCTGGTCAATTGCATCAATATCTGACTGCATCACATGGCCATCAAGCTTTTTGGAAAATCGCATCTTATCCCACCACCTTACCTTATGCTCAATGCTTTATGAGAAGCCAAAGTAGGGCAATTTTATAGTTGTATGATAGTTATCATAGGTGAGTGTCGCACTTCGGAGTTGAATTCGCGATTAGGTATTCAATGTTGAATACCGGATTTTCTTAGAGCAACTGAGAACCAGCCCCCTCCAACCAAACTACATTAAAACTATTGGTAGGATAGCACCTCTAGCCCCCACGCCTGTGGGGGAACCTCTAGTGTTTTTTTTCGGAATTGATGAGCATTCCATTAGCCCCCAAGTGGGGGAACCTCAGGCTCTGAGGGAACTCAGTCCTGTACAACACGTTAGCCCCCACGCCCGTGGGGGAACCTCTAGTGCTTTTTTTCGGAATTGATGGGCATTCCGTTAGCCCCCAAGTGGGGGAACCATCATTAGCCCTGCATAAAACAACGCGCGATACCGTTAGCCCCCACGCCCGTGGGGGAACCTGAAAAGCAGACGACTCCAGGCCGCTCAGTCGCCGTTAGCCCCCACGCCCGTGGGGGAACCTCTTCTAATAGGCCACTTTTAACCAGCCGTAGCCCATTGTTGATGCTACCAAATTTTCATCGCTGTTCAATGGCTAAAATTGTGCTGCGTAGATTGGCGTGAAAGTGCGCAGTGCATTGGCTAAGGTTACTGCGATTAAGTCCGGTATTCAGTCCTCAGCAGTGCCTTATTTATACGGGGATGCTTCTTCAGTTCTTTGACCTTGCTGGGCGCTTCAGCGATATACCAGTCGACTGCAACCCCTTGAAGGGTCTCTCGTTTATCTGCACCTCGGTAGCCGTTGTCTGCAAACACGAAGGTTTCATCACCATGCAACAGATGTTCTGCTTGATTGAGATCGTGCTCATTCGCGGTGGTCGTCGTGAAGCTATGAGTGAGGCCGGTTCTGGCATCTACACCGATATGGGCTTTCAGGCCAAAATGCCATTGATTGCCCTTCTTCGTTTGGTGCATCTCCGGATCACGCTCACCTGACTGGCTCTTGGTAGAGCTGGGCGCTTCGATAATGGTAGCGTCCATCAGTGTGCCTTCCTTTACCAATACGCCAGCTTCACTCAACCAAGCTGAAACCTCTTCAAAAACTTTCCGCGCGAGTCATGGCGTTCCAGCAGGTGGTGGAAGTTCACGATGGTTGTGTGGTCCGGTATCGCCTTGTCGAGAGACAGGCCGGCAAAAAGCCTCATTGATGTAATCTCGTAGAGAGCATCTTCCATGGCTGGGTCACTCAGGTTGTACCAATGTTGCATGCAGTGGATCCGCAACATGGTAGCCAGCGGATAGGGGCGACGACCGTTGCCAGCTTAGGAATAGTGAGGCTCTATCACCGCAACCAAACGATCCCATGGAATCAGCTTCTCCATGCGACCGAGAAACTTCTCTTTTCGTGTCTGGCGACGTTTGCCGTTGAACGCGCTGTCAGCGATGGAGAGTTGGTGGTCCATGGGTCGTCCTCTATACATTAGAGCATGGATTCTCTCATGCTGGCGGACTTATTCGCAGTAACCTTAGTACCAGAGTCGATATCCCCAAAATTAAGGATGGTAAGTTGCCCTCCCCCTGTTTTACCAAAGCTTCGGAAACAGCATGCCTATCGACTCAGGAGAAAGTGCCAACTCAACCAGCTGCTGATGAGGAGGAGCAATTACCAGTTTTTCGTCCGCCATTTGCACAAGTAGTTTTTGAAATGTTCGCTCACCAAGACCAACCGCCTCGCGCAAGCTAGTTCTCGGTAATGGGCCATCATTCATCAAAAGCTGGTATACCTTTTTAGCCTCAATTCGCAACTTTGGCATAAGGACGCCGCGATCATTCGGTAACAATCCCGCTTCACGCATATCGAAGTAATAATTCACTCGGGTGCGAAGATGCTCCATCTGCAACAATGAAGCGAAATACGTGACCTGGTCTAGTGCGCTATCTAAGAAGTATTTAGTAAAAAACAGCAACCCCTTATCAGACAGTATCCCACGTCCATCGCTTGTTCCTTGACTCTCCATATCTGCCCGACTCAATGCTGCGTAGTAAGCATCTGTGTCTCGAGCAAATCCTCGACTCATTGACCACAATCCATACCCGGATAGACCCGCTTGTTTCATATATAGATCGGTGAATATTCGACCTACACGACCATTACCATCCAAAAATGGATGAACCCAAGCGAACCTATGGTGCGAGGCGGCAGCAGCAAGCAGTCGATTGATACCGTGAATACGGTCGGGTTGATATTGGTACTCAAACCAGTCTAAGTATCCTCCAATCAGGTCGCTATCAGGTGGAAAATGCTGACCAATTTTCACTCCGCGATGCCGAAATTTTCCTGGCAGAACCTCAATCATTTCCCCTGTTTCTGGATGTTCAACAAAGCGCGCACCTCGGCAAGCCCTCATAAAAGGCTTCATGTACTAAGCGAAAGAAGTCCGGTGAGCAAATCCGGCCTCTACCAGTTTTTCCCTTTGCTAGTTGAAACTGCACTTCAAGGTGCTGCTTAACTTCAAGCAACTCATCTCTAACCCTATGGGTATCAAATTCTTCCTGAAGATGTAGCACTTCAGATGGCATTATAAGATTGCCCTCTATCCTGTTTGAATAGTAGCTGTTCACCATCCGAATCAAGCACTCCATAGGCTTCCGCAAAGCCGGTGGAATGCTTTCATTGAGCGATCGATCCCTCATGTATATCTCGACGATCAAATCTTGCATCTCGCCGGGGACTCTTTCCTGTGATATGTAGGGTGTTATGCTGATCATAATTTTCGCAATAATTTATTTCTTAACTCTTTTAGTTATAAGATGTTTAGCAAAGAAATAGTCAAAAAATACCGGAATAGTTGCCGGAATAATTGCGCATTTGATTTTTGCGTATACTCATCTATTTTTACTCCAGAACAGCTTTATGAGTACATTTAAAATATATGTTTTTACAGCACTAAGAGTGCTCAAAAATAAACTAACTCTGATCGGCGCATATAGTGAGGTAGATCTACAACGCGAAGCAGTTTTCAACTGCCGAGACTTCAATATGTAGCCTGCAGAAGATAATCACTACAATCACGACTGCCCGCATGGCAGTATCGGAAATTGACCACCGTTATCTCGAATACCGAAGCTGTGTGAGCAAGTTGTCTAGTATTCATATCTAGTGCGCCTCGGGAGCCGTCAGGACCAAAAAGGGTGCTCTCAATAGCTCTCTATCGTTTGTTTCAACACCTAAAGACCTAGAAAGAGGTCAGGAGGTTGTTATGCCCCGTCATATATTAGCTGATACCTGTGTCAGTATCTCAGAGTTGAAGAAAAACCCCAGTGTCGCTGTGGCGCAAGGCAAAGGTTTCCCTGTTGCCGTGTTAAATCGCAAAGAACCTGTTTTTTACTGTGTCCCTGCTTCTGCTTGGGAAGAGATTTTGGATCGGCTTGAGGATATAGAACTTAATTCCATTGCAGGTCCTCGTAAGGATCAGCCAGTTATTGAGGTCGATCTGCATGACCTATAAGCTAGCGTTTCGGGAAGGTGCGCCGGATAAATGGAAAGCTATTGCAAAGCATCGCCTCAATGAGCATGAATTCCTCATGCCAAGCATTATTGAGATTGGCAATAGCTTCAAGTAAAACATCGAATTGCGACGGTGTGCTTGAAAGCACTTTGCCCAAACGAGCCACAGCGTTGGCCATCGAATAGGCCGTTGAGCACCGCAGCAATCTGGCCAGGGACTGGGAGTTGGTGGAGCAGCACAAACCACTCAACAAGATTGAGCCACTGGAGTAAAGACATGCACCGAGTAACAAACGTAGTAGCGAAGCCGGGCTATGTGCTGGCACTGACTTTCAATGACGGCACCCAAGGCGAGGTGTCCATCGCAGACCGTCTGTTCGGCCCCATGTTCTTGCCGCTTAAAGACCCCGCGTACTTTCGCCAGGTGCGCGTGGATGCGCATGGGGTCGTTTGCTGGCCCAATGAAGCTGACCTAGCGCCTGATACGCTTTACCGAAAGGTTAAGGGCACTCAGTAGCAGGTAAGAGGTTTAGATGATCGAAAAAGGCAATAAACCCGCAGAATACGTTGGCCTGTTGCTGGCCGAGACCCGCAAGATTCGGGGTTCTGAGACAGTAAGGGCTGCTGTGCGAGAGTACCTTATTGAAGGAGGCAAGCAGACCGAGATAGCAAGTAGGTACGGGGTTGATCAACGCTCACTCTCTCGGCTTATCGGCAAGCTCCTTGAAAACGGAATCAAGGCACAAACCAACGACCTCTTCTAAATAGCCTCACCGCAACTGCAACCATCTATCGAATTTAGCTGATGTTACTGCTGGTGCTATTCCAGCCTCAGAATGCAAATAGCCAAAATAAATTGAGAAATTTCATCTCAGCTAAAGTCACCGTATTCAATATGCTCGAGTACCTGACTGACCCACCTCCGTCCTTCAAATGTATCGAACAATATGAACGGTTGTGCCATACCAAGTGCCGGTACCTGACTATTGAGCCACTCAAAAGCTAATGTATTGGATTCCCAAACCCTGATGGCTTTTAGTAGTACACGTGCTGCATCAAGGACCCTTTCGGATTCATGGGTGGTCAAGTAGGGACGGCGATACACTTGGAATAAGCCCTCCTCCGATACATCGAGCAAGGCCGCGAACAGGGCTTTTTGTCCGGTGGCGTTAATAATGTGCTTGACCCAAACCCCAGGAACACCTTTCTTGCTGCAGGCAATAAATGCTGCAGGGTTAACCATAACTGTCTGAGGGATAGCACCGAATAGCTTATCCTTTTCACGAAGGGACGAGTCTGGACTACCTCGAGAGAGGGAAGTTGTCTCGTCTGCAATTTTGGGTGGTTTATATGGATATATATTCATTGTCTCCTGCAGATACGGATTAAATAGCGGGGGACTTTCAGGGTGGCTGCCAGCAGGACAGAATAGCCTATCCGATGGGTACTGAGCAGATTTTGCTTAGCCAGGCCTTTTAAGCTTCTGTTTTTATTAATGTAATTTCATTTTTTATATGATTTCATTTTTTCCCGCCTCTCACTTAGCCGACGAATTAGTCTGGAATCTCTATCGTTGACTTACCCACTCAAGGGTAAGTAAAAAACTGAAAGGAAGTTCTTATGGCTAAGTCACATTCAAACACTGGTAGTCGTGGTCCGTCCAGTCAAGGTTCTGGTGACAAATGCTCGAACGTGATAGGTGAGCTTTCAGGTTTAGATTCCATTAATTGCTATCTGCCACTGCTGCTTGTAGGGCGCGGACCAGCGGCTGAGGGTGCAGTTTGTCTTGAGCTAAATCATAATTCACCTGCATGACAAGCCAAGCGCGAGCGGTACTTACACCCGCCATTTCAAGGCGTAATGCCAAATCAGGACTTACTGCAGCACGGCCATTAAGGACACTCGACAGGGCAACTCGGGACATACCCAGCCGATCAGCTGGTTTCTGCCACGCTAAGACCAAGTGTGGTAATCACGTCCTCTTTCAGCAGTTCTCCAGGGTGCGGTGGTTGCATTATCATGGCGGCCTCTCTTTTAGTGCTAATTAACATAGTTAGCCCAATTCGACATCCACGCCAATAAATTGAAAAGCCACTCGCCAATTGCCGTTCACCCATATTGACCAATGCCCGTTCAACTCGCCATTCAACGGGAGCGGCTTGAAAAATGGTATGTTCAGGTCTGCGGAGGTAACGGCAACATTCAATAACGCCAGGACTCCCCGGAGCTTTACGGCATGTGCCGTCTGAATGCTTCGGCTCTTCCTTGCAGTATAAAAGGATTCTAACCCTTGTGTCGAAATCCGGTGATCATGGTTTTTTTTATCTTATAACATTACACTTCACAAAAAGAGCTAAGCGATATGTAGTTACCAACTATTCTCAGCAGTTACTGACTTTATTTTGATCTAACAGTCCTTACCGTTGCCAAGTACCATGCAAAGTCCTTGCGCACAGCTCTCTGTCTGACAAATTGGAGACTGACCAGCCAGTAACCCTGTTCGCGTAAAGATCCAGAACAACCGCAAGTTAAGACCAACAAGAACCTTGATATCACCACACCAGACCTGATTGGGTTGCTGGACATCAAATTTACGATTCTGTCGACTGGACGTAGGTCAATCAGGCCAAGCCGCGAATGACGGTCCGTTGCGCACGAGGCTAAGAAAGTTGGCAGTGGAACACTCTACCTACGATTACTTGGATTGTTAAAAGCAGAAGAGCACCGGTGCGCCGGCGCACCGATCACCAGGGCCCGGGCAGACATATCAACCTGGGCAATCTCCATCCCAGCGCATCACTGAACCAACACCAGCCAGCTCAGCCCGAAACATGAATACCATCGGTGCGCCGGCGCAGCGAGTTGCATCAAACACTGAAATCCGCGGATTATTCCGAAAGGTACGGACCTGCGACGGGTGACAGATGAAGAGGTCCGTCTAGCAGAGAAAGCTTAAACCTGCGGCCTCATAAGTGTCTCGGGGTCAGGCAGCCTGAAGTTGTGTTTCGTGAATACCTTCAAGCTGCATAGGCGGGTGTCGCACTTCGGAGTTGAATCCGCGGCCAGCGAATTTAAGCATTGCAAGTGTGTAATGCCCCCACTGTTGACAGCTGTCAACAGTGGGGGCATACTTGCTTTACACGTTATGACAGGCGGTTAAAAATATCGCACACGAATAAAGAAGTTCAGGCCGCTATCGAATGTGCAATTTCCAAAGGATGGGAATTCATACCGAGTAAAAACTACCCTTATTGCCGTCTACGATGCGGGGCCCCTGGGGCTGAAATCTGTTTAGCGTTTGGTCAACACCTAAAAAGCCAGAGAATCATGCGAATAAAATTCGACGGAATGTGGACCGCTGCGAATAAAAAAGGGCAGTACGCAGCCCTTTCTTGGGGAGAATAATGAAAAGATATATGTTTTCTCTGGTGCTGAGCAATGTCAGCATCGACACACCTGGCTTGGAAGACCGCCTTTTTGAGGCTGGCTGCGATGATGCGCTGCTGTGCTTTTATGGCAAGACGGTATATTTGGAATTTGATCGAAACTCATCTTCACTGGAAGACGCAATACTATCTGCAATTAAAAATATCGAATCTGCCGGCTTAGGTGCAAAAGTAGTATCTGTTGATGCTGGTGACTATGTGGGCTTAAGTGACATAGCCGCTTTATCCGACTCCAGCAGACAAGCGATCGCTTTGCTAAAAGACGGCAAGCGAGGTCCCGGTCAGTTTCCTAACCCGGTTCTGCGCCTAACCAGTCAACAACCGCTTTGGCGGTGGGGGGAAGTGGCTCAATGGCTGTACGCCCACAATCGCATTGACAGCGAAGTAGCGCACAATGCACAGATTATTGAGAATTTTAACTTGGCCCTCGAGCTACGAGAGCCAAAAAAGTGCGATCAAGTTTTGACCTTGGTGCATACCCTGAACGAGTTCGTAAACGAGGCTGTGTGATTCAATCAACCTTCTGTCTATAACGTGCAAGGCCCCAACACCGGATGGGCTTTGTTTATGTCTTTGAGGTCGGCCTTCGCAGCTGGCGCAATAGTCAACAGGTGTGTTGGCACTACTGTTAGCTCTTGATGTCGTCAAAAAGAGAATCGAGTGCTGCTTTAGATTCAATGGCAATACCCTCGCCACGGTCCAACTGATCGGTGCCAAATCTTAGCTGTTCCCGTAAACGAGCTAACTTGACCTCGTGAATCCAATCTTCATGGGTATCCATACATCGCAGTGCTTCACGAATCACTTCGCTGGCATTGTTGTAAAGACCGCTTTCCACCTTGGCTTTAACGCGGCACTCGAGTTCTGGTGTCAGTGATATATGCATGGCAACCTCCAAAGGTAGATATACCCTTAAAAAATGCTAGGTAATCCTACAAGGATTATCAATGACTGTATGTCGAATCCTCTAAGCCGCCTTGCCTGTCCGCCACTTCGACTTTGGTCTGCTACCTAGACAGTTGCCGGAGCACCAGGTAACCCCTTCGCGCACAAAGCAGCTGTTTAGCGCACTTTGCGGTAATTGAAAACGGATCGCACCGTGCCTATAAAGCCCTTTAAGCCCGGAGTGTCTGTACCAGTAGCTCGTAAAGCCGATCCACAGCTTCGTCCCCGTTTGACACCTGACTTCTATAGACTGATACCTCCATCGGCTCCAACGCTCCCAAGCCGTGAACAGCCCCTAGCACTTCCAAGTGATCCGGGATACTGCACTGGGGTAATACGGCTACAGCCAGTCCACTATCGACGGCAGCAATCTGGCCGGTCACGCTAGAACTTTCATACACCACCCGATAACGCCGCCCCTGCGATGCTAAGGTGTTAATAGCACTGCGCGTAGCGAGGCTGGTGCTTTCATAGACCGCGATGGGTAACGGGGTTCTCCGCCAAATTTCAAATTGCGTTGACCCTACCCACACCAGTGGCTCATAAAATAGCACCGGCCCTTGTTTTGGGTTTTCCCGCGAGATCAATGCCATATCCAAATCGCCACGCTCGACACTAGGAATAAGTAGTGTCGACTGCTCGCACACCAGTTCAATCTCTACTGACCCATGGTAGGGGGCAAACCGCTTTAACACTGGGGTGATGTACTTAGAAGCATAGTCATCAGGAACACCCAGTCGAATTCGCCCCTTTAGCTCGGTACCATGAAACGCCGCCTGCGTCTCGGCATGAAGATCAAGCATGCGGCGAGCATAGCCCAATAATTTTTGCCCTTCCGGCGTTAGTTGGTGTTGCCGTGGGCCCCGTAACAATAGCCGACACCCCAGCGCCGCCTCCAGCTTTTTCAGCTGCATGCTTATCGCCGACTGTGACCGATGTACAGTTGGCGCAGCGGAAGATAAGGAACCTGAGTCCACTACCGCCACAAAACATTTGAGCCAGTCCACTTGCAAATCTGGGTATGCCAAAGCATTTATCCTAATTATCAATTTATCGAATAGTAGCGAATCGAATTATGCGTTTTTAAAAACAATACGGTCAATCTTATAGTGCTACGACGCAGATGCAGAACAGGGCTTCAAGATGACTACCACCACTATAGAACTCCATCAACTTGACCGCGGGCTTGTGTGGTCCGGCTTCAAGCAACTCACCCCGATTTCAATCTTTGTCACCCTGTTCGGGGTTGCATTCGGCCTTGCGGCCAAGCAGACAGGGCTGGATAACACAGTCATTCTTTCCCTAAGTGCGCTGGTCTTCTCGGGCTATGCGCTATTTGCGCTGCTAGATCAATGGGGCACAGAAATTCCGCTGATGGCCATGCTGTTGACCGCCTTTGCAATCAACGCGCGCCATTTGCTGATGGGCGCGACACTCTATCCTTGGCTTCGCCAACTCCCCTGGATACAACGTTATGGCGTTATGCTGGTTGCGTCTGATGCCAACTGGGCGATGTCTATGCAAGCTTTCAGTCGTGGTCAGCCGGGACTGGGGTTATTACTGGGTGGCGGGCTAGCGATCTGGTTGTTCTGGGTATTGGGTACCTGGCTCGGCATCTACTTCGACACGATAGTCAACGATCCCAAGCGCTTGGGGCTGGATATGGTTGTGGGCTGTTTTCTGCTGGCTATGGTTGTGGGCGGAGACAAGAGTACGCGCATGCTGATCATCTGGTCGGTTGCGGCCGCTTCATCGTTACTAGCCTACTGCTATTTGCCCGAGAACAGCTATGTCATTGTCGGCACTTTGGCCGGCGGCGTCGTCGGAGTGATCCAGGGGGCCGACAGCGATGAGCATTGAAACCTCAGACAGCGGAATCCTCGCAATTGTGCTGCTGATGGTGGCTATCACTGTCGCCACTCGCTGGGGTGGCGTCTATGTGATGTCCATCGCTCCTATTAATTATCGGGTGAAACTATTTATTAACGCAATGTCCGGCTCCGTACTTGTTGCCCTAATCGCCCCAATGACTTTGACCGGCGACTATGGCACCCGGATGGCCTTGCTGGCTACGGCAGTAACCATGCTGCTGTTAAAAAAACCATTGCCTGCTATTGCCTGTGGCATAGTGGTGGCAGCGTTGATAAGGAGTATTTAACTGTATACAGGTACTAGCTATCTAGACACGTGCCTGAGTACCAGGTAGCTCTTTAGCGCACCAAGCAGAAGTTAGGCCAATTTCGCCGTCTCCGAAAAGCGGACATTTTTCAGGATCCGGTTCAGCAGGCACAATCGTCACAGAGCCGACATTGAGGAGCAAATAAATAAGTATACTGCCCCCGGAACTCCCTTCGGTACTCCTGTCAGAAACGGATGGTCTTTACTGATATTTATCCGAGCAGTAGCGCCGAAGCTCTCCCTTCAAAGATTCAAGAATTACCGAATGGTGACCGCTTCGCCAGATCAAGTGTGTGCGTGTAGTCGCAATTTCCGGCGGCAGAGGCAATACCTTTACTTGTTTTTCCGCATGCATCGCTTTCAGTACAGAGCGCGATACGATGGCGATGCCGGAGCCGGCTGCTACACACGCCACGATTGCGTGATAGGAGGCTAGCTCCAATATCCGATCAGGCACCACTTTCAGCATCGCCAGCCAATCTTCCAGAATACGTCGGTAGGAGCAACCGGTGGCGAAAGCGATCACTGTACACTGCTGCAACTCATCCGCACTTTTTAGCTGCTTGGCACTCTTAGGGGCGATTAGGACCAGTTCTTCATCAAACGCTCCAAGCGTTTCCAGCTCGGTGGTTTGGAAAGGTTCGGAGACAAATGCCGCTTCAATATCGAAGCGGTGGACGCGGGTGATCAGTGAGGTTGAAGTGCCGGTTACCAGCTCGATCCGGACATCAGGAAAGTGTTCGTGGTAGCTCGACAAAAGCGGCGGCAGGCGTGCGGCAGCAGTGCTCTCCAATGTGCCAATGCGCAACGTACCGTTTGGGGTGCCACTGCGCACCGCGGCTTCGGCTTCTGACGATAGCCTTAATAGCCGCTCTGCATAACTGAGAAGAAGTTTTCCCTCGGCCGAGAGAACCAATTTGCCGCTCTGGCGCAGGAACAGTTTTACGCCCAGCCGCTGTTCCAGGTTCTTGACTCGGGTGGTGATGTTGGATTGCACCCGGTTGAGGTGTGCCGCCGCCTTAGTAATGCCGCCGAAGTCCACCACAGCCTTGAAGATCTGGAGCGAATCAAGATCTATGTTTCTCATTTTGAGAACCAAATATCATGATTATTCATTTTTTGTTGGGTTCTGGTCAAGCTACACTTCGGCAGGTTCTATTAGCTATTTCAATTTTTTATCAACTGGAGTCGGTACGAGTGCGTAAGATTGGCCTGATTGGCGGGATGAGTTTCGAGGGTTCGGCGGTATATTACCGTAAGATCAATGAGGCGGTCTGTGAGCGTCTTGGAGGTCTCCATTCAGCAGAATTGCTTTTACATTCCGTCGATTTTCAGACGATCGTCGACATGCAGAAAAGTGGCCGCTGGGATGATGCTGGCGAACGTCTAGCCGATGTCGCTCGAGGCCTTGAGGCGGCCGGTGCAGAGTCTGTAATGATTTGTGCGGTCACGATGCATCTCGTTGCAGATACCGTTGAGGCCTCGGTTGATGTGCCTTTCATCCATATCATTGATGAAACTGCGCGACGTCTCAAGGCTGCGGGATGCTACAAGCCTCTTTTGCTAGCGACTCGTTATACGATGGAGAACGGGTTCTATCAGACTCGGATTCGGCCGCATGGCATCGATGTGATGGTGCCGGACGCTGAAGCAAGAGAGCGTACTCACAATATTATTTTCGATGAGCTCAGCGTCGGTAAGGTGCTGGGTCAGTCGCGAGATGACCTAATCTTGATGATAGAAGCGGCGAAGGCTGAAGGCGCCGATTCCGTTATCTTCGGCTGCACAGAGATTTGCTTGATTCTAGAGACGGACAAGCTGCCTTTGCCAGGCTTCGATTCCACTGCTATTCACGCTGAAGCAGCGGTCGAGTTCGCGTTTGGGGATTGATGTCGACTGAAAATGAAAGAACAAAGTTGCGGTGTCGGTCCGGGTTAACGACAAGGCTATAGCAGCCGCAAATAACGAGCAGAAACGCTGATATTGATGCTGCAAGCAGAGCAGTTTCCGGTTCACCAATGTACGCTATGGGTCGAAGCTGGCAGTTTTGATCACGGTGACCCGCTTGAATGAACGTCTGCTTAGCGGATTGATTAGGAGATCCTTAAGGTCAGAGTTGGGCCATGAGCAGACGGAAGACCTGATCAAGCCTATAAGCCCACACAGGCGCAGCGGAATCGGGTAGCTTTGACCTAACTCACAGGTGAATACCATAAAGTCGCGATGGAGCACCTAGAGCTTTATGCTTTGGGGGCAAACTGGCGACGTGTATTTTATTAGGTACCGAGATGTTTTGTCGGTGTTCTTTAAAGTTGAGACCTCCAATGACATCACCACGGTTAATCACCAAACAAACTGGTGGGACAGAGTATGTAGTTCCCCCACCAAGCATCATTTCAGCCTTATGGGACGGGCATACCATAGTCGGGTACCCTGTCTATCAAGTGGATACACCCTTGGAATGCGCACTTCTGGCTCTAGGCTTTGCTCAAGAGCAACAGAGTTTCACGCTGGAAGGCAGGTCAGACATACTCCAAAACGATCCCCATGTCGATGTTGCCTTGTGGAGATCAGTAGCCAAAACCCTATGTAGTTGGGGGATCGGCACAGCTGAGAGGAAAATGCTGCAGCAATGGCGGTACCAGCTCCATGAAATCGAACAACAGCTGGTGCTGGTTGGAATGTCCCTTTACAGGGCTTTCCTAAAAATCCCCTTTGCTTGTGTTGGATAGCAAAAATTACCTGGTTAAGCAATTTTTGCAGGTCAGTGATTAAGCTACGTGCTGTAATCGTACGAGTGCCTGACGTAAGGTACTGCTGATGCTACTTATTGTCGCTACTATCCAATAGCTACAGGGCAATCACGCTAGTCGCCTTTACCTATTGAGCGTTTACCTCTTTACACTAAGAGTGTTCGTACTATAATTGGTACCAGATGGATGTGCGCGGGGACTCTTTTGCAAAGTAAGTGAGTTGTAATGCCAACACAGCTAGCTTTACAGCATATGAGGAATTCCATTTGCCGACCTCACTTGTGGGGGCCCTAGATGACCTGGGATAAAGAGCACCCGATATTGATTAGCACTAAGGCCCGAAAGGGCCTTTTTGCTTTCTGCAATAAACACACTTACCGCCTTCTCTTGTTTCTTGATTTCGGCGGTTTGGGCTTGACTCCTTTGACTGCCAAGCTGTGTGCCAGAGCAGTAAACGGCATGTTAGGTGCATCAGAAGGTGGTGGCTTAGACTTATCGTACGGATGAATTGTCTTCACCCGGATGAACAAGCCATTTTCTTCTTGGTTACTCTGTTGAGCAGAGAACGCGACCTTTATTGGCATGCCATCTTTGTCTTCCACTATGAGCCAGTTTTCCCCGCTGTGCTTCCGATCTTTCGATAGATAGCAGACTTGGGATGTCCAGCCAGCAATCCACTGTCTGGCATCAAGCGTGTAGCTGTGCCGAATAGGACAAAATATCCGCTTATTACCATAGTGATCATGTAAAACCGTATGCCCTTCCTCAGGCTCACCGTCTGCATGGGGCTCAGTATAACAATGGTTACTAAAGACTATTCCAGTAGGCACTTCAGTTCCGCATCGTAGAGTAAATGTATGTTTCATGCGGAATAGGTGGCGCAGATCATAACGCTGACCATTGAATATGATGTACTGGGGGTGATGCATCTGGGATCCTTATCTACATTCCCATTGGTGTGAGAGTGACTAGATGACAATCACAAGGGTTGAAGCATTGTTTCCCTATTGTACGGCACGTTTCTAAAAACATCGGCAAAAGATGCAAACTTCAAAGCAAACAGAAGGATAGGCTAGTAAGTGAGAATGGAGCTGCCTTCCAGGTCATCAGGAAAAAATCTCATCGAGATCATATGAGACCGAAATCCTTACTTGCGGCTTATCTCTCTCATGATGCCAGATAGGTCAAGCCCGAGACTGTCAGCCAGTCGTCCAATATCACTCGGCGGTGAAGGAGGGGCGAAACTGTTTGCTTTCTCAGCTCTCTTTGCAACAACCATGACTTCTAACTGAGCCACTAGCATGTCCAACTGCTCAGGCTGTAACGACATCAAAAAATCAACAGAACGCTCATCGTGCATCTTTGATCACTTCTCCCAGGTTATGAGTATGCTTCATCACTGTCTTTAGAATCACCCTTTTGTTGCGACTTAAACTCAGCAATTAAGTCTTCACGTTGCTGGCGCAGAAGCTCTGACATCTCATCTTTCATTTCATTTTTAAATGATTTGAGCATGATCCGGTTTTCCTGAGCCTCCGCTGAAGAACGCTGCAGTTCATCCTTAAGACCCTTGATCGTGGCTTCTGCCTCCAACAGCTCACCACGCAGCTGGGCCATTTGAATTTCTAGCTTCTGTTTGTCGCCGGCAAGGCTGCTCATTGCATCGATCTGTTGTGCGATCGTCGATTCACTCTCCTGAAGAGACTTCTGTAATTCGAGAACCTTGTGGGCCTTATTTTCTACTTCAGACTCATTTCGCTCGAGTGTTGCGTGTAATTCGAGCCGCTCCGCGCGTAGGCTTCTTCGATCTTCTTCTACGGCGCGTTGCTGGTCAACAACGGTTTCCTGAGCGGCAAGCAGCGCATTCTCCCACAACAGTTCAAGTGACGTTTTCAGGGCTGGCGGCATTGATGCCGGGTCAACGCTGTACTCTTCCTCGTCCCTCCACTCGTTTATGTATTTCTGCACGGTGGCATCACTGCCACCTGAAATGCCTGTGTGGGTACGAATCGTTCTAATCGTTGCATGAATCGCTTGGGCCTTAAGCTCACGGCAGGCTTTGAAAACAACGCTTTTATCCCAGTACTGGCTTTTACGGCCATTCGGCCGAGTTTCTTCATTCATGGCACTCACCTCATTCATTGCGCCCCCTGCCCTGTTCTTCGAAGATTTTGGCGCTACAACTTCAACTAATAATATATTGTATTAGTGTATTACACTAATACATATACGACATATATAACTGTAAAGATTCAACAATCTTAATAGTAATGTGCTAATCTCAATCGGAACCGAAGTTGAAGCTGGTAGATGCTGGCTGCCAAAACAGGAAGGAAAGGGCGATGATCGAGAAACACGGCCGCGAATGGATGGACCATGAAATCAGCCTGGCGCAGATGTCGGCTAATGAATGGCGGCTGGGGATGGATGACGCCGGATCACCGGTCGATCAACACTGGTTTTACCTGGTCGATACGCTGGGGAGCAGCATACAGGCGATGGGCGTTAATCGCGCCATCTTCGACAAGCTTGGCCAAATGAACTCAGGTGCCTGGATCGCTCCGGAGGAATGCGCAAGCGAGATCGTTTCACGGGTACTTGGCGTTGAATCCCAAACTAAGGAGGGCCAGCGCCTATTGGCCGCGGCTATCACTGCGTATATCCCGCAGACCCAGGCCTATCTGGTATGGCTGGCGCATACTGGCGAAAAGGACCAGATGCACTTCATTCTGATGATCTATCCTGGTGGCGTACTGCGACCCCAGCCGATCCTATACCCGGGCGCCATAATTCCAGTACCTGAACTAATGGCCAACCTGGAAGCAATTATGTCTGCCGACAAAGCCAAGTATCCTGAATGGTTCTGATATGAGTGGGCTCATCACACAAGCGCAACGCCAGCTGCAGCAACTCGGCACCCAAAATGGACTGACCGCAGAGGGTGAGGGCGCCAACCCTTTATTGGACGCTCCATTGAGAGGTGAGCGTAACCCGGCCAACGTATACCTCATGCGGTATGGCGGTACCACGGCCGTGACTTACCGGAATCGGTTAAATCAATGTGCGGCCCGACTAGGTGCGCCAAATGGGGACTATGAATGGCTCAACTGGGCGGAGTTCAATGCCCATCGAATTCAGGCAATGCTGCAGGCACTATACGAGCCCTATGTTGAGGACGGCGATTACAAACGCCGATCGCCCAACACCATGAATGGGCTACTGGTTACATTGAAAGGCGTGATGAGCCAGGCATTTAAAATGGGGTGGATCAATCGGGATACACACGAAGGCATCAGCGACATTAAAGCCTTCAAAGTGAGGCTGGAGCTTACAGGCCGTATGGCCGATTCTCACGAAACCGCAGCACTGGAGGCGGGCTGCGATGCTGTAGCCGAGACGAAACCCGGAAAAGCGGCACGCGACCGCGCTATATTCCGTTTGGCATTCCTGTCCGGGATTCGTCGCCATGAATTCTCGTTACTTAACCTAGACAGCTTCAAGCCGCAAACAGAACAAATCACGGTACTAGGAAAAGGGGGGAAAGTTGCCACTTTGGAACTGGCACCCGAAACAACTGAAGCCATACTGGGGTGGCTTCAGCACAGAGGATTTGAGCCTGGAGCACTGTTCACAGCTGTTAGCAAAGCAGATAGGCCGATTCTCAGTCGACGGATATCCCCATCAGGCATTGGATACCTGTTCAAAGATTATTGTCTGAGGTTAGGTATCAATAACCTGACACCCCATGATTCAAGGCGTACTTACTGCTCAAATGTGCTTGATGTACCCGGCATAGATCCCAAAACAGCTATGGATATGGCTAGGCATAGTTCGTTCGACACAACAGCCAGATATGACCGACGAGGAAACGAGAAGCGCAAGCATGTAGCAGGGCAGCTAACCATGGGGAAAGTGATCAGTCGTGGTCCGGGGTAGGAGATCTAAAGCCCACAGGTAACAAGATAAGAAAGTAGTGTAATGCCGTGAAAATTATACGGATGGAGATCAGTGCACCTGGGCCGGCAGCTGCTTGCTGCCATGATTACATAGTTACAGATAGCTTATTCCCAGCAACTCAAACGTGAACAGATTAAGTACAGGTGCTATCCAAACCTATCTGAAGCGCAGAGCGATATGTTCGTCTATATATCGAGATGTTCTACACCCCTGCCAGCCCATGATTCCAATCACTGACTGTCGCCAGTAGCGTTTGAAATGCAGTATTTGACCAAAAAAAGAGAGTCTAAGAAACTCGGGGCGATTTAAGCTGAACCAGTACAGGTGATTCTTACACTATTGATGGGAACCATCCTTGGTACCCAGCAATAGATTGGCTTAAACTGGAAAAAACTAAGGCTATGCCTCTTTAATTACTAATACTCACTATGAGAACAGCATTCTCTATTTAGAATAGCAATACCAACTAAGAGCAGAAGATGCCGTCAAGTTCATAGGCAGCTAATATTCTAATTTTGAGCGGATGACGTTTTCTCGGCTTCATATTGACGGGCGACCAGGCGCAGCTCGTTCAGCGCACCACGGGCATCCACATCCAGATCGGATACGCTCTGAATCCAGGCCTCATCGGCCCCCTCAGCCAACGCCCGGTATTCCTGCGCCAGCGGGTCATTCACCCCCACGGTATTGATGGTTACGCCACTTTCGCGAGCCAACTTGAGACCTGCCACATCTGACTGATCCTGAGCCCAACCGCCCAGCGCCGACAATTTCTCGCCCGATACTCGACGAATGGCATCAGCGTCTTTCGGGTCCAACTCTTCCATGAAATCGGGGCTAATGAAGAAAGAGAAACTGCCCAGATACATACCGCCCGGCAGCTGAGTACTGTCGGTGATCACTTCGTTCAGGCGCAGGTTTTTAACATCACAGACCGGCAGAAAAACACCATCAATAACACCTTGCTGCAGCATTTCATACACTTTGGGTGCCGGAGCCGCTACAGGCACAAGACCCGCTTTTTCACCAATCACAGACTGGACACCGCCACCGACACGAATCTTCTTGCCCTGAAGGTCAGCCATGCTTGTAACCGGGAAGTTACTGTGAATCTGACCGGGCCCATGAGTCACCAAGGCGACCAGTTCCAGACCCTGAAACTCAGGCGCATCCTTGAAGTATTTGTTGTGCACACGCCAATGCGCCACGGACGCAGCTTCACCTGAAACGCCCAGCAATGGCTGTTCCACGATCTGAGTTAGACGAAAACGTCCCGGCACATAGCCGTGGTAGCCCCAGCTGGCATCAGCAACGCCATCCTCAACCAGGTTGAACATGGTTTTCGGATGACCCATGTTGTACTCAACGGCCAGGGTCACGCGGTTATCGGTGGCGTCTTCGATCCACTTTTTCCAGGTCGGCAGCACCACTTCATTGACCGGGTGCGTCGGTGGCATCCAGCTGGCAAATCGCATCACGGTCTGGCTCCAGGCGGAAGCGGAGAACAGAGTGCCTGCGGCCGCCAGGGCGAGGGCGGCAAATTTCGTCTTCTTCATGGGTCGTACCTGTATTGTTATGGTTATCTATTGTTTTATCTGTTGTTTGTAATGTTGCTTTTGATGCACAGAGGGCCAGCAAAAGCCGGCCCTTCAGGGTTTACTGACGCTTGAGCAGATCCAGCGCCACGTCCACGATCATGTCTTCCTGACCACCGACCATGCGGCGCTTGCCCAGCTCAACCAGAATGTCGACGGTCTTGAGACCGTACTTCTCGGCCGCCACTTCGGAGTGACGCAGGAAGCTGGAGTAGACGCCGGCATACCCCAGCGCCAGGGTTTCACGGTCAACGCGTACCGGGCGGTCCTGCAGTGGGCGTACGATGTCGTCGGCGGCATCCATCAGGGCATACACATCGGTACCGTGCTCCCAGCCCATCTTGTCGAAGGCGGCAATGCACACTTCCAGTGGCGCGTTACCGGCACCGGCGCCCTGACCCGCGAGGGAGGCGTCGACTCGGTCACAGCCCTCTTCAACCGCGACGATGGAGTTGGCCACACCCAATGCCAGATTGTGGTGGGCATGGATACCGGTCTGAGTTGCCGGATCCAGCACCCCCTTCACCGCACGGAAGCGGTCACGGATATCCTGCATGCCCATGGCACCGCCGGAATCGACCACGTAGATGCAGGTGGCACCGTAACTCTCCATCAGCTTGGCCTGCTCGGCCAGCCCCTGCGGCGCCTGCATGTGGCTCATCATCAGGAAGCCGACGGTATCCATGCCCAGCTTGCGGGCATGTTCGATATGCTGACGGGACACGTCCGCCTCGGTGCAGTGGGTCGCTACACGCACGATACGGGCACCGGCGCTGTAGGCATTTTCCAGGTCATGCACGGTGCCGATACCAGGCAGCAGCAGCGTGGCGATCTGCGCATGCTCGACCACTTCCGCTACCGCTTCGATCCACTCCAGATCGGTATGGGCACCGAAGCCGTAGTTGAAGCTGGAGCCCTGCAGGCCGTCGCCGTGGGACACCTCGATGGAGTCCACCTTGGCCTTGTCCAGCGCGCGGGCGATATCCTGTACATTCTTGATCGAGTACTGGTGACACACCGCATGGCTGCCGTCGCGCAGGGTCACATCAGAGATGTAGAGTTTCTTGCCGGGATTGAATGTCATCTTGTTCGTCCTCAGTTAATCAGTGACTTGGCGATGCGCTCGGCGGTACCCAGCGCGGCAGAGGTCATGATGTCGAGGTTGCCGGCGTAGGCCGGGAGGTAATGGGCCGCACCTTCCACTTCCAGGAAAACGGAGGTTTTCAGGCCGCTGAAATGGCCATGCCCCGGAATGTTGATCGGCTGATCTTCGGGGATTTCGTCGAACTGGACCTTCTGCTTCAGACGGTAGCCCGGTACGTAACTCTGCACTGCCGCTGCCATCTCCTCGATGGAGGCTTCCACCTGTGCCTGATCCGCCTTCTCGGACAGCACGTAGACGGTGTCGCGCATCAGCAGGGGCGGCTCGGCCGGGTTCAGGATGATCACCGCCTTGCCCTTGCTGGCACCGCCGACCACTTCGATCGCCTTGGTGGTGGTTTCAGTAAACTCGTCGATATTGGCGCGAGTGCCCGGGCCGGCCGACTTGCTGGAGATGGACGCCACGATCTCGGCATAGTGCACCTTGGCCACGCGTGACACTGCCGCCACCATCGGAATGGTCGCCTGGCCACCGCAGGTCACCATGTTGACGTTGCCCTCGTTGAGGTGCTGCTCTAGGTTGACCACCGGCACACAGTAGGGGCCGATCGCCGCCGGTGTCAGGTCGATAAACCTGAGCGATTCCTTGTGACCACGCAGGAACACGTCATTGTGCATGTGCGCCTTGGCCGAGGTGGCGTCGAACACGATATCGATGTCGGCAAATACCGGCATTTTCACTAGCCCATCGACGCCTTCGTGCGTCGTGGCCACGCCCATACGGGCCGCACGGGCCAGGCCGTCCGAGTTGGCATCGACCCCCACCATGGCGCCCATTTCCAGGCAGCCGCTGTTGCGCATGATCTTGATCATCAGGTCGGTACCGATGTTGCCGGAACCGATGATGGCTACTTTTATCTTCTTCATTTTGACTCCTGTTGCGAAAGGCTCAGGCGCTTGCCTGCGCAAACTCAACGGCCACCTGGCCGATACCACTGATTTCAGCCTCGAAACGGTCTCCCGGGGCGCACTCCACCATCGGACCCAGAGCACCGCTGAGCACCAGATCGCCGGCTTTCAGCGGTGTGCCCAGACGACTCAGGGTGCGTGCCAGCCAAAGAGCGGCATTGAGCGGGTTGCCCAGGCATTCGGCACCGCTGCCGCTGGAAACGCATTCGCCGTTGCGCGTCATGTGCATCTCGGCCCCGCGCAGGTCCACGCCATCCAGCCGGCGGGCCGGGGTGCCCAGCACAAAGCAACCGCTGGACGCGTTGTCCGCCACCGTATCAACAAAACGGATATCCCAGTTCTGGATGCGGCTGCCAACGATCTCGAGTGCCGGTACGACCCAGCCGATCGCCTGCATCAGCTCGGCGTGGGTGCAATCCTGCTGCGGCAGGTCGCGCTCCAGAATGAAAGCGATCTCGGCCTCAACCTTGGGCTGCATCACCAGATCGGCGGGGATGACGTCGTTGTCGCCGAAGCTCATGTCAGCGAACAGGGTGCCGAAATCCGGCTGGTCCACGCCCAGCTGGGCCTGCACACGGTGGTTGGTCAGGCCGACCTTGCGCCCCACGATGCGACGGCCCTGAGCAACCGCATGTTCGGTATTGATCTGCTGAATGCGGTAGGCTGACTCGGCGTCCTGAGAATCAAGACAATCTCGAATCGGCGCGGTCGCCTGGTTAAGCTGTTCAGCCGCGCGCAAGCGCTCGGCCATCTCGTGTAACTGTTGTTCGTTCACCATGTGACTAAGTACCCAGGCAATTCGCCGCACAGCTGCGACGGGGCAGTTTCAGACTGTTGTAAACAGGCGATGCGGAGCGTTAACCAAGCTGATATCCTGAATTAAAAAGACATCAAACTGAGCAGATTCAAGCAGATTAATATCGGGTATAAAGCTGAGAGAAAAAGCAGTCATATAATAATGAGAGTTATGGATTATATTTATAACTTTCACTCTCATCATTCTGCCCATATTTAAAATGGCGTGATGACTTATTCCGTTGAATATCATCTATGGACTCCGGGAAAGCATGTTTTTATTATGGCCGGAGTATAGGAATACCCTCTTAGCGACAGCAACAGAAATCGCACCCTAGGTGCACCTAGTGCACAACATGCAGCAGGAGACAGGCCGTGCAGGAACAGGACAAGAGCCCAACCCAGGGCGAGTACAAGCTAGTTCAGGGGCTGATGCGTGGTCTGTCGCTGCTGCATGCTCTCAACCGATGCGATGGCGGTGCTCGCATCACCGAATTGGCACAACAGACAGGACTGCACCGCACCACCGTTCGCCGCCTGCTGGAGACCTTGCAACACGAAGGCTATGTTCGCCGCAGCGAGTCGGACGACAGCTACCTGCTGACACTCAAGGTCCGCGAGCTGAGTGAAGGTTTCCGCGACGAGCACTGGGTTTCCCAGTTTGCAGCCCCACTGCTGGGGCAGCTGTTACAGGAAGTCGTCTGGCCCACCGATATCTCGACCCTGGATGTGGACGCCATGGTTATCCGTGAAACTACACACCGCTTCAGTCGCTTGTCATTCCACCGCTCTATGGTTGGCCGCCGCCTGCCGATGCTGATGACCGCCGCAGGCCGTGCCTATATTGCCCACTGTCCGGATCAGGAACGGGAACAGATCATCCAACTCCTTGCCAGCCGAGATGACAACCAAGGAGCGCTGGCTCGAGACCCTGAAAGTGTTGAAAAGCTGATCCGTAAAACCCGGCAAGATGGCTACGGCTCCAACTATCGGGACTGGGGTGAAGAGGGTCGTATCGCCGCTATCGCCCTGCCCATTCGACATGAAGAGCGGGTGCTGGGTTGCCTGAATCTAGTCTATATCGCTGATGCCATGACTATCGAGGCAGCGGCTGCACGCTACCTTGAAGCCATGCGGTCGGTGGTCACTCGAATCGAACATAGCCTGTCCCCCAAAATCCGCTGAGGCCAATACCCAGGCTTCTCACCCGCTGCTCCAGTACTGACCACCACAAGACCTTGCTGTGCACTATGTGCACCCAAGGTCCGTTTTTGCTTGATGTTATTTTCTCGCCTGTCCAGAATCCACCCTAAATAAATCGAAAGACTTTACATAAATTCAATTTAATCCTTTCGATTAAGCCCCCTATTTAATTATTTAGAATCGTAATTCATCACAGTATTCAAAAATCCCTTACAAACACCGGGAGCCAACATATTAATGTTCAGCTCTCGCATAAAGATAAAAAGAAGGTAGAGATATGAGCATCATGCTTAAATGCCTGTCGCATACACCTCTGCGTGGCCGTAACGACCCCGGTGCCGATGTTGTTGCCGAAGTGGATAAGGTTCTGGAAGCGGCTCGTGCAGAAGTTGAAGCATTCGATCCTGAACTGGTTATTGTATTTGCCCCGGACCACTATAACGGCCTTTTCTACGACCTGATGCCCCCATTCGTAGTCGCTACAGCTGCGGAGTCGGTCGGTGACTACGGCACTCTGCCCGGCCCCCTATCAGTGGATGCCGAACTGGCACTGGAGCTGACCAAACATCTGATGAACAACGACCTGGATGTCGCCTTGTCGCATCGGCTGCGGGTCGATCATGGCTGCACCCAGACTCTGGAAGAAACGACCGGCAGCCTGACCCGCTACCCAGTGATTCCGATCATTATCAACTCAGTGGCTCCCCCCTTTGTACCCTATCGCCGTATTCGCCAACTGGGTGAGGCCGTGGGTCACTTCCTGGCCGCATTGAACAAGCGTGTGCTGATTCTTGGCACTGGTGGTCTGTCTCACGAGCCTCCGGTGCCCCTGTTGGCCGATTCACCGCAAGAGATTCAGGAGTTCCTGATCTGCGGTCGTAACCCGACACCTGAAGCCCGTGCGGCTCGTGAAGCCCGTACTGTTGCTGCCGGCAAAATCTATGGTTCCGAACTTTGCCAGCAAACCCCACTCAACGCGGCCTGGGACGAAGCCTTCATAGAACTGCTGCAGAGCGGTGAGCTTGAACAGGTGGATAACTTCGATATCCAGCAGATCTCCACCGAAGCCGGACGCTCTACCCACGAGGTGCGTACCTGGGTTGCCGCCTTCGCCGCACTGGCTGCCAGCGGTCCCTATCAGGCACGCAAGGACTACTACCGTCCCATCAACGAATGGATTGCGGGCTACGGCGTGGTCAGCGCCACTCCCGCCTGAGCTGACCACAGCTGAACAATAAAACAGACTCATCTGGAGAGACCCATATGAACGCTATCGTTACCCCAATCCCGACCGAAGAAGAGATCGTACAGCGCGCCCGTGACATGATCCCGATGCTGCGTGAGCGTGCCGATGCCTGTGAAAAAGCGCGCATGGTTTCCAAGGAGACCATTCAGGCCTTTCAGGAAGCCGGCTTCTTCAAAATCCTGCAACCCAAGCTCTGGGGCGGCTACGAGATGCATCCGAATGTACTCAACCGTGTACTGATTGAGCTGGCTCGCGGCTGTCCGTCCAGCTCCTGGAATGTGATGGTGCTGGGTGTGCATCCTTTCGAAGTGGGTTTGCTGCCGGAACAGGTGGGCGACGAACTCTGGGGGGAGGACAACACACGACTGGTTTCCTCCTCATACGCACCTTTCGGCACCGTAGAACTGGTTGAAGGCGGCTACCGTTTGAACGGAGAGTGGCTGACTTCCAGCGGCTGTGACCATGCCGAAGGTGGTACCTTCCTCGGTGGCCGCGTACTGGAAAACGGCGCGATGGTATTCCGCTCTTTCTGGGTTCAACGCGATCAGATCGCGGAGATCGTGGATGACTGGCACGTGGTTGGCCTGGCGGGAACCGGCAGCAAGAAGCTGGTGATCAAGGACGTCTTCGTACCGGCTTACCGCAGCCATGTGATTGGGGCCTATGATCAGGAATCACACGGCAACGTCGCCAATCTATACAAGGTGCCCTTCTTCTTCGTGTTCTATGCCGCCGTATCCTCAGTGCTGATCGGCATGGCACGTGGCATGTCTGACCTGTATATCGAGCACATGGTGCCGCGCCAGAACCTGAACCAGGCGGTAGGTGCTGCGGTGAACGATCCGTTTATCAAATACCGTCTGGGTGAAGCCGAAGCCAAAATCACAGCGGCCGAGGCCCGAGTGTTGAGCAACACCGAAGAAGCCTGGCGCTATGCTTCTCGTGGCGAGTTGGTACCAACCGATGTACGTGTGCGTCACTTCGCCACCAACCAGTTCACCGGCGGCGACTGCTTTGATGCGGCGCACATGATCTTCAAGAAGACCTCAACCCGTGGCGTCTGGTTGAACAACCCGATGCAGCGCCAGATGCGCGACATCCTGGTCGGTGCCAACCACATCACTCAGAACCAGGACAATATCGGTGATCTCCTGGGCGGTCAGTTGCTGGGCAACCCGCTGCCCCAGCCGAATCCTTTCGGCGTTAAGGCATAAGCCAAATACCTTTGGCGCAAATGCCAGAGCCTAAGGGCCTTCTGTATAGCTGCAGAAGGCCCCGCCTGAATTATTAGAGAGACGATCATGAATCAGCACATCAACCAGCTGCTCGACTGGACACCCAACGCCGAGCTCAGTGAAAAGCCGATGGTCAGTGCCGACGAACACCGTAACGGCATGCGTCATTTCGCCATGGGCGTCAGCACCATCACCACCGGCGATGACAAGGCCCGCGCCGGCCTGACCGCCACAGCTGTCTGCTCGGTAACTGCCGACCCACCTCGCCTGGTCGTGTTCGTTAACAAGGGTGTCTACGCCAGTGAACTGATCCTCAAGAACGGCGCTCTGTGTGTCAACATCCTGGCCGGCGACCAGGAAGAAGTGGCCAAGGCCTTCGCAGGCATGATCAAGGATGTACAGGGTGAGTCCCGCTTCGAATACGGCACCTGGGACAGTCTGGCCACCGGCGCTCCGGTACTGCAGGACGCGCTGGCCAATTTCGATTGCCGGGTGGTCAAGGTATTTGACGAGAGCACTCACCACGCCTTCCTCTGCGAGGTACTGGCCACCCGTGAGCGCCAGGATGGTGAAGCTCTTATCTATCTGAACGGCGGCTTCCGTCAGATTCCACAATAAAAAACCTCACAGATTATCATGCCCCGGCAATTGCCGGGGCGAGCAGTTTTAGCAGGAGAGCAAAATGAGCATGAACCTGACCGAAGCAGACAGCAGCCGCTTTATCGACATCGAACTGGATGGCCAGCCGATCAAGCTGCATTACAACGACTGTGGCGAAGGCGCTGAGACCGTGGTGATGTTGCACGGTTCAGGCCCTGGCGCCAGCGGCTGGGCCAATTTCAACCGTAATATCGAGCCACTGGTTACTGCGGGATATCGCGTCATCCTTCTCGACTGCCCGGGCTGGAGCAAAAGCGACTCCATCGTCTGCACCGGCTCACGCTCGGATCTCAATGCCCGCGCACTCAAGGCTGTCGTGGATGCACTGGACCTTGAGCATATCCATATTCTGGGCAACTCAATGGGAGGCCACAGCGCCGTTGCCTTTACCCTGGAATACCCTGAGTTCGTTGGCAAGCTTGTGCTTATGGGAGGCGGCACCGGAGGTGCCAGTCTATTCACGCCGATGCCAGCGGAAGGGATCAAGCTACTGCAAGGGCTCTACTGCGAGCCGACTATCGAAAACTTGAAGAAGATGATGTCGGTGTTCGTGTTCGACACCAGCGACCTGACAGAAGAACTGTTCCAGGCGCGTCTGGACAACATGCTCAAGCGTCGTGATCATCTGGAAAACTTTGTGAAAAGCATGGCCGCCAATCCCAAACAGTTCCCGGACTTCAGTCCCCGCCTGCCTGAAATTCAGCAGGATACACTGGTCATCTGGGGCCGCCAGGACCGCTTCGTGCCGATGGACACAGGTCTGCGTCTGGTTGCAGGTATTCCCAACTCTCAGCTGCACATTTTCAATCAGTGCGGTCACTGGGCGCAGTGGGAACACGCGGAAAGGTTCAATAGAATGGTATTAGATTTTTTACTGAACTAGGGAGCGTGTGAACAAGTCCTTCGCCTGAGATAATACCAGCTCAGGAACAGGGATGCTCGAATGGATCAGCTGCTGACCTTCACTGACAGCAAGCTCAGCAACACCCCGTCAGACCCGTAAGGAGAAATTTATGGGACGAATGGATAGGCTGATCCATGGGTCATCGGGAATTCAGATAATAAGTGCGACACTCATGGTTGAACGTCGAGAGGTAGCCAACTGCTGACAGTGGTACGCTTCATCTCGCCAAAGGTAGAAGTAAGTATCACCATGAGTTATCAGCAGTTGACCGAGGGGAAACGATACCAGATATCGGCCCTTCTTGTGCAGGGCTATTCCCCTTCAGCGATCGCCAGAGCGGTCAAGATCCACCGTTCCACTGTCTATCGGGAGTTGAAGCGTAACAGCGACCAGAGCGTGTACGAACCCGAGAGTGCGCATCAGAAAGCCTTGCTTCGCCGTACCAGCTCTCACAAGCGTCGCGTGTCAGAACTGGTCGTACAGTATGTTGAAATGACGCTGTCTTGGCTATGGAGTCCTGAGCAAATAAGCGGTATTGGTAAACTCATTGGTCTACCCGTCAGCCATGAGTGGATCTACCGCCATATTGCTGCTGATAAGGTTAGTGGCGGCAAGCTTTACAGGTGTCTGCGCCAGGGACATAAACGCTATCGCAAAGGCAGAAACAGCAAACGGTCGGCTATCCCGGAGCCGCTTTCGATCGATGAGCGCCCTGCTATTGTGGACGCGCGGACACGCTTCGGTGACTGGGAAATTGATACTGTGCTGGGTAAACACGGAACCGGTGCTCTGGTGACGTTGGCTGAGCGCAAAAGTCGCTTGTATCTGGTACGTAGAGTCGGCTCCAAACGAGCGACAGACGTTCGTGACGCAGTTATTGCAATGCTCAAGCCCTATGCTGACCATGTACATACGATCACGGCAGACAACGGAAGCGAATTTGTCGAGCACCAAGCAATCGCCAAGGCATTGAAGACAAAGTTTTATTTTGCCCACCCGTACTCATCATGGGAGCGCGGACTGAACGAGAACTTTAATGGTCTGTTGCGGCAGTTCATTCCGAAAGGTACGGATCTGCGATTGATTACCGACGAGGATGTCCGTCGCGTAGAGAAAAATTTAAACCTGAGGCCCCGCAAGTGCCTTGGGTTCAGGCAGCCTGAAGTCGTGTTTCGGGAATACCTTCAGGCTGCATAGGCGGGTGTCGCACTTCGGAGGTGAATCCGCGTCTTCGGTCAGTTTCTTGACCGCATTTGTCCAGTATTCGTAAGCTTCTTCTGAAGCACCTTTTGGAATGTAGAGACCACGCCAGTTGGGGCCGATTACGTCATAGCCCTGTTCAATTGCAGTCGGGAATTGCTCGTAACCGGACAGACGCTCAGGTGACATCACTGCCAGCACACGAACATCACCGGATTCAGCAAAGCCACGAATTTCCGAGAAATCTCCCGAGAACACCTGAACGGCATTAGATAACAAGGCTGTCATCGCCTCACCGCCACCAGGGAAAGCGACATATTTGAGTTTGCGTGCATCCTGCAGACCTGCCGCCTTCGCCAGCATTAGCGGTTTGATGTGGTCATAACCCCCAACGGCAGAACCACCCGACCAGGCAACCTTGCGCGGATCAGCAACAACAGCATCCATCAGCGATTTCAGGTCCTTGTATTCAGAATCTTTTGCAACCGCGATTGCACCATATTCAGCACCAAATGTAGCCAACCAACGAACATCATCAGGTGTAGAACCCGGGTATGCATCCTGTGCCAAACGTGACGTTGTACCGTTGGACGCCGCGACGATGAGGCTGTTGTCTTCATTGCGCTCATTGGAAACGTAGGCGTATGCCACACCGCCGCCACCGCCAGACATGTTGGTGACCTGCATGGTGTCTTCGATCAATCCAAGATCAAACAGGTACTTGGCAGTACTTCGGCAGATGAAATCCCAGCCACCACCAGCGCCAGCCGGCGCAATGCAATCAGGGCTTTCAGGCTTGAATTCGGCAGCATAAGCCCCGGTTACACTTGCAAAACTCGCAATCGAAGCAAGGGTCAGTGCACATAGTGTTTTTTTGTTCTTAATCATGCTCTTCTCCAGTCTTTGTAATTTTTCTTGGCACGCTACGCGGGACATTATTGGTTATTTGAGCACACAAATACAATCAAGATTTTTCAATTTTTCACCTGAGCCAACCATCCATTACAAGAGCGAACCCTAAAAAAGCCAGTAAATATGCATTTACTTCTTTATAATCAGATAGTTACAAATTTACTATTTGTATTTCCGCGACCATTATTCCTGCTTTTAGTTTTCAATGTAGCCTCGAATGCAACATCATCCAGCCACCAAGACTGGTTTTTCATCCCTTCCATCTACTTTACATCCATTGTTTATAAGACAAATGTGACATTCCACCCACTTCACCAAAGTGGTAAATTATTGCCACCAGATAGGAAATAGCTCCCTTTCATTGCACTTATATGCATGAATATTCAATATGAGCTAAGATGCGGCAGCGCATTCACACGCGGTTAGTGCTTTTAATCCGGCTCAGTCTGGAGAGGCCGCAGAGGACACAGGACAGATATCGAAATGGCAAATGGTGATGTAACAAGCAAGATAGCCAAGATGATTTTGCAGGAGCTCCTGTCTGGAGACCTCAGCTGCGGCGAACATATCAATGCAAACAGCCTGGCCGATCACTATGGCGTGTCTCGCACTCCAATCCGTGAAGCACTAAAAGAGCTGGAAATTAAGTCGGTTGTGATTCGTAAACCTAATCGTGGCTACTTCATTGCCGACGAGCTACCGCGTGATGTAATGGACTGGGCCAAGACCCAACTGGAAGAGTCTGCTGATGAATATCAGACACTGGTAAACGACTGGCTTGAAGACGCCATACCTGAAGAATTTACCGAGCAATTCATCAAAGATCGCTACAACTGGACCAAGCTGAAGACAACGGCGATGCTTTCCCGTGCCAACCGCGAAGGCTGGGCAGAGCGCAAACCCGGCTATGGCTGGAAGCTTCTACAAGTCGCCAAAACCGCCGAAGCTTTCAGCCAAATCTACCGATTGCGAATAGCCCTTGAGCCTGCCGCATTGCTCGAACCTACATTTCAATTGGATCATAAGGTCCTCAAAGAACTTCGCGCCGCTCAAAAACGGATGCTGGCCGCCGATGTAGGCTCTCTCTCCAATGAAGTTATCCTCAGTTACGGGCCAAATTTCCACGAAGAGTTGATCCGAATGTCCGGCAACCCCTACTTTCTGATGGCGCTTCAGCAAGCAAACCGCATGCGTAAGCTGATGGAATACAAAGCCCCTATTGATCGTGAACGGCTTGAAGAGCAGTACAGCGAACATCTGGAAATTCTGGATTTGCTTGAAGCTGGTAACGTTGTAGATGCGTCCTACAAGCTCCGACAGCACCTGGTTGGCGCCTTTGCACGCAAAAGTCGCGCAAGTTAATGTTTCTAAGCCTGCTTTCCTGACCATAGGCTCTCTGGACTCCTCCCTTAGAGCCTTCTCCGACATCTCCAGCCTTGCCTTAAAACGCACCTTTTGGGTCAGCACAGTGAATTTGCTGATGACGGATTGTTTTGATGATAGTCATCATCTATTATTTTTGATGATGACTATCATCAAAGTGCAAGCCCTAGTCTCTGATGCTAGCGGCCATGTGCCCCCACATATCGTTAATCGAGTATGCAGACATGAGAACCAGTCGCGAAGAGAGCACACGCAACAGGGAAAAAATCATTGGAGCCGCCGGTAAACTTTTCCGGGAGCGCGGTCTTGATGGGGTCAGTGTTGCCGAAATCATGGCAACGGCCGGGCTCACACACGGCGGCTTCTACAGGCATTTCCCTTCAAAAGAAGCCCTGGCAGCTGAAGCCTGCGCACAAGTCGCTGAAAGAACCGACACCAACTGGTGTGATGCGCGCGATGCAGCGGCACAGGACGCTCTCAGGGCTTTAATCGATCGATACCTAACTACCGCGCATCGAGATACTCCCTCCCAAGGCTGCATTTACGCAGCACTCGGATGTGAAGTCGGACGCTCCAGCGACGAGTCTTTGCACCAGACATTCGCCGATGGGCTGGAAGGATTGATAAACATTCTCGCGGAAGCAAGCCCTGAACCAGATGTGGCTGAACGCCGCCGAGCAGCCATAGGACGCTTTGCCAGCATGGCGGGTGCACTGATTTTGGCACGTGCAACCAGAGATACCCCCCTGTCTGACGAGCTTCTGTCCGAAACTCATCTTTGGCTTGAGTCCACTAGTCAGCCGGTGCGCAGACAGTAAAGACGCTTCTCCCCCACTCTAACCAGAGCGCCATTAGCAGGAATGCCATGAATACACTCACCACCGCAAAGCAGGATTCACTCTTCAATCCTGTTTTGATTGCCGGCTGCATCATCATTTTGATCAGCTTTTCCATACGGGCTTCTTTTGGCCTGTTCCAGATCCCGGTCGCCGAGGATTTTGGCTGGCTTCGCGAGGAATTTTCCTTTGCCATTGCAATACAAAACCTTTTTTGGGGTATCGGACAACCACTGTTCGGCGCTATGGCAGAACGCTATGGTGACCGCAAGGGAATATTGGTCGGTGCTGCCTGCTATGTTGCAGGCTTGATTCTCTCATCTTTCGCCATCACCCCAGGACAACACCAGATGCTGGAGATGCTGGTTGGGTTCGGCATTGCGGGTACCGGCTTTGGCGTCATTCTTGCGGTAGTAGGTCGATCCGCCCCGGAGCGTCATCGCTCTATGGCCTTGGGCATTGCAACTGCAGCGGGGTCAGCAGGCCAGATCGTTGGCCCACCTGTGGCTCAACTGCTACTGAGCACTATGGATTGGCAGTCGGTATTCATCGTTTTTGCCGGTTTTATAATTCTTTCGCTGCTGGCTTTACCGCTGATGCGAGTGCCGCCGGTGGAACAGCGCACTGAAAACGAAGCGTCAATGGGAACCGTGCTTAAGCAGGCGTTGAAGGATCCCACCTTCGCCTTTATTTTCATTGGCTTCTTTTCATGCGGTTATCAGCTGGCCTTTATCACGGCCCATTTTCCGGCGTTCATTTCAGAGATGTGTAGTGCAGTTGCACCCGGCAGTGTCATTCAATCGCTGGGGATTTCGTCTACCAGTATGCTCGGCGCCGTTGCCATCGCGCTGATTGGCCTGTTCAATATCGGTGGCACCCTGCTCGCAGGCTGGCTTGGCCATCGATACTCACGCAAGTACCTGCTCGCCAGCATCTATCTCCTGCGCACAATCGTAGCTGCAGCCTTTATCTTGAATCCAATCACACCGGAAACCGTGTTGCTCTTCTCGATTGCTATGGGCTCTCTCTGGCTGGCCACTGTGCCGCTAACGTCGGGGCTGATCGCTCACATCTACGGACTCAAATACATGGGAACCCTCTACGGCATCGTGTTTTTCTCGCATCAGCTGGGTGGTTTTCTGGGCGTGTGGCTTGGCGGTCGTATGTATGACCTCTATGCGAACTACACGCTGGTATGGTGGATTGGTGTGGGGTTTGGCTTGCTGTCAGCCATCATCCATTTGCCGATTAAAGAAATGCCCTGGGCACAGGATGGCCGTCGACTACAGACTGCTTAATCCTTGTCACAGGCGATGACCCTGGTCGTGTGCATATGCTGTATCCACATACTCCAGATGGTGTGGATACAGCGAATCATGGCGAAACCAGTAACGCTTACCTGCTTGTTTGCCAGTGATACTCCATTTGGCGGACAACATCCTTGGCCAACTCAAGAGACTCCAGTTGCGAGACCAGAAACAGGCTCATATTGATTCCCGCTGTTTGGCGTGCAATACCTTGCCGACTACTACTTTGCCTCAGACGTAGTCATTAGATCCTCTTTCGAGTGTAGTTTTTTCCCTTACGTAACAGCGCTAGAACCGCACGTGAAGCAGGAGATAGAAGGTCTTCGCCTCGGTGAATCAGTCCATAAGGTTCGAGTATCCTGGACAGATCACGCTGCAAACGTGCTTCAACTGCTACATACCCTACCATGCCATATTTCATGTAGTGAACTACCACTGCTTCGGGCAGCAACGTAAGCATGTCATTTTTTTCAAGTAGGTTGGTAACAACCAGGAGGTTTTCTGCAGTAACGATATGATTGGGAAGGTTCAGACCGCTACGTTGAAACATCGCTTCGAACTCTGTCCTCATAACACTCCCAGAGGGTGGGAGTACCCACTCTTTATCCTGAAGATCCACCAGTGATAGCCGTGCACCCTGCTTGATTAGCGGGTGTTCTCTTCGTGCACACACAACTACCGGCTCAGGCGAATATGGCTGGGGGTAGGCCGGATCGGGATAATTCGACTGAGAAAAAAATGGTGATCCGCCTCCAGCCTCACCCGGATAGACAGGGTCAGGATATTCAGGCTGAGGAAAAGCTGACTTATGATGCATGGGCTCGTAGCAAAAGTTTAGATGCGCAAATGCATGCTGGATACGCGCCACTAGAATATCCAACTCACCATCTTTAAGTATCCCCAGCAACTCCTCACTGGATCCAGTGCGAATAGTGATTTCAAGATCGGGGTGCGTCTCTCGAACGCGGTTGATAGTTTCAGGAATCAGATCAGTACTTGGCGTCAGTACTGTTCCGATACGAACATGTCCGCTCAACCCCTGGCGAATCGAAGCAACTTCATCATATGCATTATCCAATGTTGTGAGCATCGTACGAGCATAACGAATCATCGTTTCACCATATATCGTCGGTATTACACCGCGCGGATGGCGCTGAAAAAGCTCTACATCTAACCCTTCTTCAAGTTCTTTCAGTAGTTTAGATATAGCAGGCTGCGAGATCCCTAGCCCCTCCGCAGCATGGTTTAAATTGGCTGTCTCACCCAACGCCGCAAGAACCAGCAGGTGCCGGTGTTTCAGCTTCGCTCTGATAAACCAGTCAGTGTTAATCGTACGCATAATCACTCAGATATATTCATTTGAATATACTTAAGCCCAAATTTAGTATTTGTTCAACATACCTCTCTATCTTACTCTCCTCCATGCTCTCTCGACATACCAGACTCATGGTTTCACCAAAACTGGTCTCACGATAAAAACAACAATCGGAGTATTTAAGGATGAGTAAACATCACTTCCGTCCTGTTGCAGCAATTACCGGGCTTGCAGCAGTTATAGCATTATCCACGAGCCTGTCTGCCCAGGCATCACAGCTGTGGAAATTCCAAACCAACCTCAATGCAGGTGACGATCAGTTCAAGATTGCGGAAGGCTGGGCGAAGTCGGTTTCTGAAAAAAGCGGTGGGGAAATCGAAATTGAGCTCTTACCGAGCAGCTCAATCGTCGGCAATAATGAAACACTTGACGCCGTTGGCGCAGGCATACTTCAGGGCCATATCACAGACCCGAGCTACTTCGCCGGTAAGAACCCTGCCTTCGCCGTTTACGGCAACATGGTTGGTGCCTGGTCTGACCCTTATCAGTTTCTCGATTACATGCGTAACTATGGTGGCGAAGAACGTTACAACGCTCTGATAGAGCCTTACAACGTTCACCTGATTCGCGCCGGGGCCATGATTCCCGAAGCATTGATCACCAAACGTAAAATCGAGACTATGGAGGACTTTAAGGGCCTGAAAATCCGCGCCCCCGAAGGCATGGTCTCCAACATCTTCCAGTTGGCCGGTGCGGCCCCGGTGAACCTACCCACCTCAGAGGTTTATACCGCACTTGAAAAAGGCGTCATCGACGCTGCGGACTACACCGTATTTGCCACCAACTACACCCAAGGTTATCACAAGTACGCCCCAGCAGCGGCTTACCCGGGTTTCCACTCTATGCCGATGATAGGCATATCCCTAAACAAAGACATCTGGGAAAGCCTCTCTGCAGACGATCAGAAGATGCTGGAGGATTCCGTCGATGAGTTTGTCGACGCGCTCAATATAAAACTAACCGCAGCAGATCAGGAACAGGTCAAGATCGCTAAGGAAAACGGCGTGACTATCAGCACTCTGTCACCTGAAGAGCTGAAGAAATTCCGCGCTGCTGCACAGCAAGAATGGAACAATTGGCGTGAAAAAACCCCGGCCGCTAAAGAGGCCGTGGAGAGCATTACTGCTTACCTGAAGCAGAACAACCTGCTCTAAACCTCTGCAAAACGGTCCGCCTGTTGGCGGGCCACTGACCGGACAATTCCCATGAGTAAATACCACCATCCCTCCGAATCGGAGCAGGAGCTGAGCGGCCTGCACGCCAGTAGTGAGCTGGACTCGCCACTTCCCGATGCTGATCAGGAGATCACAGCAATGGACCGGCTGGTAGAAAAGGCTGGAAAGCTCTGTGCCTGGCTGGTGCTGATTGCAATGGCAATCAGCGTTTACGAAGTAATCATGCGCTATGTCTTCAATTCGCCAACGACCTGGGTACACGAAACTACGACTTTCCTGGTCGCAGCGATCTTTGCCCTTGGCGGCCCCTACACGCTGGCGCGTAATCGACATATCCAGATCAACGTGCTGCACGACATTCTGCCACAGGGCGGACGCCGCTGGTTGAAGCTGGTGCAATTGCTGCTCGGCATCGGTTTCTGTGTGGCGATCGGCTATGCCGCCTGGGTACTTGCCTGGAACGCAACCCACACACCGGGTGGTGAATGGCGTCTGCAGACATCCGGCTCTTCCTGGAACTCACCACTGCCTGCGTTCACCAAATTGATCGTGCTTCTTTCTGTTGTACTGATGGCTGTCCAGCTGTTGGTCCGGTTCGGCGCGTTTTTCCGCCGCAAACCCTGATAGCTGCGAGTAATTCCCGATGACTATCGAAATAGCAACTTACCTACTGATCTCGTCGATATTCGGCTTGCTCATTATCGGTATTCCGCTGGCCTTCGTAACAGGCTTGGTCGCGGTTCTGTTTACACTGGGTTGGTTCGGCCCTAATGCGATTCCGCTGGTTGGCAGCCGGATCTACGGATTTATCACTGAGTACTCCCTGGTGGCCGTACCGATGTTTGTCTTTATGGCAGGTCTTCTCGACCGTTCCGGCATGGCCAGAGATCTATTCAACTCTATGCGGGTTTTCTCCGGCCGCCTCCCAGGCGGTGTAGCGGTACAAACACTGGTAGTGGCATTCTTCCTTGCAGCCATCTCCGGCATCATCGGCGGTGAAATCGTCCTATTGGGCGTCCTCGCCCTTCCGCAGATGCTCCGTCTAGGCTACGACAAACGGATAGCCATCGGCGTAGTTTGTGCTGGCGGCTCCCTTGGCACCATGGTTCCACCGTCTATCGTCCTGATTATTTACGGCTTGATTTCCAGCGTCTCGATTGCAGATCTGTTCAAAGCCGCATTTATCCCGGCATTCATCCTGATGGGTGCTTATATGGCTTACGTTATTTTTATGTGCGCCAGAAACCCTGCTATGGGCGGAGCTCACATCACTGAAGAAGATCAGCCCAAAATCAGTTTTAAGGAAGCGGTAAAAGGGATCTCCGGTCCGCTAATCATTGCTGGCATGGTGCTTGGTTCAATTTACGGTGGTATCGCTTCAGTAACAGAGGCTGCAGCTATGGGCGCGGCAGGTGTACTGGCAGCAGTGAAACTGCGCGGCGAGTTCAGCTTCAAGCTGCTGAGAGACAGCCTGACTCAGACGCTGGAAACCTGCGGCATGATCGTCTGGATCGGTATCGGCGCGGCTTGCCTGGTCGGCGTCTATAACCTGATGGGCGGTAACCGCTTTGTATCCAACGCCATTCTTGGGCTCGACGTCGCACCGATCCTCATCATCATGGTAATGATGCTGATCTTCCTTCTACTCGGTATGTTCTTGGACTGGATCGGCATTGCCATGCTCTGCTTGCCGATATTTGTACCGATCGTAGTGCAGCTTGGCTTCAACCCGGTGTGGTTCGGCATTTTGTTCGCCATCAACATGCAGGTGTCCTACATCAGCCCGCCCTTTGGCCCTGCCGCCTTTTATCTCAAGAGCGTGGCGCCACCAGACATATCCCTGAAAGACATCTTCGGATCGATGGTGCCCTTCATCGTCATCCAGCTCTGCGTCCTCGGTCTGATGCTCGCCTATCCCGAGATGACAACCTGGGCACTTTAACCCTGTACCCCAACTTTTACCCCGGCCCAGCACGGGCGGGTGATCCCGAATAAGAGGCAATAATCATGAAAAAGAAGACAGACCTGCGTTCAGCACAGTGGTTTGGCACCATCGACAAAAACGGCTTTATGTACCGCTCCTGGATGAAAAACCAAGGTACTCCTGATCATGAGTTCCAGGGCAAGCCGATCATCGGCATCTGCAATACTTGGTCTGAACTGACACCCTGTAATGCTCACTTCCGTCGTATTGCCGACCGCGTAAAACAGGGTGTACTGGAAGCCGGCGGCTACCCGGTGGAGTTCCCAGTATTCTCCAACGGTGAATCCAACCTGCGCCCCACCGCCATGTTCACCCGAAATCTCGCAAGTATGGATGTGGAGGAAGCGATCCGCGGCAACCCAGTTGATGCTGTTGTATTGCTGGCTGGTTGTGACAAAACCACTCCGGCCCTACTGATGGGGGCTGCAAGCTGCGATATTCCGGCCATTCTCGTCACCGGAGGGCCGATGCTGAACGGCAAGCACAAGGGAAAAACCATCGGTTCCGGCACCGCGGTATGGCAGCTTCATGAAGAGGTAAAAGCCGGCAAGATCTCCATTGAAGAGTTCCTCAGCGCTGAGCGCAGCATGTCCCGCTCAGAAGGCACCTGTAATACTATGGGTACCGCATCCACCATGGCCTGCATGGCAGAATCCTTGGGCGTTACTCTGCCTTATAACGCAGCTATTCCAGCCGTTGATGCCTCTCGTTACACCCTAGCGCACCTATCCGGCATGCGTATCGTCGACATGGTCTGGGAAGACCTGCGTCTCTCCAAGCTGCTGACCCGTGAAGCATTCGAGAACGCCATCCGCACTAATGCAGCCATCGGCGGCTCCACCAACGCCGCTATCCACCTTAAGGCCATTGCCGGGCGCATCGGTGTGGATCTGGAACTGGATGACTGGACCCGTATCGGCCGCGGCACCCCAACCATCCTCGACCTGATGCCCTCAGGCCGTTTTCTGATGGAAGACTTCTGTTACGCAGGTGGTCTCCCGGCAGTACTGCGCACGCTTGGCGATGCCGATCTTCTGCCGCATAAAGACGCCTTGACCGCAAACGGCAAGACTTTGTGGGAAAACGTCTGCAACGCGGACAACTACAACACCGAGGTGATCCGCACACTCGACAACCCGCTGGTCGATGATGGTGGTCTTTGTATTCTACGCGGCAACCTGGCACCCCGCGGCGCCGTGCTCAAACCGTCTGCAGCCAGCCCGCACTTGATGCAGCACCGCGGTAAAGCCGTAGTGTTTGAAGACTTTGACGATTACAAAGCCCGCATCGCTGATCCGGATCTGGATGTGGATGAAAACTCCGTCATGGTCCTGAAGAACTGCGGCCCGCGCGGATATCCTGGCATGGCAGAGGTCGGCAACATGGGCCTTCCGCCTAAGCTGCTGGAACGTGGCATCACCGACATGGTCCGTATCTCAGACGCCCGCATGAGTGGTACCGCCTACGGTACCGTTGTACTACACACCGCGCCGGAAACAGCCGTTGGCGGCCCGATTGCCATTGTGCAAAACGGCGATTGGATCGAGCTGGATTCCGCCAACGGCGCACTCAACATCGATATCTCCGATGAAGAGCTGCAGGCACGGCTAGACAAACACAATGCAGAAAAACCGGTAAACCCACTAATCGCCCAGGGCGGCTACCGCAGCCTCTACATCGAGCATGTGATGCAGGCAGACGATGGCTGCGACTTTGATTTCCTTGTCGGTTGCCGCGGTTCCGACGTGCCGCGCCACTCTCACTGATGTCTGACTCCAACATCGAGGAACGCACAATGATTCGTCTTATTCAGTATATGGATTCAGACAACCAGCGCCGCGTCGGTATCGTCGATACCGTTGGCGGCGAGCAGATTCAGCGAATCCAGGGCGCTGTCAGTGTTTACTCACTGGCGCAGCAAGCTATCGAGAATTCCAGCGATCTTGAAACATTGATCAAAAGCCTCCCAACCAGTACCGAGGAAGCTTCGCTCAGCTCCTTGCTTGAAGCCAAATGCGTGTTGGCACCTTTAGACCACCCGGATCCTGCTCACCTTTATGTCACCGGTACCGGCCTCACCCATACCGGAAGCGCCGATACTCGTGACAAGATGCACACCGCCGACAGTGCAGAGATACAGCAGTCAGATTCCATGAAAATGTTTCGCATGGGCCTGGAAGGTGGTAAACCCGCCACTGGCGAAGCCGGTGTTCAGCCGGAATGGTTCTACAAGGGTGACGGCAGCATTGTCGTGCACCCTGAGCACACCTTCGCGATCCCCTCATTCAGCTTGGATGCGAGCGAAGAACCTGAGCTGGTCGGCTGCTATCTGAATGGACCGGACGGAACGCCTTATCGCATCGGCTATGCGTTGGGTAACGAATTGTCCGACCACATCACCGAGCGCGAAAACTACTTGTTTCTGGCCCATTCCAAGCTGCGAGTCTGTTCATTCGGACCCGAGCTGCTGATCGGTGAGCTACCCGAGGATATTCAGGGCACCAGCCGCATCCGCCGAAATGGTGAGCTGGTCTGGGAGAAGGCCTTCGCCAGTGGTGAAGCAAACATGTCGCACACCTTTGCCAACCTGGAACACCACCACTTCAAATACAAACTGTTCTGCCGCCCAGGCGATATACACCTGCACTACTTCGGTACCGCGACCCTGAGTTTTGCGGATATGCGTACAGAAGCAGGCGATCAGTTTGAAATCCGTGCCGATGCATTTGGTAAACCGCTACGCAACAACTGGGAAGTGGTCCAGGAACCGGACTGCGTCACTGTAAAAACGCTCTGAATCCTAGGAGGAAACTATGCAATTCGACGGCAGACACCTGATTAACGGACAATTTCAAGCCGAGGGTAACGAGACCTTCCAGGTTGCAAATGCAGCGACCACCGAAACACTGAGCGGAGAATTCGTCATGGCGCTGGAAAGCGACGTGAACAAAGCCTGCGAACTGGCATCCAAGGCTTTCCCGATCTACTCGGAGCTGAGCCTCGAAGACCGCGCACTCTTCCTCGAGACCGCCGCTTCTGAAATAGATGGCATCGTCGATGATCTGGTAGTCCGCATAGGTGAAGAGACCGGCCTGCCAGAAGCTCGCGTCCGCGGCGAAACAGGCCGCACCACCGGTCAGCTTCGCCTGTTCGCCAAAGTATTGCGCCGCGGCGACTATCTTCAGGCGCGCATCGATACCGCCATGCCGGAGCGTCAACCGCTACCGCGCCCGGATATCCGCCAATACAATCAGGCCCTGGGCCCGGTTGCCGTGTTTGGTGCCAGTAACTTCCCGATGGCGTTTTCAGTAGCCGGTGGCGATACCGCATCAGCACTTGCTGCAGGCTGCCCTGTCGTGACCCGCGCTCACTCCGGCCACCCGGGTACCGCAGAATTGGTCGGCAAAGCGATGGTACGCGCCGTTGAAAAATGCGGGCTGCCAGCCGGAGTTTTCTCCCTGATTCAAGGCAAAGGCCACCATATCGGCGGCGCGCTGGTTAAACATCCTGCCATCAAAGCAGTAGGCTTTACCGGCTCTCTCGGTGGTGGTCGTGCGCTCTGCGACGCTGCGGCCAGCCGCCCTGAGCCGATCCCTGTTTTCGCTGAAATGGGCAGCATCAACCCGGTATATCTGCTACCACACGCACTGGAAGTCAACGCAGAGAAGCTGGCAGAAGGTTTCGTTACCTCTCTAACCATGGGCACTGGGCAGTTCTGTACCAATCCAGGATTAGTTATTGCCGCAAAAAGTGAAGGTTTAAACCGCTTCAAGGCGAAAGTTGCAGAGTTGATCATCAACGCCCCCGCAGGCGTTATGCTCAACGCCGGTACACTGAGCGGCTTTAACAAACAGCAAGATAAATACCGCAACGAAGCGGCACTGATCGGTGAAGGCCCCAGCGCTGAAAATCGAGCCCGCGCCAGCCTCTTCGGAGCCGACCTTGCCGACTGGGAGGGTAATGAAACCCTTCACGAGGAAGCCTTCGGCCCCTGTTCACTTCTGGTAGAAACCGCAAATGAGGCACAGTTTGTTGAAGCTACGCAAAAACTCGAGGGACAGCTGACCGCTACTATCTGGGGCGCTGACTCCGAGCTCGAATCTTACCAGCAACTGCTGAATGACCTTTCCCACAAAGTAGGGCGCATTCTGGTTAACGGGTGGCCGACTGGCGTGGAAGTGTGTGACTCCATGACGCATGGCGGCCCCTACCCTGCCTGCTCCGTCGCGGGTTCCACCTCCGTGGGCACACGTGCCATCGAGCGCTTTGTACGTCCGGTCAGCTTCCAAGATATGCCTGACGTGTGCCTACCCGAACCGCTGAAAAACGCGAACCCCCTAGGTATTCTCAGGCTGGTTAACGGCACACCGAGTACCGACCCGATCGCCTGAGAGTTCATTGGGCAAAAGCAGTGCCCTACCTAACTTTACGACCCTGACACACCAGTATTGCTGGTGTGTAGGCTCCGTTTTACCTTTTGAGGTGAGCAGATGAGTAAAAAACTGAAAGCGGCCATTATTGGCCCGGGTAACATCGGCACCGACCTGCTGATGAAGATGAAACGTTCCGAATGGATCGAGCCGGTCTGGATGGTGGGTATCGACCCGACCTCCGAAGGCCTCAAGCGTGCCGAAGAGATGGGCATCAAAACTTGTTCTACCGGCGTGGACGGTCTGCTGCCCCACATCATCGAAGACGATATCCGCGTGGCCTTCGATGCCACCTCTGCTTACGTTCATGCCGAGAACAGCCGCAAGCTGAATGAACTGGGCGTGATCATGATCGACCTGACGCCGGCCGCCATCGGTCCCTACTGCGTACCGCCGGTGAACCTGGCCGACCACGCCAAGAACCTGGAGATGAACGTCAACATGGTTACCTGCGGTGGCCAGGCGACGATCCCGATGGTTGCCGCTGTCTCCCGCGTACAGCCGGTTGAGTACGGTGAGATCATCGCGACTGTGTCTTCCCGTTCCGTCGGTCCGGGCACACGCCAGAACATCGACGAGTTCACCCGTACCACCGCTGGTGCCGTGGAGAAAGTGGGCGGTGCCAAGCAGGGCAAGGCGATCATCATCATCAACCCGGCTGAGCCGCCGTTGATCATGCGTGACACCATCCACTGCCTGACCGAGGGCGAGCCGGACCAGGCCGCCATCACCGAATCCGTGCATGCCATGGTGAAGGACGTGCAGAAGTACGTGCCGGGCTACCGCCTGGTGAACGGCCCCGTGTTCGATGGCAACCGTGTCTCCTGCTTCATGGAAGTGGAAGGTCTGGGCGACTTCCTGCCCAAGTATGCCGGCAACCTGGACATCATGACCGCGGCCGGTCTGCGCACTGCCGAGATGTTCGCTGAAGAAGCGGCCAACGGCACCATCACCCTGCCTGAGCGTGGCTAACGGAGGAAATGACAATGAATCTGAACGGTAAAAAAGTCACGCTGCACGACATGTCTCTGCGTGACGGTATGCACGCCAAGCGTCACCAGATCAGCCTGGACGAGATGGTCAACATCGCGACTGGTCTTGATGAAGCCGGCATGCCGCTGATCGAAGTCACCCACGGTGACGGCCTGGGTGGTGCTTCCGTGAACTACGGTTTCCCGGCCCACAGCGACGAGGAATACCTCAACGCGGTCGTGCCGAAAATGAAAAATGCCAAGGTGTCAGCACTGCTGCTGCCGGGCATTGGCACCGTCGATCACCTGAAAATGGCCAAGGACTGTGGCGTATCCACTATTCGTGTAGCCACTCACTGCACCGAGGCGGACGTATCCGAGCAGCACATCGGCATGGCGGCCAAGATGGAAATGGACACCGTCGGCTTCCTGATGATGGCCCACATGGTCAGCCCGGAGAAGATCCTGGAGCAGGCCAAACTGATGGTCAGCTACGGCGCCAACTGCATCTACGCCACTGACTCTGCTGGCTACATGCTGCCGGATGAAGTCAGCGCCAAGATCGGTCTGCTGCGCGCCGAACTGCCGGCCAGCGTCGAGATCGGTTTCCACGGTCACCACAACATGGGCATGGCGATCGCCAACTCACTGGCCGCGATTGAAGCCGGTGCTGCCCGCGTCGATGGTTCCGTTGCTGGCCTGGGTGCTGGTGCCGGTAACACGCCACTGGAAGTGTTCTGTGCCGTACTGGACCGCATGGGCGTCGAGACCGGTATCGATCTGTACAAGATCATGGATGTAGCCGAAGACCGCGTCTTCCCGATCATGGATCAGCCGATCCGTGTCGACCGCGATGCGCTGACTCTGGGGTATGCGGGTGTTTACTCTTCCTTCCTGCTGTTTGCCCAGCGTGCGGAGAAGAAGTATGGCATCCAGGCCCGTGACATTCTGGTAGAGCTTGGCCGCCGCGGTACCGTGGGTGGTCAGGAAGACATGATTGAAGACTTGTCACTGACCATGGCGAAGGATAGAAGTCTCATCTAGACCTTAATACAAAATGAAAAATCACCGAAAAGCGTCTAAATCCAACCAAGTGACGATTGAAATGACTGTTTGGGGTAAATATTGCGGGTAACGAAGTACCTGATCCCGAACCTGAAAAGAATCTTCGGTAACATTTTCTTCCAGTAAGGTGGCCTTTCCTTAGTGGCCGCCTTACTGGAAAGAAGGCCAGCGCTCAATTGAAACCCGTTATCGTCAGCTTCTGGAATACATACTTGATAGCGCGATAGGAAACTTTAAACACGGGCGCGTGAATGAAGGCAGCAGTAATAACAAGATTGGAATCATCCCCAAGCGGACGCCGCAAATAATGCCAACAATTAGTGAGCTCTTCGGCATCCTGATTCGGATGTACTATGACGCTCACAACCAGCCTCATTTCCATGCGATCTATGGCGAGCACGAAGAGTTGATCTCTATCGAAACGCTGGAAGTGCTTGAAGGCACCCCGCCCAAACGAGCCAAAGCTATGGTTATCGAATGGTCCGTTGAGCACCGCAGTGATCTGGCCAGGGACTGGGAGTTGGCGGAATAGCACCAACCACTCAAAAAGATTGAACCGCAGGAGTAGCGACATGAAGACTACTCGGGCTGATCAGCAGCAACTTCATTGCCGTCCTCTCCTCGGAACAACTCTCGATACGCTTCTTCCATTGCATCAAAGAGATCTTCCGGTACTTTATACTGATATTGAGCACGCCGCTTTTTTGAAACCCTACCTTTCTGATCAAGGCATAGCATGACCAAAGCGGACAGGGTCTTATCTGCGACATCGAACTCCCGATCAATGCGACGTTTAAGTTGGTCATAGCGTGTGAGGTACGAAACCTCTTTCTTCATATACTGCTCAACAGCCTCTTCGCTGGCACTGAACATCAGCTCAGCACAGGCGGTACCGTCCCAGTAGCGATAAATAGCGTCATGACCTGTGAAAGTACAGTGAACTTCATCAGGGCTTATCCACTCCACGTTCCAGAATCGCCGGGTCTTTTCCGAAAATGAAGTCAACGCGTTCAAATAGTCCAACTCACGATCACGCAGTACAGCCGATACTGGAAGTATCAATCCATTATCCAACACGCCTTGTTGGCACAGAGCGTGGTGAAACATGAAACGCGATATACGGCCATTTCCATCCATAAATGGATGGATAAACACAAACCCAAAGGAGGCGATAGTACTGGTGATGATCGGATCAACAGACCCTGCGGGGGGATGATTCGCAAAGTTCATCCATTGTTCCATGAGCTCGCGGCACAAATCCGGCGGTGGCGGTATATAGGTTACGCCAGCGGCCCCATAGCCATTGCTCATATGGTTTTGCTCCAATCGGAAGGAGCTTGCCCAATCAAACTTATTGGAGATAACCTGGTTTTGCAGGTCGATCAGGAAATCTTCATCAATCAAACGCTTCTCATGCGCTTTTTTCAGAAGGTTCACAAACCTATGGGCCTTGGAATCATCAGGGATCTCCTTCTCTATTTCGAACGAGCTCTTTGTTTCACTCAAATACGCCCAAGCCAGTGCTCGATGCAGCATCTGAGGGTCGAGCTGCTCGGTGAAGTCCTGTACCCGATCCAACACTTGCATTGAGATACCAGCCTGTATCATGTCTGTTTTTCGAACCGTGACACAATAATCTATAGTCCCCAAACCGTTGAATAACACCTTCCAACGGCGATTACGCTCCCCCTCACAAGTGATGTACTGCGTTGGGTCAAACAGTGGCTGATACTTACCTGGTATATCCTCGGCGTCACGGGCCAGAACAGATTGTGTGAAGTGCTCCCACAGGTAGCACGCCACACGAATATACTTTCCGTTAGGCGATGCCGAAAAAGCTGACAACATATCCTCTGCGGAAACCTGCGGAAGGCCTTGGGCAAGAATCTGGAGGTTCACCCCTTCATGTTTAAGCGCAAACAGAATGTGGCCCAATATCGAGTCGGCAGGCGATGGCATGAATATCCCGGGTATGGCGATAACACCACCGATGATCTCTTTTTTCTTCACGGATGCTACCTGGCACTCCACCTCAAGCTCCACGGCCTGAATAGCCTCAAGATTGGCCAAGTACGCATAACCTATCAATCCATTCGCCAAAGCAGTCTTAACCCCCGTCCGGTCCAAACATGCAGAAAATCTTTCCAAACATCATTTTTTATAAAAAAAGCCCCCCGGGAGGAAGAAAATCTCTCCGAGAGGCTATTGCTTATCACTACTAGCACGTGAATTCAACATCAAGTGCGACATGACCTTAGCAGGACCCCGGCGCCAGCGCACTTATAGGACAGGAACTGTTTCAGCAGCGCCCAGCCAGCGTCGTACACCGACTTGGCGCTATTCGTGCGGGTGAATGAACGAGACGTTACATCACCGACGATGATCACGCCGCAGCGATTCACCAGTTAGCGACTGAATTTGTACAAGGCGTCTTTGCGCCGGTTGGCGATTGTGGCGTCGATCGCCCTCACACCAGTAAATCCATTGGTAACAAGCACGGCTAGCTAGCACACCTGTACAACCGCCTAGCGGTATTACGATCAGGTGAACACCAATAGCGGCGTGTTTCATATTGTGAAGGACGGTGCCCATCGCACGTGAGTGGTTCATGAGCGCACCGATAACCAACTGCTGCACTGAACACTGTTGTAAGTATTGGCAAACTTGCCTCAATGACCGTGGTTGGTTGAGACGTTTAGGGGCTTAGGCCCCTTTTTTAGGGTAGGAGCACAACACATTAGCATCCGTCCTGCTGGGATGCATCGTATACGGCACTCATTTGCTCTCTAATCCATTTTAGTCCGCTGTGGTGAGCATTGACTCGCTATACACAAAAATTCGATTTAAGGGGGGGTAGCGCCTGTACCAATTGCTAGGCCTGCACGAACATCGTTCGACAACGCATTTCAATTTATTTGTAGTCCCTTCCTCCGTTCAACCACTTTTGCGCTGGCGCCAACACAACGAGTCCAAGCCCCTCCACCGACTGAAACCCCGGCGCGGTGGTGAATTGAGCATTTGCCACAACGCAGGTGCGTAAACCGCTGAAGGTTGCCACCCATTCCACGTGAAGCCAGCCACCCGGACCGGAGCAAGGCTGCCACCCATCGGGGCGTAGCGACGCGGGGTTTCTCTTCTTACTCCGAAGTCTCAGTGCCCGTCAACTTTGCCTGCCGTTTTCGCATGGACTCCCCCCGCAGATTGACCTTGTAGGCGTTGTGTACGAGTCGGTCCAGGATGGCATCCGCAAGAGTGGCGTCACCGATCACGCCATGCCATTCCTCGATGGGTAATTGGCTGGTCGCGATAGTGGAGCGCCGGCCGTGCCGGTCTTCCAACACCTCCAACAAGTCTCGCCGGTTTTCGGCGCTCAGCTTCATCAGCCCCCAGTAGTCCAGGGTCAGTACGTCGACCTTGGCCAGACTGGTCAGGTGCTTTGAGTATTGACCATCACCCTTGGCGATGATTAGCTCCCGTAGCAGTCGCGTCAGGCGGACGTATTGGGCGGTGTAACCTTCCCGGCAAGCTTTGTGTGCCAGAGCACAGGCCAGCCAGGTTTTCCCGACCCCGGTGGGACCGATGATGAGCACGTTCAAGTGTTCCTTCACCCACTGGCAGCTGGCCAGGCTCTGGATAAGTCCTTTATCCAGGCCGCGTGAGTTCCGGTAATCAATGTCTTCGAGGATCGCGGCGTGTCGTAGCTTGGCCCGGCGCAGCCGGCTGGTCATGCGCCGGTTGTCTCTTTCGGTCATTTCCCGGTCGACCAGCAGTCCAAGGCGCTCCTCGAAGCTCAGATCGGTCATGTCTGGGGTGGCCAACTGATCCGCCAGGGCGGCGGCCATGCCGGTCAGTTTGAGGGTGTGGAGCTTATCCAGCGTAGGATGCTTCAACATGTCAGATTCCTTCAGTGGTAGTAGGCAGGGCCGCGGATGTTGTCGTGCGTATCAGGCAAGGCCAGTTCCTGTTGCTCTTCCAGTGGCTGCTCATCCAGACGGTGTTTGAGGATGGATTCGATGCTCTTGTATCGGCAACTGCCCAGCATGAGGGCACGTTGGCAGGCACGTTCTAATCGTGCCTCGCCGTAGCTTTGGCTACGGCCGGAGAATGCCCAGACAGGACCGATAGGCCTGTTGTGGATGCTTTCGCGTCCCCAACGCGGAGCGGATGAGCTTTTCGGTTGCCGGTCCGATCTTGGCTGCCCATGCGATTAATCGTTCCGGTGGCCACTCGCCGGCCTGGCGATGGGACTCCGGCATGTGAGCGATGATGGTGCTATGCCGGCCCTTCTGATCCGAACGACGGTGGCTGGCGATTCGGTCACCCCGGTAGAAGCATTCGATGGTGTTGTGGGTGATCCGGACCTCCACCTCTTTCTTGATCAGGGTGTAGGGCACCGAGTAGTAATGCCCGTCGATGGCGACGTGATAGTCGATGTGTACCCGGGCTTTTTTCCACTCGGCGTAGACATACGGCTCTGCCGGCAACGGTTGTAGAACCGGTTGGTTCAGCTGTTTGAAGCGATCGAGCCGGCACCCGGGCAGCTTGCGGAAGGGGCGTTTGTTGAGCCGCTCCAGCAGCTCACGGATGGTGGCGTTGAGCTGCCCCAGGGAGAAGTGCTGACGGTGACGCAGGGCCGCCAGGATCCAGCGCTCGACGATCAGTACACCACCGTCCACCTTGGCCTTGTCACGGGGCTTGCGAACTCTTGTCGGGACAACGGCCACGCCATAATGGCCAGCCATATCCTGATAGGTCGGGTTGAGATCCGGCTCGTAGCGATGGGCCTTGCTGACGCCGGAGCGGAGGTTGTCTGGAACCACCAGCTCCGGCACTCCACCTAGGAACTCGAAGGTCCGGATGTGGGAGCCGATCCAGTCCGGTAAGGTCAGGCTCCAGATAGCCTCGGCATAGGTGTAATTGGACGCACCCATCACCGCCACAAAGACTTGCGCCTCATGGATCTCACCGGTGGTGCGGTCAATGACGGGAACGGTCTGTCCGGCATAGTCTACGAACAGCTTCTCCCCGGCCCGGTGATCCTGGCGCATGACTAGGTCTAGCTTACCCTGCCAGGCCCGGTAATGGTCGCAGAACCAGCTGTATTGGTAGCCATCCGGATTGGCTTCCCGGTACTCCTGCCAGAGCAGGAACAGGGTGACGTGCTTGCCTCGGAGCTCATCGTGGATCTGCTGCCAGTCTGGAATGCCTCGGGCCTGTGCAGGCAAAGCCGGTGGTGGCGGAAACAATCGCTGCTCCAACTGGGCTTCACTCAGACCCTCTGGTAATGGCCAGCCAAGATCTGCTTAGGCGGCACGTCGGAGATATTCGCTTACGGTGGGTCGACTGATGCCGCAGGCGGCGGCAACCTGACGGTTGCTCAACCCTCGCTCCCACTTGAGGCGAAGGACTTCTTTGATTTTACGCATGGATAACCTCTTCGCTGGCATCGGGCCCTCTCCGGATGAAAAGGGTCAGAGTACCGTTAGTTATCCCGCGCCGGACGTTTTGATGGGGATGTCAGGCAGCCTGTCGTGGTGGCAGCTTTGCCGTGGAATCAGTGGCAGCTTTGCCGTGGAATCAGTGGCAGCTTTGCCGTGGAATCAGTGGCAGCTTTCGCGTGGAATGGGTGGCAGGCTTCGTCTGGAATCAGTGGCAACCTTGGTCTGGAATACGAGGCGGGCAAAACTCCATATTCGGCGCTTATTCTGCCTGTATTTCCACTATTTTGCCCACCTGTCCCAACGCTCACCAACAGAGGAGATATTAGTTTATAGGGCTGTTTTGAGGGCGTTTAGGCAGGTTTCCTGCTAGGAGAACTACATGTTCTCAGTGGAGTTGGGGGCTTCAATCATTGTTGCGTCGGTCAGAGAGACTTCCTCGAGCAGAACACTCGCCTCTGACAGCAACTGATTGACCTCATCGAAGATTTGGCGTGCTAGGTCATATTGTTCCATCAGGTGGTGGAATGTCTACTTTGCGCATCCGTACTCGTCCCGGGAGCGTGGGCTAAACGAAAACTTCAATGGACTGAGACGGCAGTTCATCCCGAAAGCGCCTCGAGCTCAGGCAGCCTGAAGGCGAATTCCAAGAGTACATTCAGGCTGTGGCGGGTGTCGCACTTCGGAGTTGTCGCGCCCCCTCATATTTTTCAGACAGGGAATTCGTCAATATTTAGACCTCGCTCTACGGATATATCTATCTATTACCCGAACAGCTCTGTATTTGGGAAGGCTTTGGCTAGAATCGCGAAACCAAAAATTACTTTAAGTTCCTATCTATACCCGAACAGCTCTGCAAATTGGAAATTTAATAAAAATCCAAAAATTGAATCCCGAATAGGACCGTCGCTGCTATATCTATACCCGAACAGCTTCGTAATCAGAGGTAGAGTTACGCACTCCCAAATACATAGCTGCTCGCCATATCTATTCCCAAATAGCGTTGTCATAAATTTTGAACGCATTTGATCGATAGTAGGAAATATCGGTTCCGTTGTTAATCTCACAGAGACTAGGATACTTCTTGTTTTTTGCGAATCATGAATCCTAAAAAACAACGTATTTGGGTTAGAGCAGCGATGAGTCGCTGTTGCACGCATTTTCAGCATTTAATTTTCTGAACGGAGGGGTAAGAGTGTCTGTATTCCGCGCATCACATCGCTGTCGTTTGAAATCAGTGATGAATCACTGAAATTTTACGACTTTGGTACGTTTTCAAGATTTCTAGCCTGAACGGAATGCTTGAACTCTTCCCGTCACATCACTGTCGTTTGAAATCAATGATAAATCACTGAAATTTTACGACTTTGGTACGTTTTCAAGATTTAGTGCCTGAAACTGAGAATTCCGTTCATCACATCACTGTCGTTTGAAATCAGTGATGAATCACTGAAATTTTACTTTTTTGGTACGTTTTCAAGATTTAGTGTCTGATCACCTATCCCCCTGAATTAGCAAAATCCCGCGTAAACCCTCGCCCAAATGGAGCGGGGATACAAACGGGAACCGCGCAGCGGTTCTAATCTGGCGTGGCCTGACTCTGCACATACTCTCGCAAAGTCTCAATGGTCGCACCTCCGGCGCTACATGCGAAGTATGAGCGTGACCACAACGCCCCACTTTTGCTCTGCCGTGGTATGTGCGTATTGAGAATGCGTACCCGGCGTGACGATACAGATTTCAAGTTATTCACCAACACACTCACTGCCAGCTTGGGCGGGTAGCTTACGAGCAGGTGAACGTGATCAGCCTCGCCATCCATTTCAACCAGATCACACTCCAGTTTCTCGCAGGCCGACTCAAACGCTTCGCGCAGTTGTCCAATCATATAACCGTCAAACAGCTTACGGCGGTACTTGGTCGTGAAGATCAGGTGTACCACTAACTTCGTAACGCTGTGACGTTTTCTAAGGTAGTCACTCAATGGTGTATGATCTTGTACACTCATTTGAAATTGACCCTATAAAGCCTATAATTGCTTTATTCTAGCTATGAGCACTGAAGTGTTAAAGGCCGTTAAAGTACGTATCTACCCGACACCTGAGCAGGCGGAGTTCCTTAACCGTCAGTTCGGTGCTACGCGGTTCGTGTACAACAAGGCGCTACATATCATCAGCTCACAGTTTCGACGGCATGGTTCGAAACTCCGCGCCAAGAAAGACCTCAAGCCGCTACTTGCAGTCGCGAAGAAGTCCCGAAAGTATCACTGGCTCGGAGATTTCGACTCCATTGCACTCCAGCAAGCGTGTATCAACCTCGATAAAGCCTTCCAGAATTTCTTTGATCCGAAACTCCCTGCGCGTTACCCGAAGTTCAAGCGCAAGCACGGGAAGCAGTCCAGCTACCACTGCATGAGCGTCAGTGCGGGTGAGAACTGGATCAAAGTACCGAAGATGAAGCCGATCAAGGCCAGAATTCACCGCGAACTGGACGGAAAGCTCAAGAGCATAACCTTGTCGCGCACTGTTTCAGGGAAGTATTACGCCTCACTGTTGATCGAAGACGGGCTGGAAGCCCCGGCACCCCTTCAAACTGTCGATACGGTGCTGGGCGTCGATATGGGACTTACCCACCTCGCTATCGACTCCGAAGGCAACAAGACGGCGAATCCCCGTTTCATGAAACGCGCTCAGGCGAATCTCCGTCGCAAACAGAAAGCCTTATCCCGCTGCCAGAAAGGAAGCAAGGGTCGTGCGCAAGCGCGGCTGAAACTTGCCAAAGCGCATGAGCGCCTGGCGAATACCCGTGCTGACTTCCAACACAATCTGTCCCGAAAACTCATTGACGAAAACCAAGCGGTGGTAGTCGAGACACTGAAAGTGAAAAACCTGCTGAAGAACCGGAAACTGGCGAAGCATATTGCTGATGCCAGCTGGTTCAGCTTGATTCAGAAGATGGAGTATAAGGCCAAGGCGCAAGGTAAGCATCTGGTCAAAATAGACCAGTGGTTTGCCAGCTCTAAAACCTGTTCCTGCTGCGGACACAAGGTAGACTCCTTGCCACTAAAGGTGCGCTACTGGACTTGCCCTATCTGCCATGCGGAACGAGATCGGGACATCAATGCTGCGATCAATATTCGCCAGCAGGGTGTTATCAAACTACGAGCCGAAGGACTGTCGGTTCCTGCCAATGGAGGCTTGCGTAAGCCCGGTCACGAACCGGCAGCGGCCTAAGAAGTTGGAAGCTTCGCCCGTCAGGGCGGGGAGCAGTCACAGCCACGCATGACCTCGATTTACCCTACGGAGATGGAGATCTCGAAATAAAGAAGCGTTACGACGATGAGCACCTGGCGGGCGCTGTAAAGACGCTTATCCTGTGCATCCTGCAGATGCAGGTTCAGCACCAGGTCAACGGGGAGGTCGCAGTGGTTCTCCACCGCCGCCTCCCAGACCAGTTCGCTGCCACCGAATAGGGTTTCCTCCAGCCGGTGATGCATATCACCGATCTGCACACATTTTTCCTCTACGGTTTCCGCCTGAACCGGCACAGCAGAGAACAGCGCCGCCATAACGGGCAGCGATAACGCACCATTGAATAACTCCATTGATTGACTGAATTTTGCTCGGGCTGGCGGCTCCAAAGCCGTTAGTGTATTGCCAACGTGTCGTTTTTATCCATCGATAGACGAACAGTGGTTACCCTGGCATCCAACATTCCCGCTACCTGCAGCTGCACCCCACCTATAGTGAATTGTGCACCGCATTCACATTCACCCTCCAGAGCGTTTCTCGCCAGCTGCTCCAGGGTCAGGCTGCTGTCGTCAGATAAACGGATGCCATAAGCACGCTGAACTTCTTCGATACGAGTACTGCCCTTAAGGTTCAGTGCGGTTTGTAAAAGGACACTGGTATCAGTACCTAGGGTAGGAGAGAACACACGATCCACAAATGGCCGCTGCTCCGGCCGCAGCACGACAAACAGGTGGTCGCCCGCCCGTAGCCGGGTCGATCCACGTGGCGGGATCACCGCTGAGTCGCGGCTGATCATGGCCACTATCGTGTTATCAGGCAGCGCCATCTGGGACAGTAGCAAGCCGTTAACCCTGGGACTGTCGGCCAGGATATACTCGACGATTTCGGCATCTACATCGCCCAGTGATGTAATCTCCAGTGTTGCCGCAGATACAGGTGGCGGCGCTTCCGTCAGACCGAGCTTACGCGCCACCCAAGGCAGCGCCGAACCCTGGATGGTTGCAGAGATGAGCACGACAAAGAACACCACGTTGAAGATTAACTCCGCGCCAGGCAAGCCGTAGAGCAACGGAAATATCGCCAGGATGATCGGCACAGAGCCGCGCAACCCGACCCAGGAAACCAGGCCGATCTCATTGCGACTGAAACCGAACAGTTTCAAGACCGGCGCCACCGCCAAAGGGCGGGCTATCAGGATCAGCACCGCCGCAATCACCAAACCTTGCAGCCAAACATCCAGCAGCGACTCAGGGGTTACCAGCAGCCCGAGTACAACGAACATCATGATCTGACTGAGCCATGCCAAACCATCGTGAAACAGGAAGGTACTGCGCTGAAAGACGAAGCGTGTATTGCCGATCATCACACCGGCGATAAAGATCGCCAGGAAGCCACTACCACCCAGGTTGGCCGCAATGCCAAATGCCAGTAAACCAAAGGCGGTGACCATGACCAGGTAGAGCCCGGACGCGCTCAATTGAATCCGATTGATTACCCTGACCGCGATCCAGCCGATCGAAAGCCCCACCAACGCACCTATGCCCATCTGCATGACAAACAGCTGCAGCAAACCAATGCCCGGCTGCATCCCTTTTACCAGAATATCCAGCAGGCCGACAGTCAGAAAGATCGCCATCGGGTCGTTGGAGGCACTCTCGATCTCCAGGGTGTTTTTCAGCCTCGGATTAATGTGGATACCGGCATTACGCAGCAGCGAGAATACCGCCGCTGCATCGGTAGAACCGACAATAGCTCCCAGCAACAAGCCTTCCAGAATCGGCAGGTCCAATATAAACGCGGCGGCCATACCTGTGATGGCCGCCGTAACAAACACCCCCCAGGTGGCCAGCAGCGATGCCGGTTTCCACACTCTTTTGATCGAGGCAAAGGGGGTCTGCAGACCACCATCGAACAAAATCATCGCCAGCGCCAGAGTACCCAGCGCATGCGCCTCGACCGCATTGTCGAAGGCGATGCCGATACCGTCCTCACCGGCCAACATGCCAACCAGCAGGAAGAGCACCAGCACAGGCAACCCAAGCCGGGCCGATAGTTTGCTGGAAAGGATGCCGAAGAGTATCAACACGGCGGCCAACAGAATGATGTGGTCAATAGCGAACATAAACGCTTCCCTTTTTACAGCCCGGCAGACCTGCCGCAGGCCAGAATAGTATTTGGCAAAAATGGCTGGGTGACGCACTGTAAGCACAGGGTGTTTACAGCCCTGAGCCATGCAGTGCATCACCACAAGCTATGGCATCAATGCCAGCTCCTTCTGCACCGCTTCCGCATTAGGACGCAAAGGTGCCAACCCCTTGCGTACCCGCCGCTGATGCAGGTAATAGAGTAGCGGTGAGGCAATAAAAATTGATGAGCTCGTCCCGATCACCACGCCAAACAACATCGGTAAGGCAAAGCTTGCGACCGCGGCACCACCGGCGACCGCCATCGGCAGCAGCGCCAGAAAGGTGGTCGTTGAGGTGAATAGGGTCCGGTTCAATGTTGAGGTAATACTATCGTTCAGGATCCCCAAAATCGGCTTGTCCGGTGTCTGTCGCAATCCTTCTCGAATGCGGTCAAACACCACCACCTTGTCATTCACAGAGTAGCCAATAAGCGCCAGCAGTGCGGCAACGGCGGTCAGGTTGAACTCAACACCGGTGAGCGCAAAGAAGCCGATGGTTTTGGTCAGATCCAGACCGATGGTCAGGGTTGCTGCCAGCGCAAAATGTGACTCGAAGCGCACCCAGAGATAAACCAGCATCCCTACCCCCGCCGCCAAAATAGCGAGTATGGTGATATCGCTGAAGTCACCACTGACCTTGGGACCAACCATATCGACTCGCGGGAACTCTGCCCTCGGCTGCAGGTCTGTCACCGCCGACTTGATCGCCTCAACCTGCTCGGCGGTCTTGCCGGGCTGCTCCTTGTCTACGGGAAGACGAATCAGGAAATGCCCAGTTTCGGCAAACTCCTGAATTGTTGCATCACCAAGTGATCCGGCCAGCAGCGAGGTTCTGAGATGGTCGACGCTGACCTCGGGGGCTTCGACCTCAATAACCGTCCCGCCGGTGAAATCCACCCCGTAGTGCAGCCCAGGCTGCAGAAACAGACCGACAGATGCGATGGACAACACTGCAGAAGCGATCAGTCCGACGACACGCCCACGCAAAAAATCCACGCGCTTGGCAGTAAGTTGTTCGATCCAGCGAATTCCTCTCATGTTCAGCGGAGTGCGTTCTTTGCCACGCACACTCCACTCCATCAGCAGACGGGTCACCGCAATGGCTGTAAACAGCGAGGTGAGCAAGCCGATACCGATCGTCACCGCAAAACCTTTAACCGGCCCGCTACCGAATAGGAACAGAAGACTGACCGCAATCAGCGTGGTGATATTGGAATCCAGGATAGTGCTATAGGCTCGATCAAACCCCTCCTTCAATGCCATCCTTGCCGAACGCCCCCGTTTACTCTCTTCCCGTATCCGCTCGTTGATCAGGATATTGGCATCCACCGCCATCCCAATCGTCAGAATAATGCCGGCAATCCCGGGCAGGGTCAGCGTCGCCCCTAGGAGGCTAAGCACTCCAAACACCAGGCCGATATTGACCGCAAGCCCAACACAAGCGATGAGCCCCCAGCGCCCATATATACCCACCATGAATGCAATCACCATGGCGGCACCGACAAGCCCGGTGAGCAACCCCATCTCTATCGCATCACTGCCCAGATCAGGCCCGACCGTACGCTCTTCGATCACGTGTAAAGGCACAGGCAAGGCGCCGGCCCGAAGCAGGAGTGCGAGGTTACTGGCTTCGTGAGAGGTAAACTGGCCGCTGATCTGGCCACTGCCGCCAGCGATCGTGCTCTGAATCACCGGCGCAGTAATCACCTTATTGTCCAGTACGATCGCGAGTGGTCTCCCGATATTCTGCTGGGTGATCTCGCCGAAGAGGCGACCGCCTTCACCGTCCAGCTTGAAAGTCACTATGGGCTCGCCGCTATCCTGCTGGAAGGCCAGCTGCGCATCGCGGATATGCTTGCCCTCCATCGCGACCTGTTTCTCCAGGTGATAGCGACGCGCGCTGTCTGTGCCAGAGGCAGAGGCAGAGCCGGTATCGGTGCCCGGCAGATCGATGGTCGCCGTGCTGCCCGCACTTCCCTCGCGACCCGCCTGAGCTACCCAGTGGAACGACATTTTGGCAGTGGTCCCCAGCAGCTTGCGGATCTCGCTCGGGTCGGCGACACCCGGCATCTGTACCAAAATGCCATCATCGCCCTGCTTGGTGATACTGGGCTCCACCAACCCGGTTTCGTTCAAACGGCGGCGAACTACCTCAAGGCTGCGGTCCAGCGCATCCTGAAGCTGAGCCTGGCGCCACATTTCCGTAAGCTGCACAACCAGCCGATGATCAACCTGCTCGATCCTGAAGCGCCGGACGCCGTCGGCAGAATGGGCATTCAATGCGTTAGCGATATCCAGCGCCGCCTGCATCTGTGCAGGCTTGCGCAGGGCCAACTCTATGCGTTGATCGTGAATGGAGGGCGGCAGGTAATAAACACCCGCCTCACGCAGTTGATGCGTCAGCTCATCCGACGCTGATTGCAGTTGATCGTTAACCAAGGCATCCGCATCGGCTGCAAGCAGCAGGTGCGATCCGCCTCGCAGGTCCAGACCCAAGGAAACTGCACTCTGGGTGTACCAGGCAGGCAGGTGTTTAGAGAGTGTATCAGGCAATACACTGGGTAGCGCACTCAGCAAGCCAAGCACGACCACCAAGCCGTATATAACAGCTCGAGAACGTAAGGATTTCATGCGTAATACTCAAGGTGTTAACGAATGGCATCAAAAAATGCCAAGCGAAGAAGACGTTGATATTTACGCGATGGGGGGCGCCCTTAGTGGTGGCGCCAGAAGATTGTAGCCCGAAACAAGCGCACGGCTCTGCGCAGAGAGATCCGGTTTCTGAACCTCAGGCTCAGCAAGCAACAGGCCGTAACAGATGGCGGCCAGCCAGTGATCGATATCCCAGGGATGATCAGGCTCGCTATCATCGTCGCGCTGGACGACCTTCAACGACTCATTGGTCGAGCCAACCAGCACAAGCTCAAGCTTGCCAAGATAGCCGCTTTGAGAAGGCGACGCCGTTGATGCCTGATGCACCAGCAAAGACAGTAAGGCGAACATCAGCAACAGCAGTGACACCGCCACTACCGAGCTTGATCGCGTACGCTGAATGTTTGAGCTGGAGATAACAGACATGTTTCTATCTTTTAGGTAATCCGACACTCTAGCTTTTACGGGGGTGCGGCGTCAAATTAGCGTGCCTGCATGCAATTGCATTATTACTCTTCCTGATCACACTTGGACTATCTTTTCGTCCATTCCTTTGATGCCCTACCTAAAGGTAACATGATGTCAGCGCCCCCATCAGAAGGCTCTCAGCTCCTGGTATTGGAATACCTACAACGCCAGCTGGAATGTACCCTCAGAGAAGGTGATACAACATACATGCGCTACCCGACCGCCATCTCTGAGTTGCTTCGCTTTCGAATTGTGGCAATCGGTGAAGCGACGGCCAGTCTTACGCTTGATGCAGACGCAACCATCCATGGCAATCAACAAGGCACTGTTCATGGTGGTTTGCTGTGCGAGTTGGCCGATGCGGCAATAGGTACGGCTCACTCTACCCGCATGGACGCAGGTGAGAGCTTTACGAGTATCGATTTGAAAGCGAAGTTTCTCCGACCTGTCTGGCTGTCTTGCTTAGACAGCCAGAGCTTTTGCAACACATCGTGGTAGGACAATCAGTCACTACCGCTGAGAAGTCTTTCGTGATGACGGTAAGATGGTTGCAACAATCGAAAGCGCGGTAATGACACTACGGGGCGACCGAGCGAAAGGTCGCTATAGGATACCAAGGAAGCACGCAGTTCTTGCCGTAGGTCGAGCGCTTCTCTATGACCGCTCTCGAGATGTCCACACTTCCCGATCTTCTGCTTGAGTTTCGCCCTAAAGCGAGATGGATTGGCCCCTACAACAAAACATCTCGATCCTGAGAACAGGATAGTCCTGCACCCGCTACTATCCTCGATAGAGCCTGCATCCCGTCAAGCAACTGCACATTGTTCGTTGTTCACGCCGCTCGCCTCTTACCGGCCGGCTCAAACCCTAACTCCCCCCCTTCTTTACAACCTCCATCAAGCACGCAGTTCCAGCAGCGCCTGCCAGAGTTCATAGGCTTCGCGACTCAGCGGGTGCTCGTTGAGGCGGATCAGGTAGATCGGGATCTCGCTTTCCGACGGAAAGTTTTCGATGTTGATCTGCACTAGCTCGCCAGAGGCCAACTCCTGCTCCACCATATGCAGCGGGACCCGCGCCCAGCCCATCTCCGCCAGCAGCAGAGCACGTTTCATCTGATAGTCGCTGACATACCAGATATGGCCACCCGGTATCACATTGAGGTGATCAAAAGGAGCTCGGGAGCCGCTGTCGGTAATCAGGATATGTGGCCGCGATCGCAGTAACGCCTGGGGCACCTGCCCTTCCGGCCGCTCGGACAGAAACCCCGGCGCCATCACCGTGACCATTTCGATGCGTGAGATCTCGGCAAAGTCATAGCGTTGATCCAACCCTCGATGTGGTCCTATGGCGATCTCGGCAGTCTCCAGATGCAGCTGCTCCAGCACCCCGGATAAATGCTCGGTATGTATATGGAAGCGCAGCTCGGGGTGGGCGCTGCAAAAACGGCGGATAATATCCAGCCCCGGCGGCAAGGAGCACATGGCGCTAAGGGCGATGGATAGCGTCGGTGCCGGGTCGCTGGCGAGGCGGTGCCCAAGCTGCTCCAGTTCATCGGCCTGCGACAGCAGCTTGCGCGCCTGATGATAGAAGGTTTTGCCCTCTGCCGTCAGTTGCGGCCGATAATGGCTGCGATCGAACAGCTGCAGGTCGAACTCCTCTTCCAGCGCGCGTACCGAGGCACTGATACTGGACTGGGTCTTGAAAAGATGGCTGGAGGCCGCACGAAAACTGCCCCACTCCACTACCGCTACCAAGGCTCGAAGCTGTTCATTGGTCATCGTTTCTACTCGCTGTTAACTTTCTGTTAACTCTAGGACTGCGGCGTAAATGATCGATTTTAACGATCATCTATACAACAACATATCGTTATCTTTAAATCATTCCAAGGCGTAACCTAACCACCTGAATTGATTAAGGAGAGGCGATGGACATTACGTTGGTGTGTTTGCTGGTAGCCGGTCTGATAACCGGATTTTCGAAATTTTCTATTGGCGGCATGGGCGTGCTTATCCTGCCAATTCTGTTGATCGCCTTTCCCGGCCCGGAGGTTCTAGCAATCACCATCCCGATGTATATCCTGACCGATATTATCGCCGCCGCTACCTATCACAAACATATCGACTGGGGTGCACTGACACGCCTGCTGCCGCTCTGTCTGGTCGGTGTTGCCATCGGTGCCTGGCTGCTGTCGGGCCTTTCCAACGGACATTTCAGGGCGCTACTCGGCTGCCTGATTGTGGGCATGCTGGTGCTCGGCATCCTGCTGGATTTTCGTGATACCCAGTTTATGAAACTGCCGATTATCGGCCATCTGATGGGGGCGATCACCGGCTTTATCAGCATCACCGCCAATTCGGCCGGCCCTCTGGTCAGCCTCTATCTGATGGAACAGAAGCTCGAAAAAGAGAGCTATATCGCCACACGGGTGTGGACCTTTTTCCTAATCAACCTGTTCAAGGTGCCCTTCTTCCTGCACCTGGACTTGCTGCACCAGGACACACTCTGGCTGGGTCTGCAGGCACTGCCGGGGCTGGCCGTAGGTGGCGCAATCGGCTACTGGCTGATCCGCCGGCTGCAGTTCCGCCACATCAAATGGCTGATCCGAGGCATGTCGACTGTCGCCGCGATTCAACTGTTCGGTTTTAGCTGAGCACTCGCTCAATGCCTCGACAGGGCGAGTTTCATGCCGAAACCGATAAAGACAGCACCAGTGAGTCTGTACATTCAGCCGATAACCCGCGGGCTTCGCAGCCAGCGGCCCAGCCGATAGGCCGCCAGGATCAGCGCCAGGAACCAGAGCATCGAGCTGGCCGTATGAACGCTGGCCAGGAAGAAGGAGTAGATCGCGACATTCGTCTCCGCCGGAATAAACTGCGGAATAAATGAAACGTAGAAAATTCCGATTTTGGGGTTCAGCAGATTTGTAATGAGCCCCTGACGAAAAGCTGCCAGTGAACCCAACGAAAGGCGCTCCATATCCCCGCTAATCTGCTGACGCGGCTTGCGCAGCAGCCCTACCCCCAGCCAGATCAGGTAAACGGCACCACCCAGTTTCACCGCTGTATATAGCAGTTCCGACGCCCGCAGCAGCACACCCATCATTCCCGTCGGCTCAATGCAGTTTTACAATTAGAAGGGATCCAGTATGTGTACACGCGTCCATACACGCCTAAAACGAACGGCAAAGTCGAGCGCTTTATACAGACCATGATCCGGGAATGGGCATATGCTGTACCCTACGCACACGACATATCAAGGACTTGGGCACTGACTGATAAGTTCAATCATTACAATAAACAGCGTCCTCATGGCAGTATCGGAAATCTACCGCCGATGTCTCGAATACCGAAACTGCGTGAACAACGTGTTTAGCATTCACAGCTAGAGCCTCTCATGCTGAATAGAATCAAGGGAACATTATCTTGAACCATTAAGAGTTCAGGCCTTTAAGAAGGAGGTTAATATGGAACTTCGTCAGCTTAGATATTTTTTAAAGGTAGTAGAATGCGGCAGTTTGGGTAAAGCTGCGCTTGAACTAGATGTAGGTACCTCAGCACTAAGTCAACAGATATCAAAATTAGAAAACGAGTTAGCTACACGCTTATTAACTCGCACATCAACAGGCGCACTCCCGACCAGGGCCGGCATAGCATTTATGCATCATGCACAGCTCGCTCTGCGACAAGCAGAACAAGCTGCTATTGCAGCCCAAAAAGAGCGTACCAGCGGTTATGTCAGCATTGGTCTGCCACCTACAACCGCCACGGTGTTGGCACTGCCTCTCATTCAGGTGATGAATGAGCTCTATCCCCATATCCAGTTGCATATTGTGGAAACACTCTCAGGCCATTTGGCCAACATGTTAAACGCGCGTCAGCTGGACCTGGCACTAGTCTTTCATGCAGACAGCGCTCACCGCTGGAGTACCCGAGCATTGCTCGATGAAGACCTGTTTCTTATTTCGTCACCCTCGGCTGTAGATGCCTGTTTTGCGCTGAAATCTGTCCAAATCAAGGATCTGGCGGACGTTAAACTGATTATGCCCAGCGGTTTGCACGGTTTGCGCACTAACCTTATGGCTGCGTTTGAGCGCTTCAACATACAACCCAATGTCATCATGGAAATCGATGGATTAACCCTGTTGATGGATGCGGTACGCCAAGGCTATGGCGCCACCATTCAGCCAGGTGCTGCTGCTGCACGTTTGGGCGAGAGTGGGCTGCGCATTCGGCGTATCGCAGACAAACAGGTTATTCGCCGTAACTTCCTTGTCAGCCTGCCGGACGATGACCTTTCACCCAGTGCACTGGCCACACGGGTGGTGATAGCCAAAGTGGCGAAGGATTTGGTGAAAAACAATGTCTGGCCCGGTGCTCATTGGATAGGATAGAGTTGCACAAAGTATTTAATAATTCTAAACACCCATCTATCAAACCCTCCTGTCGCCCCTCCAATTGACGCAATACAGTTATCCCTATGCCCTGAAAAGCCATGCGGCTTCTCATGTCACAGGAGAACTTATGATCGATGTTCTAATAATTGGTGGTGGTAACGCCGCTCTATGCGCCGCACTTATGGCGCGTGAAGCCGGTGCCCGCGTTATGCTACTCGAGGCATCGCCCCGTGAATGGCGTGGGGGCAACTCACAGCACACCCGTAATCTCAGATGTATGCATAACGCTCCCCAGGATGTACTGGTTGATGCCTATCCGGAAGAAGAATACTGGCAAGACCTACTGAAGGTCACCGGTGGCAAGACTAATGAAGAACTTGCCCGCTTGGTCATTAGAGAGTCATCCAGCTGCCGTGACTGGATGCGCCAGCACGGCGTCCATTTCCAGCCGCCACTATCAGGCGCACTGCATGTCGCACGTACCAATGCATTTTTCATGGGCGGTGGAAAGGCGCTGGTCAACGCATATTATCGCAGTGCCGAGCAATTGGGCGTGCAGGTACGATACGACACCCCGGTTGAAGACCTGGAAATTCGGGATGGGCGCTTTGTCGCTGCCCTAGTGCCTGAGCGTGAAGTCAACGGTAATCGATTGGCTGCAGAACGCATTGAAGCAAAAAGCTGCGTATTGGCCGCTGGTGGGTTCGAGTCCAACCGTGAATGGCTCCGCGAAGCTTGGGGACAAAATGAACGAGGGGAATACCCGTCCGATAATTTCCTGATTCGCGGCACCCGCTTCAACAAAGGTACCCTGCTAAAGCGCATGATCGACCTGGGCGCCGATAGCATCGGCGACCCTACACAGGCACATATGGTCGCCATTGATGCACGCGCGCCCCTCTACGATGGCGGCATCTGCACCCGTATCGATTGTGTATCCCTCGGTGTCGTGGTCAACAACGCAGGCGAACGCTTCTACGATGAGGGCGAAGATTTCTGGCCCAAACGTTACGCCATATGGGGACGCCTAGTTGCCCAACAACCCGATCAGGTTGGTTACTCCATTATCGACAGCAAAGCAGTTGGCAACTTCATGCCCCCAGTTTTTCCCGGTAATAAAGCTGACTCGTTGGAGCAGCTGGCTGACCAGCTCGGTCTGCCCCGTGAAACCTTCATGCGTACTTTGCAAGATTACAATCGGGCCTGCCGCCCTGGCACCTTTAATCATACAGAGCTGGATGACTGTATTACCGAAGGCGTCACCCCTGCAAAAACCCACTGGGCACGTCCCATCGACACCCCACCGTTTTATGGCTACGCACTCAGGCCTGGGGTGACCTTTACCTATCTGGGGTTGAAAACAGATGAAACCGCTGCCGTCCGTTTTGCCGAGAATCCCAGCGACAACCTGTTCGTAGCTGGAGAAATGATGGCGGGCAATGTCCTGGGCAAAGGCTATACCGCCGGCGTAGGTATGTCGATAGGCACGGCTTTTGGCCGCATCGCTGGCCGGAATGCAGCCTTGGCCAGCCTGGGTGGGCAACCCGCTTCAGTTGCCTAAATACGTGACCGCTCAAGAATAAGTGAATTTGTCATGAACGCCAAAAGCAACCTGATTCCACTCCTGAATACCGACGAAGAAGAAGTCAATCGACAGCTGCAGATATGTAATGCATGCCGTTATTGTGAAGGCTTCTGCGCTGTCTTTCCCGCCATGACCCAGCGGCTGGAATTCGGCAAAGCGGATATCCATTATCTGGCCAACCTGTGCCATAACTGCGGTGCCTGTCTGCACGCCTGCCAGTATGCAGATCCACATGAATTTGGCGTCAATATCCCCAAGTCCATGGCCAAGGTACGTCTGCATACCTATACCGATTATACCTGGCCACGCCAACTGGGCGCGCTCTACCAGCGAAACGGGCTGACACTGGCTCTATCCAGTGCCCTCGCACTGGGCCTTTTCTTGATTTTGACACTGCTGGTCCAGGGCAACCTGTTCAGTCAGATTCAAGGTGGTGATTTTTATCAGATATTCCCACACAACACACTGGTCGCCATGTTTGGTTCGGTGTTCGGGTTTTCCACCCTGGCACTCCTACTGGGTGTGGTTCACTTCTGGCGCAAGGTTGCTCCGGGCAAGAAACAAGTGCAAGAGGCTGTGCCTGCCATGCTGCAGACCGGCAAGGCGGCTCTGACACTGAAGTATCTGGATGGTGGCCACGGTCAGGGATGTAATAACGAGGACGATGCCTTCACCCTGGCGCGACGTCGTTTCCATCACTTGACCTTCTACGGCTTCATGCTTTGCTTTGCAGCGACCTCAGTGGCAACCCTGTACCACTACATCATGGGTTGGGTGGCACCCTATCCCATTTTCAGTGTGCCGGTCTTACTTGGCGTCGTTGGAGGCATCGGCCTGCTGGTCGGCCCTGCTGGGTTGCTTTACCTGAACTACAAGCGCCATCCGGAGCATGGAGACCAGGCCCAACGCCCCATGGATCGCGCCTTTATCATGCTGCTGTTTATGATCAGCCTGACCGGACTGCTCCTGCTGGGCCTCAGAGAAACCACACTGATGCCTCTCATGCTGGCGCTACACCTGGGCTTTGTCATGGCCTTCTTCCTGACCATGCCCTACAGCAAATTTGCACATGGTTTCTACCGCTGTGCCTCACTATTCAAGTCTTATCTTGAAGCCCGAAATGACAATAACTCCAATAACTAACGCTGTCACTAGAACAACAGCGAGGATCAACAAATGAAAAATAAAGCTAAGCTGGCCGTAGCAACCGCCTCACTGCTCATCGGTTTAACCAGCACACAGGCCATAGCGGCCGACCCCATGCTTGCCGGCAAAGTCGATTGCATTGCACCAGCAGGTCCTGGCGGGGGCTGGGATTTCACCTGCCGCAGCATCGGTCGCCTACTGAACAGTTTCACCAACGGCGAAATCACGGTACAAACGCTGAACATGCCTGGCGCTGGTGGTGGAGTCGGGTTTGCCCATGTCATCACCAAGCGCAGCGATGATGCCAAGGTGCTCGCCGCGGCCAGTACCGCCACAACGGCTCGCCTGGCACAAAATCAGTTCCCAGGCATGAAGTCGGATATGGTGCGCTGGGTCGGTGCTATTGGTACAGATCCTGGCATTATTGCAGTGAATCAGGCGTCAGAAATTGACTCCCTGGCAACCCTCATTAACAAGCTGAAGCAGGACCCCAGTTCAGTAACGTTTGCCGGTGCCAGTGCCATTGGTGGCTGGGACCACCTCAAGATTCTCATGACCGCGCACGCTGCCGGTGTCCCTGACCTGAAGCGTATCAAATACCTGTCCTACAACAATGGTGGTACTGCCGTTACCCAAGTAGTCGGTGGCCATATCGATGTACTGGTTGGCGTTGCCTCATCCTCCAAAGGGTTCATTGAGTCAGGTGATCTCAAACCACTAGCGGTGCTCGGACGTGACCATCTAAGCCCCCCTCTAGACAAAATTCCGACCTCCTACGAATTGGGCGTTGACGTTGAAGCCAGCAACTGGCGGGGCTTCTATATGCCCAAAGACGTTTCTGAAGAAGAGTACCTGTGGTGGGTCGGCACGCTGAAAGCTGCCAGCCAAACCGATGAGTGGAAAGAGGCCATGGTGAAAAACGGCCTAGAACCGTTCAGCTTGTTTGGTGAGGAATTCGATCAATTCGTGAACAAACAGGTCAATTCCCTGAACCTTATCTCCAAAGAAATTGGAATCATCAAATGATAAACCTGGACCGCATTTTGGGTCTGGTTTTGCTCACCCTGGCCGTTGCGTACGGCTGGGGCGCGTTTAACTTTCCGGTCGCTTTTGCGGGGCCGGAAAGTGTCGGACCCGCAACTTTTCCCAAAATACTGGCTTTCATAGTCGGCACCTGCAGCCTGTACATGCTTATCAAGCCCGACTCTCTGGAAGAAGGTTTCGAGTACAAGGCCTTGCCGGAACTGTTTCTGGTCCTCGCCGTGCTGGTGCTGTACGTATTCCTGATGGAGCCTCTCGGTTTTGTCCTGTCGACAGCCTTCATGGTTGCCGTGTTGTGCTGGCGTATGGGCGTTAAGCCGTTGTATGCAAGCGTGACCGGCATCGTCAGCAGCACACTGGTATTTCTGTTGTTCCACTTCGGGCTGGCACTGCCGCTGCCCATTGGGCCTTGGGAGGTGTGATGGAAACTCTGGGCTTGTTGATGGATGGTTTCAATACGGCTTTGAGCCTTGAAAACTTCCTTTACGCACTACTCGGGTGTTTTATCGGCACCCTTATCGGCGCCTTGCCAGGTCTAGGACCGGCCAACGGTGTAGCCATCATGATTCCGCTGGCGTTCACACTCGGCCTGCCACCGGAAACTGCCTTGATCATGCTCACCTCCGTGTACGCCGGGGCGATGTATGGGGGGCGCATCTCCTCAATTCTGCTTAATATCCCGGGGGATGAGCCTGCCATGATGACCTGTCTGGATGGCTATCCGATGGCGCGTCAGGGCAAGGCCGCCGAAGCCTTGGCGCTCTCGGCACTGGCCTCGTTTATAGGCAGTTTGGTTGCCACTATCGGCCTTATCTTCCTAGCACCTGTACTGGCGCGATTCGCACTCAGTTTCGGGGCTGCGGAATACTTCGCTCTCTTTGTACTCGCGTTCGCTACCTTGGGCGGCGTTACGGGCAAGAATCCGGTTAAATCAGCACTTGCCGCCGGCATTGGTCTGGCCATCGCGACAGTGGGCATTGACCTTTCCACGGGAACTCAGCGCTATACATTCGATGTGCTGGAGCTCTTTGAAGGTATAGACTTTATCGTCGCAATTGTTGGTTTGTTTGCAGTATCCGAGCTGCTGCTATTTATCGAAGCACACCAGGGATCCACGCCCCGTAGCGAGGTCAAAATGAACCCGCTGCGCCTGAGCTTCGCAAGCGTACTGCAGATACTGCCAACCTCTTTGCGTGGCGGTTTGCTTGGCTTTATCGCCGGTGTTCTGCCGGGAGCCGGCGCATCTTTGGGCAGCTTTGTTAGCTACACTCTGGAAAAACGGATTGTGGGTTCCAAAGGTTCCTTCGGTGAAGGGGACCCTCGCGGGGTCGCAGCTCCCGAGGCAGGCAACAACGGCGCAGCTTCTGGCGCCTTAGTTCCCATGCTCACGCTAGGTATTCCCGGCAGTGCAACTACTGCAGTTTTGCTAGCCATGTTGGTATCGTTCAATATCACTCCTGGCCCGATGATGTTCACCCAGAATGCCGACATTGTCTGGGGGGTCATTGCGGCGCTGCTTCTGGGTAATATCCTTCTCTTGCTGCTGAATATACCTCTGGTAGGCATTTTTGTACGCTTACTGTCGATACCTCCGCGCTACTTGCTGCCCATCGTCACCATGATAGCCTTCGTCGGCGTCTATGCTATCAGCCGTTCAGCGTTTGATCTCTGCTTCATGATCGTATTTGGCGTAATGGGTTATATTTTCCGCAAAGCAGAAATCCCACTTGTGCCGATTATTCTTGGCATGCTGCTGGGGCCTGAAATGGAGAAAAACCTGCGTCATGTAATGCAGATTCACGATGGCGACTGGACCATGCTCTGGGAAAGTAGCCTATCTATTGGACTCTGGTGCATCGCGCTTGCAGGACTTGTTCTACCAACCATTATTGGACCAATTCTGCGGGCTCGTATGCGGCGTACAGCTGACTAAACCTCTCACGGATGTATCGGAGGCTCTAAATTAGAGCCTCCTTTTTTTTTTTGGTTGTGACCCTTGTGCATTACCCTGCAAAGGCTAGTCTACAGAATCCCTCAACCTGAACGATTTTCCGTAAGCGTCCGCCTAATCCATCTTGAGCAGTAACGACTGATTTATAATAGTTATCCCTTCTCAGTGTCGTCATTTTGCATAGGCAGAAGCGGTAGGCTAACGACTGTGTATAGCCTACCACTCTTCCGTGTGTTGCCTACCGCTTTGATCTCACGCCGTAACTGCCTATAGCCTACCCGTTCTCACCTAGGGGATATCAGTACGAATCGGTATACATGGCCACTACCTGGAGGACTCTTCCTGAGCTCTTTCTGCTCAGATATCAGTGGGCATGGGGTGTATCGTCATTGTGTATAGGCAGAAGTGGTACGCTTTTCCGTCGTTTTGCATAGGCAGAAGCGGTAGGCTAACGACTGTGTATAGCCTACCACTCTTCCGTGTGTTGCCTACCGCTTTGATCTCACGCCGTAACTGCCTATAGCCTACCCGTTCTCACCTAGGGGATATCAGTACGAATCGGTATACATGGCCACTACCTGGAGGACTCTTCCTGAGCTCTTTCTGCTCAGATATCCGTGGGCATGGGATGTATCGTCATTGTGTATAGGCAGAAGTGGTAGGCTTTTCCGTCAAATTGTATAGGCAAAGATGGTAGGCTAAGTCGTAATAGTGCAGAGCCAGGCCATAAGCGCCATTCGAGGAAAAGCGAAGCAACCGGAGCAACCGGAGCAACAAAAGGATCAGGGTCAGTCAGTCATTGTGCAACCTTCTGAGCCCCGGCCTCGTTTGAAAAAAGTGGCTGCATCCCCAGTTGCAGTCCCAGGCCTGGTCAATGTACTTAAAAGCAGTGCTCCTCACCTGTTGGCCGATCTTAACGATGATGTGACAGATCCTGCTGAGATCTTGGAGCATATCCTGTCAGTGATTGAGTCAAAGGCAAGTGCGTGAAGTTGTTAGGCCCAAAACGCCCGTTGCGCAAGCAGATGAAAATCCTCCTGCTCGTATTTCTGTTCGCCTCCCGCAATCTCTGATTTCGAAAATGGAGGCTTATCATAAGCCTAAAGAGAAAAGCGCCTGGATAGCAGAGGCTCTGGAGGATCTGCTGGGGCGAGAAACCTACAAGACTGCGAACTGGAGTGAGCCCTATGAAGCGAAAGAAGTGTTTCGTGCGATGCTCTCACTTAACGAGCGAATGAAGACCCCCAGCCGGATGTCATCATCCTGCCTGCAGGTGTAAATAAAGCTCTGGCGACAGCGGTTTCTAATATCTCCAGACTGGGTCTCGAAAATTCGAAATCTTTACGCCCTGCCCTAATTCGAGCAGCTATACGCCAGCGACTGGTCTTGGGTGGTCGTCGTTGGAGCAATGTTACCAATTAGCGCGAAAAGCCCCTTGTAAACGGAAGGGAGGAAGTCAAGATCCCTGATTTGGATATCGACTGATCCAGAGTGTTGCCAGTGGCAACACTTTTCTCTCCCCTGCCCTCCCTGCATTTTTATGCGAGAATACGGCTATAGGTGTTGCCACTGGCAACACCAGCCGAGTGATGCCGATGACACTTTTCACACACGACGTTGTAAATGCGGTTGTAGCCAATTGCCCGAATGCTAAGTCAGCTCTCTATGTTCAGCTGGCGTCGTATCTATGGTACCAACAGCAAGAATTACTCAAGCTGCGATTTGCTGATGTATTGGATACGCCATTGCAGGGCCCTGCCGGCATTCTTGTGGAGCTTCCTGCGAGCGTTATGGAAGATATTAGGTACGAGATGAAGCGCTGTCAGCTGGAGCCCACTGACCTAATATTCAGGTCTGATCGCGCAGGTGATTTTTTGGTGAAAGGACGGTAAGCCCGAAGTACTTCGCCAGAGTGGTACGGCAAGCAACTATTGATGCCGGCTTAGCCAACGTGATTCATCATCGTAATCTAAGGCAGGTTTGGGCTAAGGAATATGTTGAGTCAGTAGTCGGCCAAGCGCGGATTGGACGCCTGGCCCAAGTACAGCATGTTCTAAAACTCAACTCCATGAGTACCGTTGCTAAACACCTGAGTATCGACTACAAAGGCAAACGCGGACAGTATGCCTTAACGTCCAGGTAACAATTACAAAATATTGATAAAGTGTTGCCAGTGGCAACACCTCCTCTCGTACGCCCGACTCTTCTTTCCTGCCCAATGTTGCCAGTGGCAACAAAATCGAAAGCAACCAGCTATTGGCCTAGCGTGCTGATCATTGATTTAAGAAGCCTATCACTTCGTGGAAGTAGTCCAGGCTTTAACCCAAGAGGCTTAAATACAGCAGCGTAGACACTCATAGTGAGTTGGCCTTGATCACGTTCTACATCAGACAAAGTACGACGACTGACGCCTACAAGCTTGGCGTAGCCCTCTTGATTAAGGCCCAGGACGTCTTTACGTAGTCTCCTAAGCAAAGCCCCTTCGCTTATTTGACCGCTATATAGTTCCAACAGGAGCTTGATTAACAATTTCTCTCGATCTTGGTTGGTCAATTGAGTCATAACAGCCCCCATGCCTGTAGGCGTTTTTCTATGGTACCCATACCCAATGCCGGTATCGAAAGTAGTGACTCCGAAACGCCTCTATCAATAAGCCGACCTTTCAAACCAACAAGCTTGGCCGCTAAAGCCTGCAAGGCATGCCTCAAGAATTCAGGATCAGCCAGATCGGCAAGCTCTTGTGTTATCCCAGTCCAATCGATTTGACCGCCTTGTTCATAGGGTATGCCCCACTTCATTGTGCGCAATATGTCTTCTGGATCAGCCTTCATTGGGGCAAAGTCGTAGACTGGGGCAAGCCAAAGTCCTTCAGGCTTCTTGATGATTGCTGTGTTCCGACCATGGTTGTCTGAATTTGCAAAAATCAAATTCAAAAGATCGCGCTCTAACCATTGAGCCACGAAAAGCTGCTGATCAAACGGCTCCTTAAGCTCGGCTACCCTGTGTTGCTTGTTGAGCTTTGCACACATATCACGCAACACATTAAAATGGTTGAGGTGGCTGCCGGGTGCTTTGTCGAGAATTGAATAAATTGATTCAAGCCCGAAGTGTTCGACTGTGCCGCCATCGTATCGAACATCGAAGCGAGGAAGCCACAGAGATGGGTACCGGTCCCCCTCTAGTAACTTCATATTTGATGTATCGATCGTATCCACTCCAAGAGCTGTTAGCTCATGGTAGAAATGAAACTCCGCTCGAAGAATGTCTGCATCACGTTCAGTACCCTTCCCTCTGGGGAATTTGACCAAGTAGTGTTGATCCAGATTCTCTGAATCATCCTGCCATGTATCGATCCATATCTCATTTTGGTCTGTGCAGCGGATCAACAACTTTGGCGCTTCACCTGCCGCACCTGTTGCACCTCCACTTACAGCACCCATCTCCTGAGCATACTCAAGAAAGTCAATGTGACGGTCGATCACGTCCTGAATTGAAAAGCGCTGTTTAAGTAGTCCTTCTGGCTTTTGAGGTATCGACTCTTTTATTCTTAAGTTACCTACCGGCGCAATGGTGCCTCTCTCTAGCAGGATTGAATCCTGCTCGCCAACCGATAGGTTTCCAATTCCGAGGTGTTCAATCCAATAACGCCGGCTGGCGCCCGAAGGGGTTATGTCATCAAGAAAGCCAAACCAATGACTTGATTCATGAGATAGAAACAATTCCACCGGTAGATTGAGACTGCACGCATGCGCGTCATCATTGAACATCCAGTCCACGGCATAGCTTTGGTTGTAGTCTATGCGTGCAGGGCTGAGACGTCCCTTTTTAGGGTCTTCTATTAGCAGGCTGGCCGCTTGGGTCCACTGACCGCCATGGAAAATTTCTATTGATAGATTCATAACTATTGTGAGCAGTATTTTGCTCATAATATAGCTGGCTTATAGCTATTGAGCAATTATGTGCTCATTAAAGCTTCGGGATATACGATATGTGCAAATTTTTTCCCAAAGATGAAATATGGTGAAGTGTTTGAGTGAGAGGATTCTTGGGGTCCAGATGAAGAGAAGGTGTTTCTATTGGAATTTGCTTACTTGTGAAGAGGTGTTCTTCTATTTGGCAATGTTGCCAGTGGCAACACCGCTATCGCCGCAGGCGTAAGACAATTACACTGTAAGCATCTGACTCGCAGGCATTATGTGTGGCCATCAGTATTTATAGTCGATTTACATCCTTATCAAATCCACTGTTTTGTACTGGCTAGTGCTCCAGAGGAGCTATACCTTAAGGTCCAGGATATGTCACTGAAGTCCGGGATGTGCCACCGAAGGTCCGGGATGTGCCACCGAAGGCCGGGATGTGTCACCGAAGGCCGGGATGTGTCACCGAAGGTCCGAGATGTGCCACCGAAGGTCCGGGATGTGTCACCGAAGGTCCAGGATATGTCACCGAAGGCCGGGATGTGTCACCGAAGGCCGGGATGTGTCACCGAAGGTCCGGGATGTGTCACCGAAGGCCGGGATGTGTCACCGAAGGCCGAGCAAGTCCACTTCCGGCGACAAATCGGATATCACATACACTCTGTAAACTGCAGTTTTATAAATTTGGCCATTGGAATAAGTTACGCGCTTGTTAAAGCACCGCCAGCAGAACACTCTATGATGCTGGAGGGCATACATTAGTAGCCAAGCCAGAGGCGTGGTCTGTGATTGCTGAGGAAAAGTATACTCATCTCTTATACCGAAGAACCGCAACTCTATGTACTTCAGGTACATTCTAGAATACGGATCGCCCTACGATAGTTAGCTATATGTGGTAGACCTCTTTGAAAACAGATTTTCCAAACATTAGCCACTGTGAGAGGTCAGCATCGCTCATCGCTGCTAACAAGACATGTCGATACTTAAGCCCATTCTTTAGGGTTAAAAAGTACCATTGATCTAGATTAGAACGCAGCCATGACAGCCTCTCTTACTCAGCCAAATTAGCGTGAATGCTCACCGCCATATCAACCCAAAATGTTGCCTAAGGCAACACTTTGGATGGTAACCGTCCGGTGGTTACGTCTTGATCTCGTAAGCCATCAGTAATTGATCCAGCTCCAGTTGATGCAGCACAGGTGTGGAGATGCACACGATTTCCCATCTGACAGAGGCTTGTACTCTAAGGACTAAAGCCTCCGCCACCTTTCAAGGATGTGTCTGAGGCTGAAAGGATACAGCGGCACTCCCCCGTCTTTTCATGCGCCAGTTGACCAGTGCTACTGGTAGCAGTGCATGGATCGCGCTGGTTTTCTGGGTTGGCAATCGGGCCGGAACGTCTTTCAGATAGGCTTAGGGCTCATAGTAATTGAGCTTCTCTGATTGGATCAGACTCATAACATTGGCCGCTCTTTGGCCACTGCGCTAGGAGCCTCCCAGTGCCCAACGTTTGAGGCTGAAGTCCATGGCCTTTGCCGTGGCCGTTCCATTGGGGACTTTCGTGCGCTGATCATCGGTGATCGGTTTTGCACGGTGCTACCGGATTCAATGGCGCTCATTGTTTGAAATGTGGGCTGTGCCCCGTTCGATTTCATAGAGTTCACAGATGTATTCGACGGTTTGGTCGGCGATCTGAATTTTACCGCTGATATCCAGTTCCTCGAACTTGCGACGAGCATGGGCCATACAGCCGATCTAGGTGACCCCTTTGGCAAAGCTGCCTCTATAACCACTGTAGTCATCACAGACCAGTTTACCACTCCCACCCGAGCTACTTTGTACTGAGATACGCCATGAGCCGGACAATACCCGCTTCATCTGCGACTGCTAGCTCAAGCGCATCGGCGAAGAACTCAGTGAGAAGCTCGACTATATGCCCGGCGTGTTCACGGTAGAGCACCATATCCGGGGCAAGTTTGTCTGTGATCAGTGCTAGGTTGATCCAGGCGGCCGACATCGTACTGGCACGCTTCACATTGGCTGAATGCATCTGTGACTGCGGCGTACAGCTACAGCCACTGATCTATGCGTTGCGCGATATCCGCCTCAAAAAAGCGGTGTTGCGCGCGGACCTGCCGTATATATGAAGGCATTCAATCACTAGCAGGTTAAGGGTGTTTAGATAACGACCGCGACATTTGATGCCGCGATCAATATCCGCCAGCAAGGCATTATCAAACCACGAGTCGCAGGCCTGTCGGTTCCTGCCAATGGAGGCTTGCGTATGCCCGGTCATATACCGGCAACGGCCTGAGAACTTGGAAGTCTCTTCCGGGCGGTGAGCAGTTACGAAGTTACTTATCCTTCGTCTTGCAGGCTCTTCAAGCCAATCTCCAAGGCTGCTGCCACCTTCTCCGGTGATAGGTCTTTTCCAAAGTCGCCTCTGAACTTTCCTGTGGGTGAAACCTTGTAAGAGATCTTACTGGTGCCGTGCCCCCCTGTAATTGAAATTTCCCGCTGGATTTCCCGCGCTACCTGCTGCTTATTCAGCACATCTTGTTCGATAAAGCCGGTGATTTCCTGGACTGAGTGACGCGCTAGCTTAAAGCGATCTTTCATTCGCTCTCCCAACTCCTGAACGGAAATGGGTAGCTTATTATCCAGCAGCTGTTTCAGTGAACCAATCTTGCTTAGCGGAACAGGCAAACTTTCATCGATATATCGGCGTACCTCATTGGGCACTTTGGCTGGATTCAGGTATTGGTAGACACCTGCACGATGAATGTTCTTTTTGCCATCAGGAAGGAATGGTTTCAGGTCTTCGATTCGCCCAACAACACCATCATCAAGTAGACCCTGCAATGTATCTGCATGCTCCCATGGGTCCATTTCTTCTCGACTGAGGTTCTCCATTGCAGCATCAATAATTGCTTCTCTATCATTCGCTTTGGTGATGTAAGCGCGGTACTCCAGTGGCTTATCCGTCATGGTAGTAGCCAAGCGATATGCCTCAGTTCGGCGGTTACCCTTAATCAGTTCAAAGCCAGAGCTATCTGGAAGCGCTCTTAGGGCTACAGCCTCTGTGTTACGGCCAGCTTCGATAATTTTGTCAGCCAAGTCACCAATATTGCGAAGTCGCTCCCTATTTCTCTTATTTCCGCCAAATACTTTGGTAATAAGATCAGGAGATAGGGTGATTATTTTCCCAACTTCGTACTGTATTCCCTGAACGGTTACATATTCATCATCATTCGCAATCGCTGTTACAGAGGTAGTCTCTTTCTCTTTGGCTTCACTGGCGGTAGCTTTGGGATTGACTGTTCCAGAACCAGCTCCCCTACCCTTAAAGCTAGCTCCGCTGGAAATTTGCTCAAGAACGTCAAGGTCAAGCTCGGCAGCGGACTTTTGAGGCTTTGGCTCATAGTTCATAGCAGCCTCAAGACTATCTAAATCGCTTTTAGCCATCAGGAGACCTCCGTTTCATCATTGCTAAGTATCCTCGTTGCGAATCTATCCCTCCGACCTTCTATCTCATCCATCAGGCGTTCCACAAAGCCCCGATATTGACGAGCATCTTTATCGTCCAGATCATGAATAGTCCGTCCATAGCTCACGGTCTTTTTGAACGGCACTACTCCCGGGATGATAACCTGTGCAAGGCTTGCTACCTTCTGAGCACGCTTCTGATACCAGGTTAAAAACTCTTCTCGTGCGCTAATGCTGGTGTAGATTCTATAGTTCTTCGGAATTCTTGTGCCGACGAGGAGTGTATCGATCTTACGATCAATCCCGGCAAGCTCGAAGTTTTCCTCTAATGATTCAACAAGCCGAAGAATCGGAGGAAGAGGAAGAAACTCATCACGCTGCATATCCATAGGAAGTAGTAAGTGATCGCACATAGCAATAGCAGAACTCAGAGCCTTTGAGGTGGATCCAGGGGTATCAACAAAAACGTAGTCGTAGATAGATGAGAGATCCTTCAGTTTGCTGGTCAGACTGGCATCTTTGCTTGCTCCATAGGTTTCAATTTGAGCAATCTCCTGCCCCTGCTCTATGGCACGACTTCGAAGCATTCCGAACGTTGAGGCGCCGTGGGCTCCTTCAGAACCATCCCCCTCTTCTCCAGTGTCGCTATCTATTAAGCAGACCTTGAATCCCTTGGATGCTGTTAACCCGGCCAAGTTAACCAGCATGGATGTTTTACCGACCCCCCCCTTACCACCGCTAGCCGCAACTATGATCTTACCTGAATTCATGACGACACCCTTTTCTAAAATATTGAAAACGAGCTTCAGAAATATTAAATATTTAAATTTATAATAATTCTATCATTAATTTCATAAGCAGCAATCCAGTTGCATTAAAAAAAATTGTAAAAATTCTCACAAGCAACTAAGACACATAACGGCTCTAAAAAACAACCAAGTCAACTTCCACTTTTATGGCCAGAAAACCCATTTATGAAGCCTTGATTCGATTGGCAAGTGTAAGAATTTTTACACCTCTGTTCGATTAGGTGAACGCTGTAGCGACCTAATGATTCCGGACACCCAGATAGGTGGTACCCTTGCCACACTAAAAGTGTATTCAATAAAAAGACTGCGTCGTTCCTTTACCCCTGAGTTCAAACTTGAATCTGCGATCCTCGCCCTTGATCAGGGGTATTTCATATCCGAAGCTTGTCGTGCGCTTGATGTAGGCGAAACAGCGCTGAGGCGTTGGGTAGACCAACTTCATGCAGAGCGAGATGGTGAAACACCCACCAGCAAAGCCATGACACCAGAGCAGAAGCGCATTCCGGAGTTAGAAGCCCAGGTTAAATGACTGGAGCAAGAAAAGGACATATTAAAAAAGGCTTCCGCTCTCTTGATGTCAGACGAGTTCAAACGTATGCGCTGAGAGACCGTTTAAGAGAGTTCAAGCCCATCAAGAAGGGCTGTCAGGCATTCGACATTAAATGATCCAGTTACTACGACTATCACCGCAGTAAGCGCAGAATCAACCGACGGAGGCTGGAGCTGAAAGCGCACGTGAACCGTGCTTTCAAACTGAGCCGTAGTGGGCTGGAAAGTCGTGGTATCCGTGATCTACTGGCGTCAGAGGGTATTGAAGCCGGGCGCTATGCGATACGTCGCCTGATGAAAGAGTCCGGCCTGACCTGTAAGCAGCCGGGGCCTCATAAATACAAGAAAGCGACGGTAGAGCATGTGGACATCCCCAACCGACTGAATCGTGAATTTGCTGTCCAGCAAACCAACCAGGTCTGGTGATATAACCTATATCTGGACAGGATCTCGCTGGTCATATCTAGCTGTTGTGCTGGATCTTTATGCCCGTAGGGTTATTGGCTGGGCAGTCTCAAACTCTGGTGGCAAAGAAACTGGTCACAAAGACCCTGGATGAAGCTTGGCAACGGCGAGGACGACCCGGGGGTCGTGATGTTCCACTCCGATCAGGGCTGCCAATACACCAGTCTGAAGTTCCGCCAACGGATCTGGCGCTATCGAATGGTGCAAAGCATGAGCCGACAGGGGAATTGCTGGGATAACTCTCCGATGGAACGATTGTTCCGAAGCCTCAAAACGGAATGGGTACCAGAAACAAGCTACCGCTCATTGCCTGAGGCAAAAGTGGATATTGGTCAGTATCTGATGGGCGACTACAACCAGCAACGGCCTCACCGTGCCAATGGCGGTATCAGCCCTCAGGCGGCGGAAGAAAAACTTAAAATCGTGTCCGAGCTTAGTTGACCACTAAAAATAACTGCCAATTCAAGGGAGGCTAGTTGAGTGTAAGAATCCTTACACCTTCCAAACACTTTAGCTAGCCGCCGGTCATCATGTCCAGTCGGTGTAGAGGATTTTTACACTCATAGATTTGCTGTGGTTCAGTGTATCCACAACAACCGCAACTATTAAGCGCTTGGAGCATGCATGGGCAGCCCGAAGGTAGCAGGTCAGGATCAGAAAAGGTGCAAGCCTGTCTTAAGTTATGCTCATAGGAAATGGCATAAGAATGAGTTTTGCGGAAACTGCTAGGATAGCTCGTCAGTGGTGACGTAACCTATTGGATGCATATATTGGTAGGATCTAATACGATCTCACCCAGCTATTGGCTGCATCCATCCAATGGAGGAGGAAAAATCATCAAACCATATCCGGATTAATTGACTATTACAGCTAGGGTAAGTGAGTGTAAAAATTTTTACACTTGGAATAATCCTTGGAGGTCCTGTTGTAGTAAAGCAGCGTAAGGGACCATGTGGTTTTTAACAAACGGGCTGATAGCTGAGGTATGATAGAAACCATAAAACTCACATCACTAAGGCTTGGAATGACTAAAAGTCGAATTTCACGGTAAAGTTCGATGAGCCGAAAAAGCTAGAATAAACGAAAACCAAATGTTTGTAAGTGCATACAAACATTAAAATAGACAGTAAGGAAAAGAAGGGGAGGGCAAAGCCCATCCCGAAGATAGTCACTTTAGACCTTTCTCTTTCAAATCAACTTCAACAAGAAAGTCATCAAGATCCATAAACATCACAGCTTCTTCAGCCGATGAGCCATCTCTAACTAACTGCGCAAAGTAAGCATAAGTATCTGCAGTGAGCGGGTTGGAAGTGATGTCATCAAATCGTTGGATCAGATCCCGCTGATCGTCATTCAGGCGCCACCAGGATGGCATAAGTATGTGGTACACAAAAGATTTGACCACATATAGCCTGTCGTAGCGATCACTGTAAGGATTGGCGACGGGTGGCAGGCCCGCGATGTTGTACTTCAACAGATTGATCAGGTAAGCAGCTGGAGAACGGATGTCTGCTCCATTCTCAACGATTCGCTGCATATAATCCAAATTCGCCTCGACAACTTCTGCCCCATAGTCCTGGAACACACGATCAGCAATGCGCTTGTTGGGCATAACATTGAGTAGTCGCTCTTCCAGCGGCACTTGTCGCTCGCCATCTAACCGACCAATTTTTAGTTGCTTCGACGTACGCCGTAATGAAATATTTAGACCCCGATAGCTTTTACCAACCTTGTAAGGGGCAAATTCAACATCAAAGTCCGTCTTCTCATTGATTTCGGATACTGCAGGCTCGAGACACTTTCTGCGGAAAGAGGCATAGTCCGCGATATAGCTAGGAACCAGCACAGTTCCTTTTGAGTCCTTGAGTCCAAGGGGGAAGTAGAGCTCCTCCAGCGGCACTTTAAAATGCTGCATCCCTCCACGCTTATCGTTATAGAGTTTCTCAAACTGCTCAAACAGCCGCATCGAGTACTTAGATGTCATTCGTGTCAATTGCGACAATGTATATGACGTATAGATCTGCAGTTTAAGGAGCTCTTCCTCCATATCGGAGTGGAAGGTGATAGTGAATACTCGCTCTTCGGGGTCATAGACAGACCGATGAGCGATGTTGATATAGTCGACTGTACCTTTCTTTTTTCCAGGCGCTTCAATAGGGACAGAGTGGTATTTGCGTGCAGCTTCATCCATAAAACGGTACAGGTGGCGTTTCTCTATTCCCGTAAGTCCCTGAAGCTGCTCATCCGTAAGCTGGACCTTCAACCCATTTGGGTAATGCCCAGCTGGGTTGATAACAGCAATGCACGCAGCAAGGACCTTTTGCTCACGCGCGCCCAAACGGATTAGAGCGTCGACCAAGCGATTAGACTTGGTAACCCGCATCCGGTCAGTATCGGCGTTCCTGGACAGGGTAATCACGCCAGGGTTAGTGTAAGGAACCAGACTGGGATCTAGGGTAGGGGTGTTGTCTCCAGAAGGAAGTTGATCTGCGTCTAGATCCTGCATGTCCGGCGTATCCTTGTTGATTAGCCCAAAAAGTCAGAGCAAATAAAGTGTGAAATTACTGGCTCGAAAGAGTCTTGTACAGAGCTAAGCCCAAAAAGTCAGAGAAACATTTCCACACCTGCCCAAAAAGTCAGATTGGGTATCTTGCTCTGACAAAAAGGGAAGTTGTCTTGAACTCCAGCTCCTAACTCGGCCCTCTAGCCATAAGGGAGTACAGCGTCTTTCAGAGACCACTAGCCATAAGCTTGGAGACAAAGAGCGCGTCAACTAGATATCTATCGACCACAAGCGAGACGTATCTCACACTTTGACCTGCCCCGACATTTAATCCAACCGGCTTCTAGTAATGTTGTTGGTTGTTGAGTCTATTTCCTGCTGCCGGAACGCAGATGCGAACTCCAGCGGGGTCTGGTAGCCCAGTGATGAATGCGGTCGTTGTTCATTATAATCGACTCGCCATTCACTGATGAGCTGCCGGGCCTGAGCCAAATCCCCAAACCAATGCTCATTCAGGCATTCATCCCAGAACTTGCCATTAAAGCTTCAGTTCCACCTTATTCTCATAGGCCCACTGGTCCAGTGCTTTGCCTGTAAAGCCGGCCATTGGTCCGTTCTGACAGCTTTCGGGTAGCCTCTGAAAGCCGCTATAGCATCGAGTGCGCGACAGACCTGTTCGCCGGATATACCCAGCGCAACCGGTATATCCAGGCACTCTTTGGTGAAGTCATCCACGATCGTCAGACACTTGATGCGTCGGCCATTCGAGAGTGAGTCCATAACAAAATCCATAGACCAAGTCTGGTTGGGTCGATCAGGCAGCATCAGTGGCTGACGTTCCAGTATGATGCCTTTACCGCGTTTACGCTTGCGAACGGCTAGCCCAACCTGCCGGTATAACCGATAGACCTTCTTATGGTTCACTTCGTTGCCTTCTCGACGTAAGAGCTGATGGACGCGCCGATAGCCAAATCGCAGTCGCTCCAACGCGAGCTCCCGGATCCGTTCGGCTAACGCATCATTCTCGACGGAGTAGCGAGGCTCATAGCGCTGTGTGGCGCGGCATAACCCGACGAGTGAACAGGCCCGGCGTCCGATATTGCTGTTTCAGATCGCATCGTACGCACGGCCTCACGCTTGTTCCCGACGGTTAATACTGTCGGTTCAGCGCCGCCTTTAAGGCCTCGGTATCGAGCATCGACTCCGCCAGAAGCTTCTTTAGTCGAGCATTCTCATTTTCTAGTGCCTTCAGCAGACGGGCCTCCGTGCCACCGTACTTTTTGCGCCACGTATAAAAAGTGGCATCGGAGCTGCTGTACTTCCGGCACAGCTCTTTGACTGGCAGGCCTGCTTCCGCTTCTTGCAGGATCGGGATGATCCGTTCTTCAGTGAATCGCTTCTTCATGTTCATCTTCCTTTTCTGTGATGAACATGACTAAGAGCTTGGTGGATTAGAAAGTGGGGAGCAGGTCCCACATTACCCCATTAAAACAAAGTCCGTACTGCCCAATAAGTCAGAGAAGAGCTATTAATCTGACAAAAAAGGCTAATTAGCTGAATCTAAGGACCAAAAGGTCAGAGGAAGAGCACATATTCTGACAAATTGGGCAAAAAATTTAGCTTCCGCAGAGGAAGCTAAGAAATGCTAGCGAATAATCAGAAAAAATAAGTCAGCACCACAGCATCAACTTTGCCCAATAAGTCAGATCAAAAAGCTTTTCCTGACCAAAAGGGCGATGATGTTCTAGGGATCATTAGATCCTGGTATCCCATCTATACGTTCCTCTGACTAATTGGGGCATTCAGAGCCGTAGATAGCTGCCCCAAAGGTCAGAATAGATAATTTCCTCTGACTAAAAAGGCTGAAGTCACACTTGAAAGTGCCCTAATAGTCAGAATAAACGTCTTTCTCTGACTTTTAGGGCATATAATGATGACCAGTTTCCTCATTCATGTCCTTATAAGCTGACAAGCATGGTCCTGGGACTGAATTAGACCAGTAAGTGAGCCCTTTTGGTCAGAGAAAGCGTATTGCTCTGACTGAAAGGGACATTAGTCTAACTAGTTGATGCCCAAAGCGTCAGAGGAAAGCTGTTTCTCTGACTAAAAGGACGACATTGACAGAAATACCTAAACTTCCCAGTGTCTATTCAGACTCTTAGCACACAAAAGGTGTTTGATAGGGCAGGGATTTGCCCTTTAAGTCAGAGAAAGCTCCCTTAACCTGACTAAAAGGGCTAAATTAATAAGCCAGTGAAGGATCTAGTACTTTTTTTCGGAGCTGATGGGCATTCTTGAACAAAAAATATGCCCTAAAAGTCAGATTAAGGTGTGTTAATCAGACCAAAAGGGCAGGAAATCAAGTTAGGACTCTCTACACTTCCCCAGATCTCAGCCAATCCCCCCCAACAGAGCCTTAGATGCCCTTTAAGTCAGAGAAAGTGTTTTTCTCTGACTTAAAGGGCATCTAAGGCTCAGAAATTACTCCTGGTAATGATCAAAGGCAGGCTTCACCAGACTAATAGGGCAGAACAGACATCAATTGAGCCCTAAAAGTCAGAACAAAGTGTATTGCTCAGACTTTTAGGGCCAATAGTCAAAGCTGAACCTGCCCAAAGAGTCTGACGAACGCCCTAAAAAGTAAGAGATAAACCCTTTTAGTCTGATCAGTAGCCCTAAAAGGGCTGTTCATTGCCCGATAGGTATGAATAACGGCTTAAAAGTACAGCTGAAAGCCCTAGAGGTCAGAGCAAAATCTTTAACGTCAGAGCTCTGCCCATTTAGTCAGAACAAAGACCTTTAAGTCTGATGAAAGCCCTTAAGGTCAGAAAATATCGAATTTTACTCTTAGAAATCAATAAGTTAAAAATATTAAACAAGAATAACAAGTACTAACAGGTTATAACAGGATCAACATGTAAAACATGTGATAACAAGTAAAACAACAAACAAGACAACAAGTGTTCAGTGAGTAGATGGTAAGTAGTTCAAAGGCAAGTAACACGATCTCCCATGTACTGAAATATGTAGTGGTCTAATGATTCCGGAAACCCAGATAGGTAGTACCCTTGCCACAAAGAGGTGTTCAATACGAAGAAAAGTCATTACCTCAACCCTGTGTTCAAACCTATACGCTGATAGAGCAATTGAGAGAATTCAAGTCCATCAAGACAGTCTTAACAGGCTAAACGATCCAGCTACTTCGACTATCGCCGTGGTAGAAGCAGAATCAACCGACGGAGACTGGAGCTGAAAGCTCACGTGAACTGCACTTTCAAGTTGAGCCGTAGTGGTTTGGGAATTCGTGGTATCCGTGATTTACTGGCGTAGGAGGGTATTGAGCTGGGCGCTATTTGATACACCGCCTGATGGAAGAAACCGGCCTGACCTGCAAGCAACCGGGGCCATCTAAGTACAAGAGACGATAGAACATGTGGACATCTCCAACCGTCTGAATCGTGAATTTGATGTCCAGTCTCCCAATCAGCCTTGGTGTGGTGAGGTAACCTATATATGGACAGGATCTTGCTGGTCATATCTAGTGCTATCGAATGCTGCAGAGTATGAGCCGTCGGGGTAATTGCTGGGAAAACTCCCCGATGGAGCGACTGCTCCGAAGCCTGAAAACGGTATGCCTACCAGAAACACATTACCGCTCACTGCCTGAAGACACAGTGGAAACTCATCGGTATCTGATCGGCTACTACAATTAGCAACTGCCTCAATAGGTCAATGATCGTATCAGTCCTCAGACAACGGAAGAAAAAGTTAAAATCATGTCCGGGATAAGTTGACCAGTACACTAGCGACTTTTAATAGCGTAAAAGCGCACAAGCGCCTCTCACAGATGCGATACAAGCATCCACTGAACCTGTAAAGCTTCCCGAGACAATCCTCGCTATTAGAAAATCAGCAGCTTTGGCTGTATCACCGAAATTGAGAGGCAAACCAAACATTTGTCCTGCTCCAGCGCTGGCAGACACATAAACTTTACCTGGCTGGCGGGTAAAATTGATTCCTTTATCTGGACGACCACACTGGTGTGTCTGCGCATATCCAAGCATGATGCCGGTTACAAGGATTAGCTCGTTATGTGACAGCTGTAATGTGATTTTCCGACTCCAGTCCACATTCCGGCCATCTGGCTTAGGGGCTACATCGATATTGACGGTGAGTTCACCTTTGCCTCTGAAAGTCCCTTCAAGGCACAGTGCCGCGCTACCGCCATAAATATGCAGTTTGGGTTGAGCCTGATTGCTTCTATCCGGCATTACGGAACAGCTCCAATCGGGTCGCAATTTGAACCGGTTGTAATTTGGCAGTCTTCAGCCACTTTGCTTTGGCTTGATCGATTTCAGCCGGTGACGGTGCCGATTTCCAGCGAACCTCTGGTCGGTTGTTCTGCGGCACCACGAGAATCCCAGTTGCCAGACAGTGTGACCACTGGTACTGGTTTGATTCCTCATCCCACCATTTGTAGTTAGCACGAAGCGTCGGCGGTGTATGGACCAGCCGATATAAGGGTGGAGCGGCATCAACCTGGTAGCTTTCAATTCCCTCACGGATCTCGACGCCGCGCATGTGGTTACCACTTCGATCAAAGTGTGCAGACAGGGCCTGCAGTGTCCTGCGGTCGATCACTCTCTTACGGTACTGCGTTTTGTTCCAGGTGTAGGCGATCCGAACCACGGAATTTTCCAGTACGCGGACTCTCTTCTGTGCGCGGGTAAAGTTCAAAGACGGTAGCTGCAGGCTTCTCAAGATCCTATGAAAGCTATGATCGCGGCCTTTATTCAAGAACTCTGCCCGGGCAACAGCAAACCCATCAAGAAGATCATCATCCAGAGCAAGTTCCTCTTCTTGTTCACGGGACTGATACAAATTGTCCTTAAGTGCTTGAGAGGCATGTTGGACTTCTTGCTTGATGAGATTGAGTGCGTATAAAACATCGAGTACGGCCGTCACGTTACAGACCAGAACACCATGGTTCTGAGGGGCGCTGCCAGCATCCATCCAAATATTTGTGATCTCATCGGCGATCCGGTACCAGGCCTCAGATGAAGGCTCGGTGTTTTGAAGTCCTTCCAGGTCCACCGGGGTGTCAAAAGAAGGTACGGTGCACCACATATCGCGGCGGTGATCGAGGATGGCATCTTTAGCGATCGCCGCCTGATCGATCAAAGCCTGACAGGCATCCCGCAGGCGTGTGACGTGCGGAGACATCATATCCATGTTGGTTTTCCTATCTTGCGTGGACACGGGATAGCTGAATTGATGAGTTACGAATATGGATGAATTATAACAGACCGACACTAATTAACCGCTTTTTAAGTCTTAATTTCACGTATATTTTTCGACTTTTGTCTCTTTCCGTGTGTGTAGAATAACCTTACATATCCTTATATGGACTTAGATATCCTTGTGCCTTGCGCTCTACGGAGCGCCGGTTGGGTTCAATAGCTTTGCTAATGCCGGTCTGTTATAAATTATTCCGTATTATAGTTGGCTCCTATGACGTGAGTTCATGCTTAAATTTCCCTTGTTAGCCCTGGTTTCCTTCGCCTTCTACTGACGAAGCTTATGCAATGGTGAACCTGTATAGAGCCCCCGCAAGAAGTCTGAATAACTCCATATACTCTGTGATTCTGACTTATAAATAAAAAAGACTCATTGGGAAATGCGGCTTTGATCTTCAGGGGGAAGCAGTCGTTATCCTGGTCATCCGCTTGATCACTTTGATCGACGGTGCCGGGGCCAATGTAGTAGAGCTGTGTGTTGAAATTTCAACACCGCAGGCTCCGAGCTGTTTGAGATCAAATCTGAATCGCCATGCTTAATCACTCGTCCCAGCGCTCACGAGCCTCCAGTTCACTGGAGGCATACCGCAGCTCTTTAGATTGGTATTCAGTGGATAGACGGTTGCCAGTGGTGCCTTAGCGTCCAAAAACTCATCCAGCTTGATGCTCTGCTCCCCAGACAGGCTGGCTCGGTTACGCAATAGTAACCAATGGCTGCGCTTGATCACCTTGCTGTCAGACGGGCTATCACATAGCAGGTTAGCCTGATCGCCCCTGACCCGATCGACCATTCGCGCGTTGGGGCAGTTCTAAACTACGTCTTTTATGTACTGGGCGACTTCACATTCGTACAACGGGTTGTAACCGTGCTTCAGAATATCCTGTTCCTCATCGGTCAGCTCCAGGCATGCTCCATCATTGCCAGCCGTGCGCAAACACTCTCGCAATGATCGCCCTAGCTTGATAAGCCTCTGAGACATAGGATTGAGAAACAAAATTTTCTGATGAACGTCCTCCAGAATCTCTTTCAATTCCGGGGTAATGTTCGGAACACCACGGAGTTTTAGGCTCCCATCTGTTTTTACATCAAAACGCTTTTTGATGAACTTCTTTTTCCCGTTAGCATCTCGGCCGCCTGTTGGCACCATGTAATACCATCGCACAGCGACTGAGTGGACTCCGACACGCAGCTCGTATCCAACAGGGCGAATAAACTCCTTACGAGGCTTGAGCCGCATCAGTCGCTGGAATGGCAGGGTGAACGAATCTTCCAGTACTTCAGTGACTCGATCCTCAAGCGCTTGCCTCATCAGGACAATACCAACATGGATTTGTCTAGCTGGGCCACTCAATTGCTCTGAAAGCACGTCATCTCGTTTTAATATCCTAAGAGGTTTTGGCGCAACATCAACCTCCTCACTATCGTCTTCCATCAAAAAGATACCTTTAAAATTTAGCTATGTAGTTGGCTTATCTATACCCATACAGGTATATGTATTTAAATATTTTCACACTTCTCAATATAAGTACAGCTCGATTTCAACTCCGAAATTAGACACTCACCTATGCCGCCTGAATGTACTCTTGGAATACGACTACAGGCTGCCCGACGCACATCCTCATCGGTGATCAGCCTCAGGTTTGTGCCTTTCGGAATGAACTGCCGCAGCAGTCCATTGAAGTTCTCGTTTAGCCCACGCTCCCAGGACAAGGACGGATGCGCAAAGTAGAATTCTACCCCCTGTGCTTTCGCGATCGCCTTGTGCTCGAGGAACTCGCTGCCATTATCCGCCGTGATTGTAGGTATATGGTCGGCATAGGGCGTGAGCCGTAAGGTGCGATTCTCATCTAACTGGCTTAAAGCCAAAGCGCGGATACAACGCTTACATACCCGTATTGCCAATGTCCGACAGGACTACCTGCACAAGACTTCAACCACACTCTGCCAAAGCCACGCGATGTTGGTGATTGAAGATCTTCAGGTGAAAAACATATCGGCATCGGCCAGGGCAGCGTTGAAGCACCGGGTAAAAATGTCCGGGCGAAGTGGGGATTAAACAAGTCGATCCTGGATCAAGGCTGGAGCGAGTTCCGGCGCCAGATGGAATACAAATCGCTCTGGATGGGCGGAGAGGTGTTGGCGGTACCGGCGCATCACACCAGTCAAACCTGCCCAAAATGTGGCAAGGTTTCGCCGTTGAACCGACTCACGCAATCCGCGTTTGTCTGTATCGACTGTGGGTACGAAAACAAAGCCGATGTGGTTGGCAGCCTGAATATTCTGGCTCGGGGAATCGAAATCCGAGGAAGGGCGGGACTACGCCCGGATCGCCTGTGAAGTGAACCGCATTAGCGGTCAGCAGTAGGAACCTGCCACCTGAGCAATCAGTTGGCACCCTCTAAAGGGAATCCACCTCCTGAGGCGCGATGCGCGAAGGGGGTGGAGGATGTCAAATTTCTATCCAAATTAGGCAGTTTATGTACTTCTGATAAACTTAATAAACTCTGTAGAACATACAAGCACCAATCAAGAGTTCAGGCAGACAAAGCCCATGCTCGCGGAGGTGTTAACTGGACCGAAGTGCCCCAGAAGTCGTGGTACAACTATCAGCTCTCCCCCTTGGTACTCACCCGCGACTGTATTCCGGCAGACATTAACCTACCATCGCCTCTGAGTGGATGGATTCTGCTGTGAGTCTTTGGATTCAATGTATGCATGAAAAACCACTTCTGTTTCACCAAACTGTGCGCATATACAGCAGTAGTTGCAGGTCTATCAGTCAACTAGAGATGCATATGGGATGCCACCCTCTTGCGGAACCCCGGCCTTTATTATGCTTGTCTGAAACTCAATGAAGATTCCAAAGACGCAAGTATCAGGACCTGCTTTCCCTGTCGCACAGACGCAATTTGATACAGTGGGGCATCGCCGTAGGAAAGCCCTTTGTGCATCTTGATTAATCATCCTCCTGTTTCTGGTAAGCCTTGAGCTTCTACTAGTAACTTTCCTTGAAAGGGCCAAATCATAGGTCGACGCCTCTGGATGAAGGCGTCCCCAGCATCGTCGCCTTACGCTTTGATCTTCGTTCGCCATCCACTCCACTTTGTTGAGATCGAGGAAGTCATTGGTACAGAGCGCACAGTGGTTAATAGAATGGACCGCCTCTCAATCCAGCCTTCGACAAAGACCCCGTGCCTGCCTATGCGTAGCCGTGTAACCCCTTTCGGTATGCTTGTTAACATACCAGGTCGGTGAACTGAAGGTGATATCGATGGACTCGCTCACTCAAGACGTGTACGGCTATTTTTTGCATTGCCGGAACCGCAAATACGGACCTCCGATGCACGAACCATTGCCGACCCACCGCAATATACAGCTGCTTAATCTACCGTCCCGCTTAGCTCTAAAGGACGTGTGGGACTTGTTTGAATACTCTCGGGGATTCTCATAACAGACTTTTCGAGACCAATAAGGTAATTGCCTTAGTGAATGATGAACTCGCTGACATCGATCAGAGACTGGCTGAGATTTTGCTAGAGCCAGTAAGGAAAACCGGCCTTCGTCAACCTGTTCATGTCCATTGTGCAGGACCAGCAGCTGATCCAGTCGGATGAGGATTTCTAGATCCTGCAAGTAATTTGATATGCTATTATATATATCATGACATTAGTGATGCGTTATGGCATATCAAAATGAGCTATATAACTGAGCCGATAGTGGCGAGCCTTCGAGAAGCACGGGTACGTAAAGGGTTGAGCCAACGGGAGCTGAGTGCGCGCTCGGGGGTGCCACAAAGCCATATCTCGAAAATCGAGTCAGGGAGTGTTGATCTACGTGTGTCCAGTTTGATTGCACTCGCCCGTGTGCTCGACCTAGAGTTATTGGTTGCGCCTAAAAAGTCTGTTCCTGCGATACAGTCGATCATTAGAAGCAGTAGCGGTAATCACGTTGAAGGTGAGCACGTGTCGCCAGCCTACCTTTTAGATGAGGAAGACGATGACTAACCTTGTGTCCACTCTGAATGTTTTGCTGCACGGCGAAATTGTCGGCACGATCACCAACGTGGGTCATGACAGAACGCTATTTGCTTTTACAGATGGCTACATCAATGATGAATCGCGACCGGTGTTAGGGCTTGGCTTTAAAGATTCGCTGGGCGGCTTGCTGACTGATTTCAAACCAACCCAAACCCGATTGCTTCCATTTTTCTCTAATCTACTGCCAGAAGAAAGGATGCGCCACTACTTGGCAGAGCGTGCAGGCGTGAACCCGGCTCGGGAATTTTTTCTATTGTGGGCACTCGGACAAGACTTGCCAGGTGCGATCACAGTAGAGCCAGCCAATGGTGAAGTGCTCCCACCAAATTATCACAACGAAACGCAAGGTGATCCGAAACGTGAGGCACCCATGCGCTTTTCATTAGCGGGTGTGCAGTTGAAATTTTCCGCCGTGCAACAGACAAAGGGTGGTTTAACGATCCCGGCAACAGGTCAGGGCGGCTCATGGATCGTGAAATTGCCGTCGTCTCGATTCGAAGCTGTACCCGAAAATGAATATTCGATGATGGAATTGGCACGTATGCTGGGAATCGATGTGCCAGAGACCCAGCTGCTGCCGATTAATCAGATTGCCAATATCCCGGAAGGGATCGGACAGTTTGGTGAAAGTGCCTTTGTGATCAAGCGTTTTGATCGTGCGGATGGCCGTGCCATACATATTGAGGACTTTGCCCAGGTGTTTGGCGTATACCCTCACGACAAGTACCAAAAAGCCAGTATGCGTAATATTGCTCAGGTGCTGGGCATAGAAGGTCAAGATGAAGACATTGCCGAATTTACCCGCCGATTGGTCTTCAATACGCTCATAGGCAATGCGGATATGCACCTGAAAAATTGGTCGGTGATATACAAAGATAAGCACACAGCATCGATTGCCCCCGCGTATGACTTTGTTTCGACCGTACCCTATATCCCCGATGATAGCGCGGCCCTAAAGGTCAGCCGCAGTAAAAAGTTCAGCGACTTCACGTTAGATGAGTTATCACACTTGGCCGCGAAAGCCATGTTGCCGGAAAAGTGGGTGTTGGAAATAGCCAAGGAAACCGTTGCAGGCTTCAATGAAGTTTGGGCGAAAGAAAAAGCGCACTTGCCCCTGACCCAATCCATGATCGAGGCTATCGAGCGGCACCAGCGCAGCATACCAATTTGAAGGTAAGTGTGGCACGGAAGCAATATTTGGGGGAAAAGGGTGTCTCACTTTGGATGAAATCCAGCATGAGCTATAGGGTGACTATCGATCATGCAGCTTCAGGGAACAGCGAAAAAATCACGAGGACTCAAGTAAATCATGGCAGACCCGTTCGGGCATATCGATTCACTTCTAGGTAGCCCTGACCTGCCCTCGGCATTTAATCCAACCGGCTTCTAGTAATGTTGTTGGTTGTTGAGTCTATTTCCTGCTGCCGGAACGCAGATGCGAACTCCAGAGGGGTCTGATAGCCCAGTGATGAGTGCGGTCGTTGTTCATTCTACGAGAAGTTCGGTTTTCAGTACTTTGATGGTGAGGAGGACCGCATGTTTCTCAACATTAAGGATGTAATTGCGGCTTTTGACAATGTTTGACCCCGCACAGGGCAGCACTTCATACGGCAGTCAGAAGTACCTACACGGTGATGAGCAAAAATCGGAAACCCAGACTTTTTCAACACTGATCAGAGCGCACTGTTAAATGACAGTGGTGTTTACAAACGCTCTCTAAGAGCACAGAACTCTGACCATGATCTGCAAAGGTTGCTAATATGACAACATATTCGTGGGACAAAGTCTGGCGCAGCGTTAAGCACGGCTCAATCCACTTTGCTGCCATAGAAGGATGGTTGGCATTGAAGCAGGTATTCCACCTATTTTTTCGGTATATCAACCAGACTCTTGCTTACCAAACACCTTTGCAGCGGGACCAAGTTAAAACTGGTTCATCGTTCACGAACTCCCACCCGGCTCATCCAGCTGATTGGATCCAATTCAGGGGGAAGGCCACTTTGAAGAGCAAGAGCCATGAGTGAATCAACATTTACAGCTAACAGCCACATACCCCAGCAACAGCGTCATGCCGCATTGCTAGCAGTGTTAAACATATTAGAAAAATGGGGGTGCACCACAGAGGAGCAGATGGCACTGCTGGGAGTTGAAACCGAAGCCGTATTTGACGATTACCTACGCGACCCAGTTACGATAGATATTTCACTGGATACCATGGAAAGACTTTCATATCTGCTCAATATCCATGCACTGCTGAGAACACAGTTTTCAGATCCGGCTTCTGTCTATAGGTGGGTAAAGAAGCCAAACAGCGCCCCTTTCTTTGATGGCCGTAGCGCTATGGACGTGATGACTCAGGGTAAAGTCGCAGATCTATATGAAATAATGCAGAGATTGAGCTTAGATTAATGCATCTCGGCTTCAAGGCATCCACTCTGCTTGCCTGGCGTCAGTTCGGAAATCCTCTAAGCACTGCGCCCCTATGACATCATTTCAGTGATATCTAGGTATTAAGCCAAGGAATAATACATATGACCGCCATGGTGGTCGGCGCAGCCTGAACGAATGAGATCTGGTCACAACCTGCATACATCTGGAGAACAACTATGAAAGTCATGACCCCGCAAACCATTGAAGCTGTCAGCGAT